>DASUJK010000409.1:0-20804 GCA_036279295.1 Pseudonocardiaceae bacterium | reverse complement strand
TTCGCCGACGGCCGGGTCTTCCTGGCCGGCGACGCCGCCAAGGCCACGCCGTCCAGCGGTGGCGACGCCGCCATCGGGGATGCCTACAACCTGGCGTGGAAGCTGGCCGACGTGCTCGACGGCGCCGCCAGTCCCGCCCTGCTGGACACCTACGACGCCGAGCGCAGGCCCGCCGCCGAGGAGTTGGTACAGGCCGCGCTGGACCTGCACGCTTGACACCACGCTCCGTGACCAGCACGATCCGACGGGTATCCGTCACACCGAGCGGCAGCGAGGTTCCCATGGCGCGTTCCCGTCGGGTTGTCGCAGCGTGTGCGGCCATCGCCGCCCTGGCCGGGGTGTTGATCAGCGCCACCCAGGCGGACGCGGCACCGAGCTTCCAGCACTACGTCGCCCTCGGCGACTCCTACGCCTCCGGTCCGCTGATCCCGACCCAGTCGCCGCACCCGATCGGCTGCGCGCGGTCGAACCACAACTACGCGGGTGACCTGGCCAGGTCGCTGGGTATTCCGACGCTGGTGGACGTGTCCTGCGGTGGCGCGGCGACGGCTGACATGACGGCGGCCCAGTCGGTGGCGTTCGGCAGCAACGCGCCGCAGTTCAACGCGTTGACCGCGAACACCGACCTGGTCACGGTCACCATCGGCGGCAACGACATCGGGTTCACGTCGATCCTGGAGACGTGCGCGTTGGAGAGCTTCACCGGCCCGTTCAGCAATCCGTGCCAGCGGCACTACACGGCGGGCGGCACCGACCAGCTGGCCGCGAAGATCAACGCGACCGCGCCGAAGGTGGCCGCCGTGCTGGCCGGTATCCGGCAGCGGGCCCCGCACGCGCGCGTCGTGGTGGTCGGCTACCTGCGCATCCTGCCGCCCTCCGGCGGATGCTGGCCGATCGTGCCGCTGGCCAGGGGCGACGTGCCCTACCTGGACGGTGTCGAGCACAAGCTGAACGCCATGCTGGGTGCGCGGGCGGCCGCGGCGGGCGACATGTTCGTGAACCCCGGCGTCACCACCGGGCACGACGTGTGCCAGCCGGAGAGCCGCAAGTGGGTGGAGGGCATCATCCCGACCGCGCCCGCGTTCCCGGTGCACCCGAACGCGGCCGGCATGACCGAGGTGGCGACCATGCTCACGGCCGCCCTGCGCTGACGTGGGCGGGGTACCCAGCTCCGCGATGATCGCCTGGGGGTCGACTGATCATCGCACTCTGGTCCCTGCCAAGGCATCCACAGCGCTACCACGCCAGGAGCCGGGCACCCCGCGGGTCCAACGACACCACCTCAACCTGTGAGCCACCTGGCAGTAGGTTGGGAGTTCGATGACCGTCCGGCGCACCGTGCGCCACGACCACCGACAGCGCGACTTTCGTCGCTTGGCGTAAGCGGCCGAACACCGCAGACTCATCAGTACCGGGTAGTACAAGCCTGACCGCCGACCAGGACAGCGTGCGAGGTGTGGGCGATCATGATTCATGACGCGGGTACCCGCACCCCGCGATCAACACCGTCGACCGCGAACCGGTACGACCCGACGAATCGGTACGAACCGCCGCCCACACCGCTCACCCAGGACCGCAACGGCTACTGGTTCCCGATGCTGCTGTTCGGCCTGCTGATCCTCGCCGCGCCGTGGGTGTACCAGACATCCGGTCCGTCCGATGTCGATTCCGTGTGGAATCCGGCGGTCGGCTCGTCGCCGCAGATCTCCGGGCTCGCGTTCGCGCCACTGCAACAGTTCGGCACGTGTGACGCGGCGCTCGGCGACCCGATGTCGGTGGCGCTGTACTGGTTCTGCGTCGTGATGTTCGGCCCGCTGGTCAGCCTGCTCTGGTACCACCGTCGCGCCAGGCGCAGCGGATTGGCGCCGCAGACCGGCTGGCACCTGCTGTACGCGTCCACCAGCCTCGCGCTGTACGTCGTGCTGTTCCCGGTGATCGAGTTCGTGATGCTGCACATGCCGGACAGCAGCGCGGGGACGCTGAGCCGAAGTTCGGTCCTGTTGTTCGACCTGCTCACCGTGGCCGGTTTCGTTGCGGGGCTGGCGATCGCCGCCGTGGCCGCCGTGCCCCGCCGGTTCGGCAGGCGCCTGTCCAGCCGCCGGTGGACGGTTGCCGGGCTCGGCATGCTGCTGGCCATCGCGAGCGCGGCCACCATGGAGTTCCTGACCTATCTGCAACCCAGGAACAGCTATGCGGCACTGCTGATCATCGCCGTCGGTCTGCTGGCGCTGTCGCTGGTCGAGCGCGGCCGGGTGTGTGTGGTGGTCGCCGCGCTGTTCACGGTCACGGCACTGGTGGTCAACCTGGTCGGCGCCGGTGCGGCGGCCGGCTGGTTCGGTGTGTCCGACGAGAGCTGGTCGTCGATGGGTACCGCGTTCGCCAACCTGGTGCTACCGGCGGCAATCCTGCTGATCGGCGGACTAGTCGGCGTTGCGGCGATGGTGGTCAACCGGCGTCGGCCGGTTCGCGGTACCGCAGTGCCCGGTGTGACGATGATGTGATGCTCACCGTGCAGGGGGTCGTCGACCGGGTCGGTCCCACGCTGTTGCAGGCCGTCCTGACCCAGGACCAGCCCTGCCCGGTCAGCGATGTGGTGATCGCGGAGCCGGGCAGGCGCACCCAGCTGGCGGCCGGTGACCTGGTGCTCGGCGTGGCCGTCGGCACCGGCCGGGACGCCGTCGAACTCGTCCGGCACGCCGGCGAGCGAGGTGCGGCCGCTGTGCTGCTGAAACCACCGGTGGCCGGCCAGTCCGCCGTGCTCAATGCCGGCAAGGCGGCTCGGACGTCGGTGATCGAGGTGCGGTCGGGCACCGGCTGGGCGCAGCTGGTCTGGCTGCTGCGGACCGTGCTGGACGCCGACGCGGACGCCGCCGACGCTGGGCGGGACGACGACGAACCCGGTGGCCTTGGCGACCTGTTCCGGCTGGCCGACGCCGTCGCGTCCGTTGTGGACGCACCGGTCACCATTGAGGACGCCAACTCCAGGGTGCTGGCCTATTCAGCCCGCCAGGACCGCACCGACCCGGCCCGCGTGTCCACGATCATGGGCCGACGGGTGCCGGACGACGTGCTCGCGCGGTTCCGGTCCCGTGGTGTGTTCCGGGAGCTGTCCAGAGGTGGGAACACGATCTACGTCGCCGCCCAGCGGGACGGCACGCTGCCCAGGCTGATCGTGCCGATCCGGATGGGTGGTGAACTGCTCGGCTCGATGTGGGCCGTGGTGCCGGGCAAGGTGCCGGACGCGCGGGCCGCCGCGTTCGCCGACGCCGGGCCGGTGGTCGCACTGCACCTGCTGCGCAGACGGGCCAGGGTGGACGCGGAACGACGGCATTCCGCGGAACGGGTGCGAGCCCTGCTGGAGGGCAGCGGCAGCGTGCGGGTGGCGGCGGCCGAGTTGGATCTCGCCGAGACACCGCACCGGGTGGTCGCCATCGACGCTGCCGGCCGGGAGACCGGGGACGACCTGCGTACCGAGGGCCTGCGGCTGGCCTTGTGGCAGCGGATCACCACCGGTATCGGCAAACGGCCCGCGGTCGCCGACCTGCACGGGCTGCTGTACGCGGTGGTGCCGGACGGTCCCGGCGAGGGCGGCTGGGACGCGCTGCGGGCGGCACTGTCCGGTCCGGCCGGTGAACGGGCACTGGCCGCGGCAGGCGCACCGGCCGCGCTGACCGAGCTGCCCAGGTCGAAGGCACAGGCCCAGGAGACGCTCGGCCTGCTGCGGGCCGGGCTGGTGGCCGGTGTGGTGGCTGACTACCAGGAGACCTGGGCCGTGCTGGCCCTGCACCGGCTGGCCACGGCGGCGGTCAGCACCGGCGTGACCGAGGTCGGGCCGCTGCCGACGCTGCGCCAGCACGACGACGCCAACGGCACCGAGTACCTGCACACGCTCTACGAGTGGCTGCGCCACCCCGGCGACCCGAGGGCGGCCGGTCGGGCACTGCGGATCCACCCCAACACCCTGCGGTACCGGATGCGTAGGGTCGCCGAACTGGCCGACGTGGATCTGACCGATCCCGACGTACGGCTCGCCCTGCTCGCGCAACTCATCGCAGTGCGCTGGGGTTAACTCGTTCGGCTCAGTGTTGTGCTGCTGGCACAGTCGCTGTGCACAGTTCTGGTGCTCGGCGGATGATGACAGGAGCGCCCCGCTGCCCCACCGTGATGTGCGAGGCCACCAACCGGAGCACTGCGGAAGGACAAACCGGTGAAGATCGCCGTTCCACGGGAGATCAAGAACAACGAGTACCGGGTCGCGCTGACCCCGGCCGGCGCCCATGAGCTGACCACCCGTGGGCACGAGGTCTACGTCGAAGCCGAAGCGGGCCTCGGGTCCGCCATTCCGGACGAGGAGTACCTGGCCGCAGGCGCCAAGGTGCTGGCATCGGCCGACGACGTGTGGGCCGAGGGCGAGCTCGTCCTGAAGGTCAAGGAGCCGATCGCCGCCGAGTACCCGCGGCTGCGGCCCGGCCTTGTCCTGTTCACCTACCTGCACCTGGCCGCCGACCGTCCGCTGACGTCCGCACTGCTGGACTCCGGCACCACCGGCATCGCCTACGAGACCGTGCAGACCGCCAACGGCGCGCTGCCGCTGCTCGCCCCGATGTCCGAGGTGGCAGGCCGGCTGGCACCGCAGGTCGGCGCGTACGCGCTGATGAAGCCGTCCGGCGGCCGGGGTGTGCTGCCCGGTGGCGTGCCCGGCGTGCACCCGGCGCGGGTCGTGGTGATCGGCGGCGGTGTCGCCGGCATCAACGCGGCCACCGTGGCGCTGGGCATGGGCGCCGACGTCGAGGTGCTGGACACCAACGTCGACCGGCTGCGCCAGATCGACAACCAGTTCCAGGGCCGCCTGCGCACCGTGACGTCCAACCGGTACGCCATCGACCTGGCCGTCCGGGAGGCCGACCTGGTGATCGGCGCCGTGCTGGTGCCGGGCGCGAAGGCGCCGAAGCTGGTGGACAACACGCTCGTCGCCGCGATGAAGCCGGGCTCGGTGCTGGTGGACATCGCCATCGACCAGGGCGGCTGCTTCGCCGACTCGCACGCCACGACGCACGACGACCCGACCTACGTCGTGCACGATTCGGTGTTCTACTGCGTGGCCAACATGCCCGGCGCCGTGCCGCGCACGTCCACCTACGCGCTGACCAACGTGACGCTGCCCTACGCCGCTGCCATCGCCGACCGGGGCTGGCACGCCGCGCTCGGTGCCGACAAGGCACTCGCACTCGGCCTGAACACGCATGACGGCAAGCTTGTCAACGAACCGGTCGCGCAGGCGCACGAAATGGCTTACACACCGATGGAGACAGTACTTACGTACTGACAATTAAACAGTTAATCCACTGATTCGGCCTGCGTGAAGAATTGTTCATTGACCGAATCGGACACAACCGAATAATCTCCCGACCACGTTGCTTTACAAAGTCGGGAGATGGTTGTGAAGAAGGCATTGCGTATCTTGGCCGCGCTCGCGGCACCGGTGCCGATACTGGCCGGTGTCGTGCTGGCCAACTCGGCCAACGCAGCAGGATCGGTACCACTCGTCACCATTCCGCACAACGTCAATCCGGCCGTCGCGGGCAGTACGAGGATCGGCGACATGGCGGCGAACGACACGATGTCGTTCGCCGTCTCGCTGAAACCGCACGACGAAGCCGGCCTGCGCCAGTTCCTCAACCAGGTCAGTGACCGCACATCGCCGCTGTACCACCACTATCTGACGCCGGCCCAGTTCACGGCGAAGTACGGGCCGACCACCCAGGACGTGGCGACGGTCACCAACTTCCTGAAGTCGCGGGGACTGCACGTCAAGGACGTGTCCGCGAACCGCCAGGTGGTCGACGCGACCGGCCGGGTGGCGACCGTGGCCATGGCGTTCTCGACGCACATCGGCACGTACCAGCAGGGCGCCCACAAGTTCTATGCCAACGCGACCGCACCCAGCCTGCCGTCCGGTGTGGCCGGTGTCGTGCAGGGCATCGCAGGCCTGGACAACCACGCGGTGCGACACAGTTCCGCTGTGCAGCAAGGACATCGGCGGCCGACCGCGATCGACGGCTTCACGCCGCAGCAGCTGCGTACCGCGTACGACACGTCGTCACTCGGCGACGGCGGTGGCCAGACCGTGGCGCTGTGGGAGTTCGACGGCTACCAGGCCGGCAACATCGCCACGTACGACAGCCAGTTCGGCATCGGCGCAGCCGCACCGCGGACCGTGTCGGTGGACGGCGCGAACTTCGACGGCAGCCCGGGTGACGGCCAGGGTGAGGTCGAGCTGGACATCGAACTGGTGCAGGCCATGGCACCGGCGGCGAACACGCTGGTCTACGAGGCGCCCAACTCCGACCAGGGCCAGATCGACATGGCCAACCAGATCGCGTCCGAGGACCGCGTGTCGGTCACGTCGATCTCGTGGGGCGAGTGCGAGGCGGACTCGTCGTCGGCGACGATCAGCGCCACGGATGACGCCCTGGCACAGGGTTCCGCCGAGGGAATCAGCTGGTACGCGGCCTCCGGCGACAGCGGTTCCGCCGACTGCCAGGACGGCAGCACCGGTGTGGACTCCCCGGCGTCCGACCCGAACGTGAGCGGTGCCGGCGGCACCTCGCTGAGCACGGGCGCGAGCGGCGGCTACGGCTCGGAAACCGCGTGGGACGGCTCGGGCGGCGGCCACTCGACGTCGTTCCCGACGCCCAGCTACCAGAACGACCCGAGCGGCCAGCGGGCCGTGCCGGACGTGTCGCTGGACGCGGACCCGAACACCGGTTACGCCATCTTCTCCGCCGGCCAGTGGGAGGTATTCGGCGGCACCAGTTGTGCGGCGCCGATGTGGGCCGGTTTCACGGCACTCTACGACGCGACATCGGGTTCGGATCTCGGCAACGGCAACTCGGCGTTCTACTCGATCGCGGCCGGCCCGAACTACGGTTCGGCATTCCACGACATCACGTCCGGCAGCAACGGCGGATTCCGCGCCGGCACCGGATATGACGCCGTGACCGGTGTCGGTTCGTACGACGGCGCGGGCCTCGCGGCAGCACTGGGCGGCTGATTGGGCCACCGCATTTCTACCGGCTAACGGGGAATCACACTGATCAGATTTCCACTGGGCCGAACGGCCTAGCGTGGGACCCAGGAAGCCCTCCCGGCTCGTATCCCCGACGAGCCGGGAGGGCGTTCCCGCCGTGACCACCGTAACGAGCTGTCGATCAGGTGGCGAGCTCGATAATCCTGGACACCAGGTCGGCTGGGCTCGGCTGACCCGCCATCTCGGCCGCGACGCCCTGCGCGGCGGCCCGCATCGGACCGTCGGCGAGCAGGTCGGCGAGCCGGTCGGCGTCCAGTTCGTCCGGCGTGACCACGGCGCCGGTACCCGACTTGGCCACCGCGGCCGCGTTCATGAACTGGTCGGCACCCTGCGGCAGCACCAGCTGCGGCAGCCCGGCGTTCAGCGCGGTGAGCGTCGTGCCGGCGCCGCCGTGGTGGATCGCCGCGGTGCTCGCGGCCAGCAGCGCACCCAGCGGCACCCACTCGACCAGCCGCACGTTGTCCGGCAGCGGCCCGAAGTCGGCTGCCGGCGCGCCGCCCAGGGTGACCACGAAGTCGGCCGGTACTGTCAATCCCCTCGAATCGACTCCTGGCGCGGTGTCCACCACCTGTAGCCCGGCGTGCGCGGCCAGGTCGTGGTGCCCGCCGGTGGCCAGGATCACGTCGTGCCCGGCGGCACGCAGTGCCCACGCGGTCGACACTGTCGGGAAGACGTGGCCCAGCCCGGGTGACGAGGTGATCAGGACCCGCATGCGGCAACCCCCTGGAACAGCATCCGTCCACTTAACTCTTCAACTAAGAGTTCTGTCAACCAAGAGTCTTTCAGGGTGTGCCGAAAGTGGAGTCCGGGCAGATGGGGGCGACCCGCTCAACCAGCCTGGGGGTCGCTGGGAGCGGGTCGCCACCACCAGCTTAGGCGCACCAAAGCACGGACGCTCCATCGCATCTGGCGACAGATGCCGCATTGTGTGCCGAAAGTTCATCCAGCCGCCACCACGTCGGACCGTTCGGGTGAAAAACCGTGCACGCTGTGCAGTGACTGGCATCCGCGACCGATACAGCCAGGGTGGCAGACCCGGAGACCATGCCCGGCCAAGGGGTAGCGCACGGTCCGCTCCAGGTGGTTGCTCCTGAATCCCACTGGTGGGTGGAATGTGCCGACCCGTTCGGTCGATGCCGTGCGATGAACGTCGTCGTGCAACAAGGACAGATCGTGGTGGTGGCGCCGCCCGGCCAGGCGGCGGTGCTCTCCGCCGATCAGACCCGGTTGCTCGGCAGCGCACTGGCGAAAGCAGCGCAGGCCCGCACGACCACCGTCGGCCCGGGTTAGCGGGGCCCCGGTGCCGGCCAGGAACACCACGGACGAGTCCATGCGCGCGGCGGTGCTGCGCCAGCTCGCGATGCTGGACGACCTGGCCCGGCACGGTGCACCCGAGTCGCTGGTGCCCACGGCCCGCACCGAACTGCACCGGCTCACCGACGGTCTGCGCCTGCTACTCAGCGTGCACGAGCCGGGCGAGGACGGCCGCTGCCGCGCCTGTCCGGCCCGCCTGCGCCGCCGCCGCTGGCCGTGCCGCGTGTGGACGATGGCCTACCAGCACCTCATCGGCGAAGCCCCGCCCGGCCGGCATTCCTGCCGCCGACGCAGCCAACCCGCAGGCTGATCTCCCGGTCCTGCCCACACGGTGAGCACACGTAGGGCAGGATGGCCGCACCACTCCAGCACCAGGCACAACCGGGAGGACAGGTGCACGACGGCAGCGGCCGGATCACGGTGCAGAGCCTGACAAAGCAGTTCGGCCCGGTGACCGCCGTGCAGAACCTGAGCTTCACCGTGCAACCCGGCTCGGTCACCGGCTTCCTCGGTCCGAACGGCGCCGGCAAGACCACCACGCTGCGCATGGTGCTCGGCCTGGTCACCGCGACCGGCGGTACGGCGACGATCAACGGCGTGCCGTTCAGCCAACTGGGCCAGCCGGCCAGGGTGGTCGGCGCGGTGCTGGAAGCCCAGGGCTTCCACCCGAAGCGGACCGCGCGCGACCACCTCCGCGTCTACGCGTCGGCGATCGGCGTGCCAGACCCGCGCGCGGACCAGGTGCTGCAACTGGTCGGCCTCGGCGCCGCGGGTGCCCGCAAGGCGGGCGGTTTCTCGCTGGGCATGAAGCAGCGGCTGGCACTGGCCACCGCGCTCCTGGGCGACCCGCAGATCCTGGTGCTGGACGAGCCCGCCAATGGTCTGGACCCCGAGGGCATCGCGTGGCTGCGGCAGTTCCTCCAGGCCTACGCGCGCTCCGGCCGGACCGTGCTGATCTCCAGTCACCTGCTCGCCGAGGTCGAGCAGACCGTGGACCAGGTGATCATCATCAGCAGGGGCCAGACGATGTACAACGGCCCACTGGACCACCTGCGCCAGTCGCAGCAGGCCAGGGTGCTGGTGGCCCCGTCCGACCCGGCCGCGCTGACCAAGGCGTTGCGCGAGGAGGAGATCTACAACATCGAGCCCCAGCCGGACGGTCGGCTCGCGGTCGGTGGTGTGCAGGCCAAGCAGGTGGCCGACATCGCGCTGAAGGCAGGTGTGTCGGTGTACGGCATCGAGGAGGAGCGGGTCAACCTCGAACAGCTGTACTTCAGCCTGACCAACGGCCAGTACGGCGGTGCCCCGATCGGCCAGTTCGGCGCACCGCAGTTCCAGCAGCAACAGCAGTTCCCGCAGCAACCCCAACAGTTCCAGCAGCCGTACCAGCCCTACCAGCAACAGCAGCCCTACCAGCCGCCGCGGCAGCAGTACGAACAGCAATACCAACAGCAGCCCTACCAACAGCAGCAGTACCAGGCGCCACCGCCCTACCAGCCGCCACCGCAGTTCCAGTCACCGCCGCAGTACCAGCCCTACCAGCCCGAACAGCAGCAGTACCAGGAACCGTCGCCGTACGCGCCGCCGCAGGTGCAGGACGCACCGCCGCCGCAGGAACTCCAGCAGGAACAGCAGACCAAGGACGAGCGCGAGGGCGAGCACTGATGGGCAGGCTGATCACCGCCGAGTTCCGCAAGATCCTCACGGTCAGGCTGTGGTGGGCGCTGCTGATCCCGGCCGTCGTCCTGGCGTTCGGCTGGTCGTTCGTGGCGGCCACGCTGGTCACCGACCTGGCCCAGGGAGTGCGTGACGATCCGACGTTCCAGCGGGCCGGCCTGACGTTCCAGGACGTGCCGTGGAGCGTGTTCGCGCTGTCCCGCAGCATCAACATCACCACGGTGTTCCCGATGCTGTTCGGCGCCCTGGGCCTGTCCACCGAACTGCACCGCAGGACGATCACCACGAGCTTCCTGACCGCGTCCAGTCGCTCGGCGCTGCTCGGCTCCAAGGCCATCGCCTACGTGTTGTGGGGCGCCATGTACGGCGTCGTCATCTCGGGGCTGGCCATCCTCGGCACGCTCGCCGGTTCCGGTGGCCACTACCTGCCCGACGCGAGCGGCTTCCTGCTGATCGGGCTGTCCGGGGTGCTGGCGTGCCTGCTGTGGACGCTGCTCGGCCTCGGTGTCGGCGCGCTGCTCGGGTCGACGACGGGCTCGGTGCTGCTGCTGATCATCTACGCCGTGATCGCCGAACCGATCCTGGATCTGGCGTTCCACAACCACGTGTCGGGCGTGCTGCCCAACGGGGCCGCCGACGGCCTGACCGGCGCGACCGCATCGACCATCATCGTGGACCACCTCAACTCGCCGGTGCTCGCGCAGATCCCGCCGGACGTGTTCAACGCGTTCCTCAACGTGATCCGGATCGGCGCCGGAGCGATCGGCGCGTTCGACTGGTGGGCCAGCGGGCTGATCTTCCTTGGCTGGACGGCCGCGCTGTTCATGGCCGGCATGCTGGTCAACCAGACCCGGGACATCACCTGAGAGCAACAAGTGATTCGGACTCCGACAGGGTCCAGTCCTAGTCTGGAGCGATGGCCGAACCCTCCCCTACCCCGTCAACTGCTCCAACCGGTTGGATCCGCAGGCTGTTCGCGGAGTGCTGGCGTCATCCCGGCCTCGTCGTCACCGTCGTGCTCAGCTCCGCGCTGGGCACCGGCCTGGAGTCGGTCGGCCCGCTGCTCACCCGGCTGGGCGTCAACGACGCGATAGCCGGCCGGACGAACCGGCTGACCGAGCTGATCACGGTGTTGATCGCGCTCGCCCTGATCCGGTTCGTCGCCGCCTTCCTGCGCCGCTACCTGGCCGGCAAGCTGGCGCTGGACGTGCAGCACGACATGCGCACGTCGGTGTTCGCCTCGGTCTCCCGGCTGGACGGCGGCAAGCAGGACGCGCTGCGCACCGGCCAGGTGGTGTCCAGGGCGAACAGCGACCTGCAACTGGTCCAGGGCCTGCTGTCCGTGGTCCCGCTGTCCATCGGCGTCGTGGTGCTGGTCGTGGTGTCGGTGGTGGCGATGCTGTGGCTGTCGCCGCTGCTCACGGTGGTCGCGCTGATCGTGGTGCCACTGCTCGGCTTCGTCGCGGCCAAGTCCCGCAAGCGCCTGTTCCCGGCCACCTGGTCGGCGCAGCAGCGCGCGGCGGACATCGCGCAGCACGTCGAGGAGACGGTCACCGGGGTCCGCGTGGTGAAGGGCTTCGGCCAGGAGGCCAGGGAGACCAGCAGGCTGGAGAACACAGCCCGCAAGCTGTTCAGCGAGCGGCTGCGCGCCGCCCGGTTGCAGAGCAAGCCGAACGCGACGATGTCCGCGCTGCCGCCGCTTGGTCAGGTGGCCGTGCTGGCGCTGGGCGGCTGGATGGCGTTGCACGGCGAGATCAGCATCGGCACGTTCCTCGCGTTCGCCAGTTACGTCGCGACCCTGGCCGGCCCGGCGCGACTGCTGTCCGCGCTGGTCATCGTCGGCCAGATGACCAGGGCGGCCGCCGAGCGCGTGTACGAACTGGTCGACTCGCAGCCGGAGATCGTGGACCCGCCCGACGCCGTCGACCTGCCGGACGGCCCGGTCGAGGTGGTGTTGGACGACATCCGCTTCGGCTACACCCGCAGCGAACCGGTACTGAACGGCGTCTCGCTGCGGGTCGAGCCAGGTGAGACGCTGGCGCTGATCGGCACGTCCGGGTCGGGCAAGTCGACGGTGTCGCTGCTGCTGCCCCGGTTCTACGACGTGCAGTCCGGCGCGATCCGGGTCGGCCCACCCGGTGCCCCGCTGGACATCCGCACGGTTCGCATGGCCTCACTGCGCACGACGGTCGGCGTGGTGTTCGAGGAGGCGTTCCTGTTCTCCTCGTCGGTCCGGGACAACATCGCCTACGGTCGCCCGGACGCCACCGACGCCGAGGTCCGCACGGCCGCGCGGGCCGCGGAGGCGGACGGCTTCATCTCGGCGCTGCCCGACGGCTACGACACGCTCGTCGGCGAACGCGGCCTGACCTTGTCCGGTGGCCAGCGGCAGCGGATCGCCTTGGCCAGGGCGCTGTTGTCCGACCCGAGGGTGCTCGTGCTGGACGACGCCACATCGGCGGTGGACGCGGCCACCGAGGCGGCCATCCAGGACACGCTGCGCTCGGTCACCGCCGCCCGAACCACGTTGATCATCGCGCACCGCAGGTCCACGCTGTCCCTTGCCGACCGGATCGCAGTGCTGGACGGCGGCCAGGTCGTGGACGTGGGCACCGAGGCCGAGCTGACCCAGCGGTCCGACCTGTTCCGTGCGCTGCTGGCCGGGCCGGGCGACAGCATCGACGAACTGGCCGGCACCGAGGTGCCCGTCCAGAACGGCGACGGCACCACACCGGGGCTATGGACCGAACCGGACGACGACGGACGTGTCCACGAGCACACGGCCGCGGACCAGGCGGGCCTGTCCGCCGGTGCGTTCGGCGGCCTGCCGGCCACCCCGGAACTGCTCGCCCAGGTGGCCGCGCTGAAGCCGGCCACGGACCGGCCGAGCCTGCCCAGTGTCGACCTGACCGCAGCCGATCCGCGCTTCAAGCTGGCCACGCTGCTGCGGCCGGTGCGCTGGGCGCTGCTGTTCGCGCTCGGCCTGGTCGCGATCGACGCGCTGGCCTCGGTCGCGCTGCCGGTGCTGATCCGCAAGGGCCTGGACGGCGGTGTCTCGGCGCACGACATCCACGTGGTGTGGCTGGTGTCGTGGATCGCGCTGGGGGTGGTCGCGATCGACTGGCTGGTGTTGGCCAGCCAGACCGTGATCGCGACCAGGGCCGGCGAGACCGTGCTCTACCTGCTGCGTGTGCGCAGCTACGCCCACCTGCAACGACTCGGTCTGGACTACTACGAGCGCGAGCTCGGCGGCCGGATCATGACCAGGATGACCACGGACGTGGACGCGCTGTCCACCTTCCTGCAAACCGGCCTGGTCACCACCGTGGTCAGCGTGCTGACTGTGCTCGGCATGGCCGTCGCGATGATCGTCATCGACCTGCCGCTCGCGTTGACGGCGCTGAGCGCGCTGCCGGTGGTGATCGTGGCGACGGTCGTGTTCCGGCGCCGCTCGTCGGTCGCGTACGCGGAGGCCCGCGAGCGGATCAGTGCCGTCAACGCCGATCTCCAGGAGAACGTTTCTGGGTTGCGGGTCGCGCAGGCGAACACCCGCGAGCAGCTGGCCAACGACCACTTCGGACAGCTCTCCGACGACTACCGGCGCTCCCGGCTGCGCGCCCAGCGCTACATCGCGGTGTACTTCCCGCTGGTCACGGCCCTGTCCGAGATCGCGCAGGCCGTGGTGCTCGGCGCCGGCGCGACCTGGGTGGCGCAGGGCAGGCTGACCTCCGGTGTCCTGGTGGCGTTCCTGCTCTACCTCGGCCAGTTCTTCGCCCCGGTGCAGCAGCTGTCCCAGGTGTTCGACGGCTACCAGCAGGCCAGGGTCGGTCTGCTCCGGATCGGCGATCTGCTCCGTACCCCGACCACCGTGCTACCGGCGGAACGACCGGTGGCGGTGCCGGCCCGGCTGCACGGCGACGTCGAGCTGCGGGACGTGAGCTTCCGCTACGGCGGCGCCACGAAGTCCGCGTTGGACCGGGTGTCGCTGACGGTGCCGGCCGGGCAGACCGTGGCGCTCGTCGGGGCGACCGGGGCCGGCAAGTCCACGCTGGTGAAGCTGCTCGCCCGGTTCTACGACGCGACCGGCGGGCAGGTCCTGGTGGACGGCGTCGACGTGCGGAACTACGACATGGTCGGGTTCCGCCACCGGCTCGGTGTGGTCCCGCAGGAACCGCACCTGTTCACCGGTGACATCGCGGACAATGTCCGCTACGGACTGCCGTCGGCGCCGGATGCCGCCGTGGAGTCGGCGGTGCGCGAGGTCGGCGCGTTGCCGATGGTCGCCGGTCTGAACCACGGCTTCCACCACCCGGTCGGCGAACGAGGCCAGGGCCTGTCCGCGGGACAGCGGCAACTGGTCGCGCTGGCCCGCGCGGAACTGGTCGAACCGGACATCGTGCTGCTGGACGAAGCCACTGCCGCACTCGATCCGGCGACCGAGGCGGCGGTGCTGGTGGCCAGCGAGCGGATGGCACGCACCCGCACGACGTTCGTTGTCGCGCACCGCCTGGCAACGGCTGCCAGGGCCGACCGAATCGTGGTCCTGGACGGTGGCAGAATCGTGGAGGACGGCAGCCACGAGGATCTCCTCGCGGCCGGCGGGACGTACGCCACTCTGTGGCGCTACGGCACGTCCGAGTCCGATCAGCTTCCCCACACGGCTAGTTGAGGCAGTCAGGTACCCGGCCGCCCGCATCACCAGTGAGCTTGGCAACACCAGGTCTCGGTCTCTGGTAGTAGGGCGCCCTGCTGTCCTGGCGGTACTAGCCTGACGGAGGAGTTTTCAGATTCGAGAGCGAGACGGATAGAGGCGAGCGCCAACCGTGTCCAGCAGCACCGCGTCACAGTTCGGTCCGAACGAGTGGCTGGTCGAGGAGATGTACGAGCAGTTCCTCGCGGACCCCTCGTCGGTGGATCCGGCGTGGCACGACTTCTTCGCCGACTACAAGCCGACGCAGCGCGCGGCCGGTGTGGGGGACAACGTCGCACAGCCGACCGGCAGTGCGGCGACCGTGGATTCCGCCACCGTGGGCGGCCGACACGCCGCCACCACCGGCACCGCGACCAAAATCACATCGCCGCCGGTGACCAACGGTCAGGCCGTGTCCACTCCGGTCACCACGACCCCGGCCGCGAAGCGAGCGGCGACGGCACCGCCGACGACGCCTGCGCCGAAGGCTCCCGTCAAGCCGCAGGCCAGCACCCCGTCGCCCACTACCGGCCTGCCCAACACCGGCAAGCCGGCACCGGCAGCGGCCGCGAAGGCCACCCCGGTCAAGCCGGCCGAGGGCGAGCTGGTCAGCCCCATCCGGGGCGCCGCGGCGGCCATCGCGAAGAACATGCAGCTCTCGCTCACCGTGCCGACCGCGACCAGCGTGCGTGCCGTGCCGGCCAAGCTGCTCGCCGACAACCGCATCGTGATCAACAACCACCTCAAGCGCACCCGGGGTGGCAAGGTCTCCTTCACGCACGTCATCGGCTACGCCGTGGTGCGCGCGTTGCAGGCCTACCCGAACATGAACCGGCACTTCGCCGAGACCAACGGCAAGCCGACGGTGATCACGCCGGAGCACGTGAACTTCGGCCTGGCGATCGACCTGCCCGGCAAGGACGGCGCCCGCAACCTGGTGGTCGCCTCCGTCAAGGGCTGCGAGTCGATGTCGTTCAGTCAGTTCTGGCAGGCCTACGAGGACATCATCCGCAAGGCCCGCAGCGGCGGACTGACCACTGAGGACTTCGCGGGCACCACGATCTCGCTGACCAACCCGGGCACGATCGGCACCAACCACTCGGTGCCCAGGTTGCAGGCCGGGCAGGGCACGATCGTCGGCGTCGGCGCCATGGAGTACCCGGCCCAGTTCCAGGGCACCAGTGAGCAGACGCTGATCAAGATGGGTGTCAGCAAGATCATCACGCTGACGTCGACCTACGACCACCGGATCATCCAGGGCGCCGAGTCGGGCGAGTTCCTGCGCCGCATCCACGAGCTGCTGCTCGGTGGCGACGGCTTCTACGACGACGTGTTCACATCGCTGCGGCTGCCCTACGAGCCGGTCCGCTGGGTGCAGGACATCCCGGAGGGTGCGGTCGACAAGACCGCCAGGGTGCTCGAACTGATCGACGCCTACCGCACCCGTGGCCACCTGATGGCCGACGTGGACCCGCTGAACTACCGCCAGCGCAGGCACGAGGACCTGGACGTCCTGTCGCACGGCCTGACCCTGTGGGACCTGGACCGCGAGTTCCCGGTCGCCGGTTTCGGCGCGCACGACTCGATGAAGCTGCGCGACGTGCTGGGCGTGCTGCGTGACTCGTACTGCCGCACGGTCGGCGTCGAGTACATGCACATCCTCGAACCGGCCGAGCGCCGCTGGTTGCAGGACCGCGTCGAGGTCAAGCACGAGAAGCCCCCGACGGCGGTCCAGAAGTACATCCTGTCCAAGCTGAACGCGGCCGAGGCCTTCGAGACCTTCCTGCAGACCAAGTACGTCGGCCAGAAGCGGTTCTCGCTGGAAGGCGGCGAAACGGTCATCGCGCTGCTGGACGCGGTGCTGGACAAGGCGGCCGAGCACGAACTGGACGAGGTCGTCATCGGCATGCCGCACCGTGGCAGGCTGAACGTGCTGGCCAACATCGTCGGCAAGCCGATCTCGCAGATCTTCCGTGAGTTCGAGGGCAACATCGACCCCGGCCAGGCGCACGGCTCCGGTGACGTCAAGTACCACCTGGGCGCCGAGGGCAAGTACTTCCGGATGTTCGGCGACGGTGAGACCAAGGTGTCGCTGACCGCGAACCCGTCGCACCTGGAAGCCGTCGACCCGGTGCTGGAAGGCATCACGCGGGCCAAGCAGGACCTGCTGGACAAGGGCGCGGAGGGCTTCACCGTGCTGCCCGTGGCGATGCACGGCGACGCCGCGTTCGCCGGCCAGGGCGTGGTCGCTGAGACGCTGAACCTGGCGCTGCTGCGTGGTTACCGCACCGGTGGCACCGTGCACATCATCGTGAACAACCAGGTCGGCTTCACGACGAACCCGGAGCACTCGCGGTCGTCCAAGTACTGCACTGACGTCGCGAAGATGATCGGCGCGCCGGTGTTCCACGTGAACGGCGACGACCCGGAGGCCTGCTACTGGGTGGCCAAGCTGGCCGTCGAGTACCGCGAGCGGTTCCACAAGGACGTTGTCATCGACATGGTGTGCTATCGCCGCCGTGGCCACAACGAGGGCGACGACCCGTCGATGACGCAACCCGCGATGTACGACATCATCGACAGCAAGCGCAGTGTGCGCAAGACGTACACGGAGGCGCTGATCGGGCGCGGCGACATCTCCATGGAGGAGGCGGAAACCGCGCTGCGCGACTTCTCCAGCCAGTTGGAGCACGTCTTCAACGAGGTCCGCGAACTGGAGAAGGCGCCGCCGAAGACCAGCCCGTCGATCGAGGCCGAGCAGCCCATCCCGACGAAGCTGGCCACCGCGATCCCGGCGGCCACCGTCGCCAGGATCGGCCGTGCGCACATCGACCTGCCGGACGGCTTCAGCCCGCACCCCAGGGTGAAGCCGGTGCTGGAGCGGCGGGCGAAGATGTCCACCGACGGCGAGATCGACTGGGCGTTCGGCGAACTGCTGGCGTTCGGCTCGCTCGTCCTGGAGGGTCGGCTCATTCGACTGTCCGGACAGGACAGTCGACGTGGCACGTTCACCCAGCGCCACTCCGTGCTGATCGACCGCAGGTCCAGTGCCGAGTACACGCCGTTGCAGAACCTGTCCGAGGACCAGGCCCGGTTCCTGGTGTACGACTCGGCGCTGAGCGAGTACGCGGCCGTCGGCTTCGAGTACGGCTACTCGGTGGCCAACCCCGAGGCGCTGGTGCTGTGGGAGGCACAGTTCGGTGACTTCGTGAACGGCGCCCAGTCGGTGATCGACGAGTTCATCTCGTCGGCCGAGGCCAAGTGGGCGCAGCGGTCCAATGTGGTCATCCTGCTGCCGCACGGGCACGAGGGCCAGGGCCCGGACCACACGTCGGGCCGGATCGAGCGGTGGCTGCAACTGTGCGCGGAGGGGTCGATGACGGTGTCCATGCCGTCCACCCCGGCCAGTTACTTCCACCTGCTGCGCAGGCACGCGCTGGACGGTGTGCAGCGCCCGCTGGTCGTGTTCACCCCGAAGTCCATGCTGCGCAACAAGGCCGCGGTCAGCCCGCTGTCCGACTTCACCGACTCGAAGTTCCTGTCGGTGATCGACGACCCGATGCATCCGGACCCGGCCTCGGTGCGCAAGGTCCTGCTGTGCAGCGGCAAGATCTACTACGAACTGGCGACCGAGCAGGCCAAGCTGGGTGTTTCGGACACGGCCATCGTGCGGCTGGAGCAGTACTACCCGGTGCCGTTCCGCAGGCTCGCCGAGGCGATGAACCGGTACCCGAACGCGAAGGACATCCGCTGGGTGCAGGAGGAGCCGGCCAACCAGGGCGCGTGGCCGTTCCTGGGCCTGAACCTGCCCGAGCTGATGCCGGACGTGTTCACCGGCCTGCGCAGGGTCTCCCGTCGGCCGATGTCGGCGCCGGCGTCGGGTTCCAGCAAGGTCCACGAGGTGGAGCAGCGCGAGATCATCGCGACCGCGTTCGCGTAGTTCTTCTTCGGTGGCAGCGCCGGTCCCGTGGTTCGGGACCGGCGCTGTTTTCGCCGACGCCGATTCCTTTGCGGTCCCCGCGTCGTCTTGATGGATGTACACGACGACACGAGGAGACAGTCATGCACAAGGTCGTACTGCAGGTGGGCGTCACGGTGGATCTCCACATGGCCGAACTCGAGGGCAACCTCGCCGCGAACATCGCGCCGGAGGACGAAGCGGTGATCGAGTGGAAGATGCGGTCGATGTCCGAGGTCAGCAGCCACCTCATGGGCCGCAAGACCTATGTGGAGATGGCATCGTTCTGGCCGACCGCCAACGGGCGCTACGCGGAGCGGATGAACACCGTGCCGAAGGTGGTCTTCTCCAAGACCCTGACCAGGGCGGACTGGCCGGAATCGCGCATCGCGAGCGGCGATCTGGCCGAGGAGATCGCCGCACTGAAGGCGGAACCGGGCGACGGCGACCTGATGGCCTTCGGCGGCGTGGAGTTCGTCCAGACACTGGCCAGGCACAACCTCATCGACGAGTACCGCCTGGTCATCCGCCCGGCCGCGTTGGGCGCAGGCCGTCCGGTGTTCAAGGACCTGCCGAAACCGCTGTCCCTGACCCTGGTGTCATCCGAGTCCTTCGCCGACAACACCGTGATCAGCGTCTACCGCCCTGCCGAGTCGTAGCCGGTGCGACGGCAGGCGTGGCGAAGTAGCCCGCGAGTGGCACGAGCGTAGGCTCCAAGCCTACGGAGGTGACACTCATGGCGACTCGTCAGCCGGGCCGGCTGCCCACTTCGCTGCTTCACGGCTCGGTCCGCGTACTGCGCCCGCAGGACGCGGAAGGTGTCTACTCGCATCCCCGCCCGGAGTTCGCGCGTCTGGTGAAGTCCGGCGTGCTGCACCGGCTCGCCACCGGGTACTACGCCATCGTTCCGGACGACATGGTCGGCCTGCCATGGTTACCCGACCTCGAATCGGCCGCATTGGGCATGGCCGTCGCCGACGAAGGTCCCCAATCAGTCGCATTGATGGGAATCAGCGCAGCACGGGTACATGGAGCAGCGCCACGGGCACTTGCCGTCGCCGTAGTGGCGGCGTCGCATCACCGCAGGCCGATACAGCTTGCGGATCGAGAAGCACGCGTCATCTACGCCCGACGGAATGTCATGCGTATCGACGTGGAGCGCCATTCGCTTGAGTTGGGCCAAGGTTGGGTCACCACGATAGAACAGACGATCATCGACCTGGCGGCTCGACCCGAACTGGGCGATGTCCGCCAGGAAGTTGACGGCGCCGTGCACGACCTCCTATCGAGAGCGGATAGAGATGCCCTTCGTGTACTGGCCAGGGCGCAGCGCAGGACGGCTCTGGTGGATCGAGTAGTGGGGAACGGCTGATGCTGGACGTCGCGGAAGAAGTCGCTGTCGCCACACAGTTCGGGGTGTCGCGCGATCACGTTCGGCGCGACCATCCTCCACATCGAACACGATCGCACAACGTGACCACGCATAGTGACAGGCCGTTACCCGGAAAGGCTCAATGAGCCACCACACCGTGGCCGGATCTTCGATCGCATGAGAAAGGCCCTTCGACCGGGATTTGCGCCTGATGCGAAGGGCCTCTACGAAACGTGGCCCAGGGAGGGCGAAGGTTGAACCCGCCCTACGCCGCTACCTGCGGGGATGGCGGCTCCGGGACCGCGATCAAGTCCAGCAGCGTCTGATCGAAGCCGTCGCCGGCCGCCCTGAACCCGGTCCGCCGCTCCGGGTGAGCGATCGCTTGTCAGCCGATGCCGAGCAAGCCATCGTGGACGCCTTCATGGCTGGCACCCCGAAGTGGGAGCTTGCCGAGCGCTACGAAGTCAGCTTGAGCAGCATCAAACGGTTGCTCAAGCGACGGGGCGTAAGTCGGAGGGGTCGCCATGATCGCCCAGACTGACGGCCGTGTCTACTCGGCCCGCCCACCTCCGACTGCATTCGGGCCGAGTCGGCCCATAGACCATGTCGCTGGACAACACCTGACCGTGACTCCGTTGCACAAGTACGACGCGGCACTGGCCTCTAACAGATCAAGACATGATCAGGTGATAGATGCGAGGAC
>DASUJK010000408.1:0-14639 GCA_036279295.1 Pseudonocardiaceae bacterium | reverse complement strand
GATCCGCGCGACGACTGTGCCGTCGATGGGGGAGATGTCCTCGAACGTGGCCTCCGACGCCACCCGGCGACCGCCGATCCAGTGGTCGGTGGCGACGTCGACACCGGCGACGACGGCGATGTTCATGCGCCCTCCCGACAGTGAGATGTTCGACCGGGAAACGTTCGGCACCAAACGATAGGCGGATCACCGTTGCGGGTCAAGGGATCACGCCAGGTGAGCCAGCGTGTGGCCGCCGTCCCAGACCACGCCGACCTGGCGGTAGTAACCACCGATCACCTCGTCGACCCGCAGCCGGGCCAACTCCTCGGTCGGCGAGTCGAACAACCGCAGGTCGACATCGCCACGCCAGGCCTGTCCGCCGTCGAATCCGCTGGCACCGGACGAGATCAACTCGGCGAACGCGTCGCCCGCGCCACGCTCGATGCCGGGCAGCACCCGGTGGTGGGCCATCGGATGGCCGTTGACGAACCCGTTGGAGGGTGACTCCTCGCGCAGCGTCAGGACCGCTTCGGCGAGCCGCCGGTCACTGGCCGCCAGCGTGGCGCCGAACCTGGCGCCGGGCACCAGTTGTGGTGCGGGGCCGAACGGGTGCGGCCGGGTCTGCCACATCGAACCGAGCTTCTTCGGGTAGCCCTGGTGCAGGCCGCGGGCGAGCGCGAAGTCCTTGTCCACCCAGATGTAGACACACCGCGAGTAGGTCTGGCCCGCGTGCCGGCACCGGACCACCACGAACGCCTCCTTGTACTGGGAGCGCACCGGGTCCAGCAGTTCCTCGCGGTCCTGCGAGCACGACTGCCAGTCGGCCCAGATCAGCGCGACCGCGCCGGGATCGTCGTCGGCCGGTTCGAGTGGCGCTGGCAGCAGTTCGGCGACCCGGGCGGGATCGGTGCGGTACTCGACGGTGAGCAGGTCGCCGGAGTAGTACCAGGGTGGGGCCGGGACGACGGACGCGCGGCCCTGCCCGGTCCTCGGGTAGAAGAAGCCCTGTACGTCGGCCATCCCAACGCTCCCGTCCGCGATTGTTCGGATCCATACGATAGGCCGGGCGGTGGCCCTTGTCACAGCTGGCCCCCGCCCCTATCGTACGGGGGCAAACAATGTGGGAGTGCCTGTGCCACCAGTTGACGAGTCCCACCTGCAGCATGTTGCCGACGAACTGATCAGCCGCGGCATCGACGTGCTGCGGATCGGCTACGCCGACCTGATCGGCACCGAACGCGGCCGTGACCTGCTGCTGCCCCAGTTGGCACGCACGGTCGGCGACGGCATCGCGTTCTGCCGCTCGGTGCTGGCCACCAGCCCGATGGGCGACGTCATCCCGATCGCGGGTGGCCTCGGTGACGGTCTGCCCGACGTGACCGCGTTCCCCGACCTGAGCACCGTGCGCGACGTGCCGTGGGAGCCGGGCGTCGCGCACTGCATCGCCGACCTCTACGACCCGGACGGCACACCGTCGGAGGAGACCCCGCGCAACGTGCTGCGCCGCGTCGTCGCCACGTTCGCCGAGTTGGACATGACACCGGTGATCGGGCCGGAACTGGAGTTCTACCTGCTGCAACGGGACGACACGTCGCCGACCGGCTGGGCGCGCTACGGCGAGGCGACCGGCAACGTCTACGTGGCGGGCCGCCGGGGCGACCCGGAGAACCTGCTGCTGCGCTCGCTGCGCAGGCTCGGCGACTACGGCCTGGACGTCGTCGCCGCCAACCACGAGTTCTGCAGCGGCCAGTTCGAGATCAACATGTGGCACTCGACCGCGCTGGACGCGGCCGACCGGGCGTTCCGGTTCAAGAGCGCGGTGAAGGAACTGGCCCGCCAGGAGGACAAGCAGGCCACGTTCATGGCCAAGCCGTTCAACGACGAGGGCGGCTCCGGCTTCCACCTGCACTTCTCCACCGTGGACGCCGACGGCCGATCGCTGTTCGACGACCCGGCGGGCGGGCACGGCCTGTCCACCGTCGCCCGCTCGGCGATCGCCGGCATCCTGGCGCACGCACCGGCCATGACGGCGCTGACCAACCCGACGATCAACTCCTACAAGCGGTTCGGCCCCGACACACTGGCGCCCTGGCTGATCGACTGGGGCCTGGACAACCGCAGCACCACCGTCCGCGTGCCACCGGAACGGGGCCGCGCGTGCCGGCTGGAGCTGCGGCTCGGTGACGCGTCGGCCAACCCGTACCTGGCGATCGCCGGCCTGCTCGCCGCCGCGTATCTCGGCATCCGCGACGGGC
This sequence comes from Pseudonocardiaceae bacterium, assembly GCA_036279295.1. Taxonomy (GTDB): domain Bacteria; phylum Actinomycetota; class Actinomycetes; order Mycobacteriales; family Pseudonocardiaceae; genus DATEPR01. Next base: position 12,402 of record DASUJK010000408.1, on the reverse strand, counting down.
TCGAACCGCCAGCACCGCTGGAGGGCTACGGCTACGACACCACCAAGGCCGAACTGCTGCCCGCCGGCCTGGACCGGTCGCTGGACGCGTTCGCGCACGACAAGGACTTCGCCGACCTGTTCGGACCCCGGTTCACCGACGCGTTCCTCACCTACAAACGGGACGAACTGGAGCGCTTCTCCCGGTACGTCACGGACTGGGAGTTCCGCGAGTACGCCTACCACCTGTGACCCGATCGACGGGAGTGACGACATGACCGAGACGTCCGTCCACCCGGCGTCGACGGCCCGGATCGACCTGACCGACCTCGACATCTTCGAGCAGAACCGGGCCTGGCCGCTGTTCGATCGGCTGCGCGCGGACGCGCCCGTGCACTGGAATCCCGAAGCCGCCCCCAACCACGGGTTCTGGTCGGTCACCCGGCACGCCGACATCGTCGACGTCGACCGGGATGCCGAGACGTACACGTCCACCCGGTTCGTGAACCTGGAGGAGGTCGACGACGAGCTGATCGAGATCCGCAGGTCGATGCTGGAGTCCGACGGTGTGCGGCACCGGGCGCTGCGCAAGCTGCTGGCCCGCGACTTCGGTGGCCAGACGCTGCGCCGCTACGAGGAGTTCCTGCGCGGCCTGACCAGGGCCACCGTGGACGCGGCACTGCGACAGGAGGAGTTCGATTTCGTCCGCGAGATCAGCGCCGACTTCCCGATCCAGGTGCTGGCCAGGCTGCTCGACGTGCCGGAGGACCACACCGGGCAGCTCATCGAGTGGGGCAACAAGATCATCGGCAACGACGACCCGGACTACGCCGACGTGTTGATCTCGGCGGCGGAGAGCGACCAGTACAAGCACCTGCCCTTCCGGTCGCCCTCGTCGGTCGAGGTGTTCGAGTACGGCCGCGAACTGGCCAGGCAGCGACGCGGCGGGGATGGCGAGGACCTGGTCAGCAAACTGGTCAACCGTGTTCCGCAGGACGGTGAACCGCTGACCGCGACCGAGTTCGACAACTACTTCCTGCTGCTGGTGGTGGCTGGCAACGAGACCACCCGGCACGCCATCAGCCACTCGATGCTGGCCTTGATGGAGCAGCCGGACCAGCTGCGGCTGTTGCGGGAACAGCCCGGCCTGATTCCGAACGCGGTCGAGGAGTTGCTGCGCTGGGCGAGTCCCGTCTACCACTTCCGGCGCACCGCGACCAGGGACGTGGACCTGCACGGGCAGCACATCAGGGCGGGGGACAAGGTCGTGATGTGGTTCGCCTCCGGCAACCGCGACGAGGACGTGTTCGACCGGCCCTACGAACTGGACGTCACCCGGCGGGCAAGCGACCACGTCACGTTCGGCAAGGCCAGCCCGCACCTGTGTCTTGGCAGCAACCTGGCGCGGATGGAGATCCGGCTGATGTTCGAGACCCTGCTGCCCAGGATCAAGGACATCTCGCTGGCCGGTGACGTCACCCGCGTGCGGAGCAACTTCGTCAACGGCATCAAGCGGTTCCCGGTCCGGGTGGCGGTGCACTGAGATGACGCGCGCATATGTCGTGCTGCACGACCACGCATCGGCAGGCGGCCATGTGTCGGAACGGTTGCGGCAGCGGGGTTTCACCGTCGACGAGGTCACCGTCGTGCCACCGGACCGGTTCACCGACCCCGGCGTCGACTTCGAGTTCCCTGCCCCGGCCGACTACGACCTGCTGGTGCCGATGGGCTCCCCGTGGAGCGTGTACGACGAGGACAGGATCGGCTCCTGGGTGAAACCGGAACTGGCGTGGCTGGCCGACGCAGTCGCCGTCGACATCCCGGTGTTCGGCATCTGCTTCGGCGCCCAGGCCCTGGCCACCGCGCTCGGCGGCGCGACCGTCCGGTCGGAGCGCCCGGAGGTGGGCTGGATCGAGGTGGGCTCGGACGATCCGGGATTGGTCCCGAGTGGACCGTGGCTGGAGTGGCACTACGACCGGTTCACACTGCCGTCGACAGCGGTGGAACTGGCCCGCAACGACCTGTGCACGCAGGCTTTCCGGTACGGCCGCAGCCTCGGCGTGCAGTTCCATCCCGAGGTCCGGCCCGAGGACATCGCCGTGTGGCTGGCCAACGGGGGAGCGGCCGAAGCGCGGGCGATCGGCGTGGATCCGGACGCGCTCTTGCGGGAATGTGCGGCCAGGGCGGACGACGCCCGGTCGCGCGCCTACGCCCTGGTCGACGCGTATCTGGCGCGGATCGGAGGAATCGGGTGAGCGGCGATCGGTCGGTCGCGCTGGTGACCGGCGCCGGCACCGGCATCGGAGCGGCGACGGCGCGGTTGTTGGCGGAACGTGGCTGGCGCGTGGTCATCTGCGGACGGCGCGAGGACCGGCTGGCGCGGACCGCCGACGGCACCGACATGGAGGTCGTGCCGCTGGACATCCGGGACACCACCGCGGTGACCGCGCTGGTCGGCGGTCTCGATCGGCTGGACGGCGTCGTGCTCAACGCGGGTGTGGTGGCGTCGGCGCCGGTCGACGGGCATTCCGACGAACTCTGGCGGCAGGTGCTGGGCACGAACCTGGACGCCGCGATGAGTGTCGCCCGTGCGTCCCTGCCGCTGCTGGAACGCGGTCATGGCTCGCTGGTCGCCGTGTCGTCGGTGGCCGCGCGCCGGGCGGCTGTCGGCGGTGCCGCCTACTCGTCGTCCAAGGCGGCACTGATGATGCTGATGGCCACGCTCGCCGTCGAGTACGGCAGGCGCGGCGTGCGGGCGAACACCGTGCTGCCGGGCTGGATCCGCACCGAGATGGCCGACGAGGAGATGGCGGGCGTGGCTCGGGAGCGCGGCGGGTCCGTCGAGGATGCCTACGCGCTGGCCACCTCGCTGGTGCCGCAGGGCAGGCCGGGCACGGCCGCCGAGGTGGCCGAGGCGATCGCGTTCCTGCTCTCGCCGGCTGCCTCCTACGTCACCGGGGCGATGTTGACCGTGGACGGTGGCCTGGCCGTTGTCGACCCGGGTATGGCCACCCTGGGCGACTGACCGGTCTCTTGCTTCCAAACGTTTGGCTCCGTACAGTCTTCGGCAACGCTCGTTGTGCCCGGTCCGGTCAAGGAGGATCGATGAGCCAGCCCACGCACGCGAACGCCCGCAAAACCCTCGGTGGCAAACGGAAACTGGCCTTGGTCGACGCGATCGCCCAGTCGGTCGGCTTCATGGGTCCGGTCTTCTCGATCGCCTTCCTCGTCCCGCTGCTGGTCGGGTTGAACGCATCGGGCAAGGGCGCGGGCGCCGCCGCGCCGCTCTCGGTGCTGATCGCCGCCGTCGGCGTGCTCGGTCTCGGCTGGACGGTCGCCCAGTACGCCAGGCGCATCCACGCGGCTGGCTCGCTGTACGACTACGTGAGCGAAGGGCTGGGCCGCAGGGTTGGCGGTGCGGCCGGTTTCCTTTACTACACCGGGATTCTGGTCCTCGGCGCGGCGATCCTGATCATGGTCAGCGGCACCATCTACGACACCGTGGACGCCGAGTTCGGCGTGCAACCGCTGCCCAGGCTCGGCTGGGACCTGCTGCTGCTCGTCCTCGTCGCGATCATCCTGTATCTCGGTGTCGCCCTGTCCACCAGAGCACAACTCGTGCTCGCCATGGTGTCCCTGCTCGTCGTGCTGGCCTTCTTCATCTACGTCATCGTGAAGGTCGGCTCCGGCAACGACGTCGCCACCGCGTTCACGCCCAGCTCGTCGTCGCAGGGCTTCAACGGTGTCCTGTTCGGCGTCCTCTACGGCGTGCTGCTGTTCACCGGGTTCGAGACGTCCGCGAACCTCGGCGAGGAGACGGCGCACCCCAAGCGGGACATTCCGCGCGCGGTCATCATGTCCGTCCTGGCGATCGCCGGTTTCTACATCATCGGCGCCTATGCCCAGGTCGCGGGCTACCGGTTCGACCTGCACCTGCTCGGCAAGAACGCGGGCGCTCCGCTGTTCGGCCTGGCGGGCCCGGTGTCCGACGGCGGCCTCGGCTCGGTCGCGGTCCGCAGGCTGGTGGAGCTGGTCGTCATCCTGGACATGGTCGCGGTCCTGATCGGCTGTTCGGTGGCCGCGTCGCGTGGTCTGTTCGCGATGGCCCGCGACCGTCGCCTGCCGCACGCCATGGCCAGGGTGTCCCGGCGCGGCACACCGCTGGCCGCCGCCGTCGTCGTGGCCGCGTTCTATCTCGTGGTGATCGTGCTGACCAGGGCGTGGGACGGGCTGTTCGCCCAGGCCGGGCTGCCGCACTACGTGGCGATGTTCAGCTGGGGCTCCACCTACGGCAGCTTCGCGCTGGCGATCATCTACCTGCTGCTGTCCGTCGGCGCCCTGCGCGGCCTGCGTGCCCATGCCGCGCCGTGGAAGGTGTGGCTGGCCGGCGTGATCGGCATCGTGGTCACCGGTGCCGCCATCTTCGGGTCGGTGTACAAGGTCGGCGCACCGATCGTGTGGGCGCCCTACGCGGGGCTCGGCGTGCTCGTCGTCGGGTTCGCCCTCACCTGGGTGTACGGGAAGGGGAGGGTCGATGACGCCCAGGATGCTGCTGATCCTGAGCGAGAACTGGACGCTGACCTCCGGTCGCGAACTGCGTGACCTGGTCCGCTGGGCGCGGATCGCCGAGGACACCGGATTCGACGCGGTGATGCTCAGCGAGCACGTGGTCCTCGGCCCGGACGCGAGCGCCGACGGTGTCATGGCGAACCCGAGGGAGTACGCACTGCCCGGCAACCAGGACCCGGCGACACCGTGGCCGAACTCGTTGCTGCTACTGGCTTCTATCGCCGCGGTGACGCGGCGGATCCGGTTGGTCGCCGGTGCGGTCATCGCCCCGCTGCGGCACCCGCTGTTGCTCGCCAGGGAGCTGGGCACGCTCGACCTGCTCGCCGGGGGACGCCTGGTCGTGCAGCCGACGGTGAGTTGGAGCGCCGACGAGTATCGGGCCCTCGGCGTGCCGTTCGAGCGGCGTGGCGCCATCCTGGACGAGCAGTTGGAGATCCTCGACCTGGTGTGGCGTGGTTCGCCGGTGAGCTATGCGGGACGGCACTTCCGGTTCACCGACATCCATCTCGAACCCATGGCCTACCGGGCGGGCGGCCCCCGCATGTGGTTCGGCGGTGCGACGCTGCACCCGCCGTTGACACGCCGACTGGTGCGCTACGGCCACGGCTGGCACCCGCTCGGGCAGCCAGCCGCCGAGGACCGGGTGGCGCTGGCGACAGCCATGGCGGCGGCGGGTCGGTCGATGACCGAACTGGAACTGGTCGGCGGCACCCGCGCCCGGTTCCCCGACGACCGGTCCGTTGCCGATCTCGGGGAGGCGATGGCAGCGCTGCCCGAGCAGCTCAGCCACGGTTTCACCACGTTCTGTGTCAAGCCATCGCAGTTCATCGACGACCCGGCTGAGCTGGAAAGCCTGTGCCGGGACGTGATGCGGCGTGCCGACCGATTGGCGTAGCGACCTACGATGTGGCGGGCCAGCACAGGTTCGACCACCCGAGGAGAGCACGGCCATGCGGTTGCACGTCGGCTGCGCGATGTGGACGCACGCGGCCTGGCAGGGCCGCGAACTGCCCCAGCGGCTGGCGGCGAAGGACCGGCTGCGGGCCTATGCCGACCGGTGCAACGCGGTGGAAGGGAACACGACCTTCTACGCCACCCCCGCTGTGGCCACCGTCCGCTCCTGGGCAGCAGCGACATCGCCGGACTTCCGCTTCCTGCTCAAGGTACCCAAGCTGATCACCCACGAGCGGCGCTTCGCCGGTGTCGCGGAGCCGCTCCGCGCGTTCGTGGCCGCGATGGAGCCCCTCGGCCCGCGTGCCCACGCCCTGTGGACGCAGTTGCCGGCCGCTTTCAGCCCCGCCGACCTCGGTGCGCTGGCATCGTTCCTGCGCCGCATGCCACCGGGGCACCGTTGCGCCGTCGAGGTCCGGCATCGCGCGTTCTTCGAGGAGCCACAATGTGCCCGGCAGTTGGAGCGGGTACTCGACGACCTGGGCGCCGAGTGGGTCACGTTCGACACCACAGCACTGTTCGCCGGGCCGCCGGACACCGAAGCGGAAAAGGAGGCGTGGCAACGCAAACCACGCCTCCCGCGCCGGACCAGAGCGCTCACCGGGCATCCCATCGTCCGCTACCTCGGTCGAGACGATGTCGCACGGACGGTGGACGGCTGGCAGCCGTGGCTGGAGGTGGTCGCGGACTGGCTGCGGGAGGGTCGTTCGCCGACGGTGTTCCTGCACACCCCGGACAACGTCGACGCCCTCGGGTTGGCTCGTCAGTTCCACGATGCCGTTCGCGCTCTCGTCCCCGAGGTCGAGCCGCTGCCCGAACCGCCGCCGACCGAGCCGCTTGCCCTGTTCTGATCATCGGGTTTCGAAGTTCGCCATCATCGCCATGTCCTCGTGTTCGAGATTGTGGCAGTGGAACACGAAGCGGCCCGCGTAGTCGTCGAACCGCGCGATGACGGCGGCTTCCTCGGCGGGACGCAGGTCCAGCGTGTCCTTCCAGCCGCCGTCGTACTCGCCGGGGCCGGACAGGCCACGGCTGAGCACCTGGAAATGGACGAGGTGCAGGTGGATGGGGTGGTGGAAATCGGAGATCAGCCGCCACACCTCGACGGTGCCCAGCCTCGGGTTCGCGTTGGCGTAGCCGGGGGAGTACGGCCGCCCGTTGATCTGCCAGCCCATCGAGCCGCCATGGTCGGAGAACAACATCGTGCGGGTGACGGCCGCCTTGGCGGGATCGAGCGGTGGCACGGTGGGCAGTGTGGCGGGCACGCGGGTGTCGTCGGTTTCCCGCCGTGTGATGCGAAAGCGCAGCACGACGGTGGTGGAGCCGGCGCCGAACTGGTTGACCAGCGTCACTTCCTGACCGGGTGCGTACCGTCCGAAGTCGACGATCACGTCGAAGCGTTCGGCGGGTGCGATCTCGATGGCGTCGTGGCTGCGCGGCCCGGCCAGGAGGCCGCCGTCCGACCCGATCTGCACCAGTCCGCCACCGCCGGGTGGTGGTGGGTCGAGCGCGAGCCGGTAGCGACGGGCGTTGGACGCGTTGAGCAGGCGTAACCGGTGTCGCACGGCTGGTACCTCGGCCACCGGCCACGGCGTGCCGTTGACCAGGATGACGTCGCCGAGCACACCGCCCGAATACGTGGCGGTCACGCCCGCGGTCTCCCGCAGGCTCGCGTCCACGCTCGGGTAGCGCAGGCTGCCGTCACTGGCGAACGCCCGGTCGGCGATCAGCAGTGGCAGGTCCCGGTCGCCACGGGGCAGCGGCAGCGCGTCCTCCTCGTCGCCGTGCACGAGGTGGAACCCGGCCAGGCCGCGCCACACGCTGGCGCCGGTGAAGCCCATGCGGTGATCGTGGTACCAGAGCGTGGCGGCGGGCTGCCGCAGGGGATAGGTGTAGGTCCGCTCGCCCACGGTCACCACGGCACGCGGGTCGACCATGCCCGGCATGCCTGGCATGGTCATCGGCTGGCTGCTGCCGGGCGGCAGGATCAGGTCGGTCGGGTAGCCGTCGGACGAACCAGGGGTGTGCCCGCCGTGCAGGTGGGCGACGACCGGCACCGGCAGCGTGTTGCGGTGGCGCACTACGGTGGTGCGACCGCTGCGGGACACGATCGTGGGGCCGGGGAAGATACCGTTGTAGCCCCAGATCCGCGTCGGCACGCCGGGCAGGATCTCCACGGTGGCAGCACGCTGGACGAGTTCGTAGTGGTCGGCGTCCGCTTCGGTGCGCACCGGAGTGAGGACCGGGGGAATGGTCAGCGGCTGGGTGAACGGCTCGGGCAGCGGCAGTTGGCTGCGCAGGACGGTCCCGGTCGAACTCGACCCGCCAACGCCCGACATCAGCGGGATGCCGATGCCGGCGCCGACCCCGGTGGCGACCGCCAGTTTCAGCAGTGTCCTGCGGTCGAATCCGGTCACCGCACTGCCTCCTGCCGTTCCGGTTGCGTAACCGTCGGTTCGGGCCGAGGCGGGTGTGGCCGCCACGCCCACACGGACAACAGCACCGCCAGCACGATGATCGTGACGCCGAGCGGGATGTGGATGGTCAGCAGCCGCAGGAAGCCGAGTGCGATCTGGCCGCCGATCAGCGCGAACAGTCCAATGCTGGCCAGCATCGGCCATAACGGACCTCGGCCCGGCCATCGGATCGGGATCGCGGTGATGGCAGCGACCAGCACGGCGATCCCGGCCGCGGTGGCGTTCTCGCGGTGCGTGTGCAGGGCACTGAAGGTGCCGGACAGGAACTGGCCCGCGTAGACCGGTTGGTCGATCAGCAGCACGGTCGCCACCGTGACGACGATGCGGAACGGCCAGTAGGTCCAGGGCGTGCTCGCCATCGAGACCTCCATTAGGTATCGGTAGGGATAGTTCCAATTGGTTCCTATCTCGGCCGACACTACACTGCTCCGGTGAACGAGAACCAGGGGCCGCGCTACGAGATCGGGCCACTGCTGCACCGGGCGCAGCGCAAGGCGGCGACCGCCTTCACGGACGCGCTGCGGCCCCTTGGCTTGCAGAGCAAGCACTTCGGCGCGCTGCTGGTGCTGCGCCGTGGCCACGGGCTGAGCCAGCGGGAGCTGATCGAACGGCTGGACAGCGACAAGTCGTCGATGGTCCGGATGCTGGACGATCTGGAGTCGCGCGGGCTGTGCGTGCGCACCCCGGACACACAGGACCGCCGTGCCTATTCGGTGCGGCTCACCGATACGGGCCACGCGGTGTTCGAGCAGGCAGAGCGGCACGCGATGAAGGTCGTGGACGAGTTGCTGTCCGGCTTCACCGCCGAGGAGAGCCAGCAGCTGCGAGACCTGCTGGTCCGATTCATCGCCGACTGACCACACTTCGGGTCGGCCGGTCGGCCCGGCCAGCCGGGCGCGACCACGACGTGCACACCGATGCCTCGCACTTCCGCACGTCTGGTCGTCGACGACCAGATGACCACGATCAAGGGCCAGGATCCCGTTGAACCGATCGACGACCGGGCCGGGCACCGTGCGGGGTCGCGGCGGCGGACCAGCGGGCCCGGACCAGCCGGCGGACGTCGGGCCAGCCCGGGGTCGCCGCCCAGGGCGATCAGTTCAGTCCCGTCCATGCCCCTCGTCCCTGTCCACCGGCGACCATCCGCGCGGGCCGAGGTTCGGATTGTGGTGACTGTTGACGATCCGGTCCGTCGACGCGGGGAACTTCGACAGCAGGCTCGACGGCCGGACCGGACGCAACCGCAGATCGCCGCCACAGTTGGGGCAGGCGCCATCGGGGAAGGTCCCGGCGCACCGGGGACACCAGGTGCACTCGAACGAACAGATGTAGACCTCGGCGTCCGGGGCGAGGTCTCGGTCGCAGGACTCGCAGTTGGGTCGCAGCTCCAACACGGTGGGCCTCCATTCTGGTGGTGGTCGCCCGAAATCACGACTGCGGGCGGCGGGCGATGATGTTCAGCGCCACACAACTGACCGGGCAGCGGTCGTCCTGGTTGACCAGCTCGGCCCGGGTGGTCACGACACCGCGGTCGGGTTTGGACCTGGAGGGGCGTGCCTCCAGCGTGGTGGTTCGCACGCGCAGCAGATCACCGGGGCGAAGTGGCGCCGACCAGCGCAACTCGTCGATCCCCGGTGAGGCCAGGCTGGCCACGCGCGAGATGTAGTGGTCGGCCAGGATGCGCATCATCAGCGATCCGGAGTGCCACCCGCTGGCGATGATGCCGCCGAAGGGGCCGGTGGCGGCGTACGCGGTGTCCACATGGATCGGTTGCGGATCGAACCGCAGGGCGAACTCGATGATCTCGGCTTCGGTCACGCTGCTGTAGCCGTACTCGTAGACGGCCCCGGGACTGTAGTCCTCGAAGTAGCGGTCGGAGATGGGCGCGACGAAGTCGTCGGCGCTCAGGGTCCGGGTCGGTGCTGCGGAGGTGGTCATCGTGCGGATGCTTTCTGATCGGCGGTCAGGTCGGGATCGACCTGGAGGATTCGCTGGCTCCCCGGCGGCCCGTTGCACGACGAGCCACGGACGTCGACCCGTTCGGCATCGGTGCGGCAGCGGGACGGTTCGAGGACGTGGTGGCCCACGCAGCCGCCTACGCCGATGCCGGCGCGATCAACGGCGCGCTGCCGCCGCGATGAGGCCCCCGGCCAGTTCGTTGGCCTGTGCGGCCCGGTCGAGCAGTGTTTCGATCCAGGCGAAGGGCCGTTCGTCGGTGGGATGGAGGCCGACCGCGCCGATCAGCACGGCGCACTGGCTGGTGCTGGTGATCAGCTCGCACCATGGCCGAGCCTGCTCACATTCCCCGTCGTAGACGACCGTGCCGTTCGGTGCCGTCAGCCGTGCTGCACGAGGCGCGGACAGTTCGAGCCGCCATCCGATCGCTGGGTCGGGTGGCCCGGTGAGGATGGTCGGGGCCGGCGGTTGGCTGATCGTGGTGACGGGCGCCAGCCCCATGCCGAACAGCGTGGCGTACAGCGGATCGGCGGGCCCGGCCGGGTCGTCGCGGACGGCCAGGCCTGGTCGCTGGTCGATGATCAGCAGCGGCAGGGGACCGTTCGGCCCGGGTATCTGGTCGGTCAGGGTGCGGACGCCCGCGCTCGTCCCGAGGATGGTCGAGATGTCGCCCATCTGAGGTCCTCTCCTGTTCCAGCCAGCCTACTGAGCCGGATCAGCCGAGCACGGTCAGGCCGCGGGGCTGGTTGTGCAGGCTTTCGGCGCCCGTTCCGGTGATCATGACCAGTTCGCCGGTCTGGACCCCGGCTGTGCCGTCCAGCGTGGTCACGTTGGGCTGGACCACAACGGTCATGCCCGCCCGCAACGGTTCGGTCGGCAGGGGACCGGCCGGGCGGCTCGCCGAGCCGAGTACCGGTGGGAGATAGCCGCCGCCGTACCCGTGGAGCAGGTCGTCGATGGTGGTGCAACCGGCCTCCTCGATGACACCGGCGGCGGCGACGATCTCGGCCGGGGTCACGCCGTCGCGCAGGACCGACAGGATGGCGTCGAAAGCCGCGTCGGCGACCGCGTGCAGCTCGCGGTAGCGGGCAGTGGGCTCGCCGAGCGTGAACGTCCGCAGCACCTGCCCTGGGTAGTCCCAGAAGATCGCGGTGATCTCGGCGAACACGACGTCGCGCGGCTGGACCCTTCGAGCGGACGGGAACTGGCTCGGCACGCCGATCGAGGGTGTGTCCATTGGGGTGACGCCGAAGTAGTGGATGCCGTTGATGGCGCCGTGGGCCACGTAGGCACGTTCGACCATGTCGCCCAGCTCTCGTTCGGTCAGCCCGGGCCGCAGGTTGTCACGTAGCGCGCTCATGCCCAGGTCGGTGAAGTGCGCGCCGAGCCGCAGCCACGCGATCTCCTCAGCCGACTTGATCTGGCGCAGCCGGGTGTATTCGCGGTTGAGGTTCAGGGGTTCGCCGAACCGTTTGGCCATGGCCTGCCATGGCGGCACACCCAGCGGCCCGATGTAGGCGACGCTGTCGGGACGTGCGCCGCGGCGTTCCAGTTCATCCAGGGCCGCATGGATGGTGGATGGCTGCCAGCCCACCTCGGCTTCGGTGGCGAGCCTGCGGGCCTGGGGCAGGTGGTTGTGGTGTTGCACGAACAGCGCGTCGATTCGACCCGGGGTCACGATCGCGGCCGCTTCAGCGGTGACCGGCCAGCGGGTCAGCCACTGGACGCCGGAGCCGGCACGGTTCGCACCCCAGACCAGCAGGTGGTCCCGGCCCGCCTCGGCCAGCATGTCGGTGACCCGCTGGTGACGGGTGACCAGCTCGGTGTCGGAAAACCGGGGGTACTCCTGATCCAGAATCGCAATCGATTGCACAGCGCCAGCATGACACACGTGGGATGGCTCGCGCCGAGCGGGTTTCTGCCCTGAAAGGAACAGTATGCTTCACTTCAAGAAGACGTCGCAGCCAGTGCATCCAATGGACCAGCGCAGGTTTGTCTCCCGCGACGATCAAAGCATGGGCGAACACAACGGCTTTCACCGGACACTTCGAGCTGATCCTTCGGGCTTCAACCGCATCCGAACTGAGTGCCCCGACAGAGCGTGGTCACCGACGCCTCAACCTCACATCCAGCGCGTCCCGCAGCGCGTCGCCGATCAGGTTGCACGCCATCACCGTGACGATCAGCAGCACGCCGACCGGGTAGATCAGCCACCAGTAACCGTTGTTCAGGTTGCCGGCACCGTCGAACAGCTGGTCGCCCCAGTCGGTGCCCGGGTACTGCACGCCGAAGCCGAGGAAGCCGAGTGCGGACAGCGCCAGGATCGCGTTGGCGACCTGGAAGGTGATGTTCACGATCACCGTGCCCAGTGCGTTGGGCACCAGGTGGCGCAGCACCAGTCTGCTCCGGTTGGCACCCATCACCCTGGCCGCGGCCACGAAGTCGCGCACCCGCAGTGTCAGCACCTCACC
>DASUJK010000407.1:0-4507 GCA_036279295.1 Pseudonocardiaceae bacterium | reverse complement strand
GTCCGCCCGTCCCGCCCGAGGTAGCCGGCCAGCCAGGCCACCCGGTCCTGGTAGAAGCGCTGCCGCACGTCCTCGCGCAGCCCGAAGGCGGCGTGCACCGCCAGGGTCAGGTCGGCCGGCAACTGTGCGGCCAGTTCGGTCAGCCAGTCGCGCACCGCTGTCCTGAGTTCGGCTGCCGACGCATCCGGCCGGACACCGAGCACGAAGTACAACGTCGGCCCGACGCGTTGTTCGAGGGCGCCGTTCTCAATTCCTCGACCCCTGCGTAACACCTTCAGTTCGTTGATCAATTCGGCAGCGATGTCCCGCATGCCGCGAAGTGTAGTTGCAATCGTTGCACATGGAAAATGTCCCGTTTTTGTCCACAATATGACCCGTCTTGTTTGGTGGACATTCCGGAAACAGGAAACCTGTGGTTTTCGGGATTCACGTACTGCGATACTGGCCGAGACCGGAACGGAGAGCCATGGGCGACGAGGATTTCGGCACCGAACTACGCAGATTGCGAACCGCGGCCGGTTGGTCGTTGACCGAACTCGCCAATCGGATTCATTACACCAAGGGTTACCTGAGCAAGGTCGAGAACGGCCTCGCGCCACCGAACGATGCACTCGCGACGCTGTGCGACGCGGAACTCGAAACGGGAGGGGTGTTGATCGCCGTGGTGCCTCGTCGCCGTCGCAAGATCCGGTCCCGCACATTCACCGTTCGGCCGTCCGGGCTGCCGCCCGCCACACCGTTCTTCACCGGCCGGGAGGCCGAACTCGCCGAGGTGTGCGGGATCCTGCGTGCCAACTACGCGAGATCGCCGGGCGCGTGTGCGCTGAACGGCATGGCGGGCATCGGCAAGACAGCGCTGGCCGTGTTGGCGGCGCACCAGGTGGCCGACGAGTTCCCGGACGGCATGCTGTTCATCGACCTGCGCGCCCATGGCGGGCGTGAGGTGGACAGCACCGACGCGCTGGACCGGCTGCTGCGCCAGCTGGGCGTGCCGGGCGACGAGGTCCCGCGCTCACCGGAGGAGCGCGCCGTCTTCTACCGCGGCTGCCTGCGTGACCGGCGGGTACTGGTCGTGGTGGACAACGCGCGCAGCACTCAGCAGGTGTTGCCGCTGCTGCCCGGTGATCCCGGCTGTCGACTGCTGGTCACCAGCAGGAGCAGGCTGATCGCCCTGGACGACGCGCACCACGTGTCGCTCGGGCCGATGACCGAGGCCGAGGCGGTGACGCTGTTCAGTTCGATCGCCGGGCGGGGCCGGTTGCCCGACGGCGCCGACGGCAGACGCACGCTGGCCAGGATCGTGGACCGGTGCGGCAGGCTGCCGCTGGCCATCCGGATCGCCGCCGCGCGCTACCAGAGCAATCCGGTGTGGACGCTCGCCGACCTGGACGAACGACTCGCCGACAGCAAGACACTGTTCCACGAGCTGGACGACGGCGAGCGCAGTGTGCACGGCGCGTTCCAGCTGTCCTGGGACGGCCTGCCCGAGGACCAGCGGCTGCTGCTGGCCCTGTGCACACTGCATCCGGGCAACGATGTCGACGCCCAGACGGCAGGCGCGCTGGCCGACGTTCCGGTCGGGCGGGCGCAGCGGCTGCTGGACCGGTTGCACACCGCGCACCTGCTGGTTCCGCAGCCGGGCGCCCGCTACCAGTGCCACGACCTGCTGCGTGTCTTCGCGGCGCAGACCGGACTCCGCGATGTCGCGCACGCGCGGCAGCAGCAGGCCGTGATCCGGCTGGTGGACCACGCCGTGCACGCGGCGGCCGGCGCCGACGTCGTGATCAGCGCCAGTCGGTTCCGGCCTGAACTGACCTACGACCACCTACCGCCCGATGTCCGGTCATTCGCCGACGCGGCCGAAGCGATGACGTGGCTCGGCATCGAGTGGCCGGCCCTGACCGCGCTCGTCACGGTGGCCGCCGAGCGCGGTCTGCACGACCGTGCCTGGCAGTTGGCGTTCATGCTGCGTGGCTATTTCTACCTCACCAAGCAGTGGGACCCGTGGATCGAGACGCACCAGGTGGCGCTGGCGTCGGCGCGTGCGGCGGACAACCGGTGGGCCGAGGCGGTCACGTTGAACAATCTCGGTATCGCGCACATCGACCGGGGTGAACTGGACATCGCCACCGGCTACTACGAGACGGCACTGCCCCTGTTCCGGGAATTGAAGGACGACCACGGCGAGGTGAACACGCTGGCCAATCTCGGTTGGGTGCACCACTATCGGGGCGCACACGAAGCGGCATTGCGGGACCTGACCACGGCGTTGGAGTTCTACCAGCGAACCGGCGCGGCCAGAAACGCGGCCATCACCCGACGCGGCATCGCGCTGGCGCAGACCGAACTCGGCGCGTATGCGGAATCCCTGACGCACGCCACCGAAGCACTGGCGGTATTCGAGCGGCTCGGCCTGCTGTTGGACGCCACGATGGCGTTGAACTGCATCGGCTGGACCAATTTCCGATCCGGCCACCACGAACAGGCGGCGACGGCCTATCGGCGGGCGGTCGAAGTGGGCGAACAGGCGGACAGCAAGTACGAGGTGGCCAGAGCGAAAACGGGCCTGGGCAACATAGCCGCGGCCGCCGACGACGTGGCGACCGCCCAGCGCCACTGGGATGAAGCGCAACAGTGCTACCCGGACCTGAACACGACAATGGTCGGCGAGTCCAGAGCCCACCAGGCCGGACTGTCACCGCGCTGAATCGTCGATCTGCACTGGATAGCCCGCGTGCAGCACGGCGACCGTGGCCGGCGGTGTGATGACCTGGGCGGTGCCGGTCTTCGGCAGTGGCCGACGGGTGCGGTAGCCGTCGGGTGTCCATTCCGTCAGGTGGTCGTCTGCGATCACCGCCGGCTTCCTGTCGAGCAGTACGAACGCGCCGGACGGCAGCCCGGACCACGGCGTGGCGTGCACCCGGCGCTGGTGGGTGCCGCGCACGATCCGCTCGCCGTGCAGCCGCTGGTTCATCTCCTTGGCGCCGGGCACCGGGACACCCAGCCCGTCGCTCCACGTCTCGCGGTACGCGTTGTAACTCCCCCGCCGGCACTCGGCACACGGTCGGTGTCCCGCTGCGAACGACACTGCCTCGTCGTGGAAGTACAGCCACGTGAAGTGATGTGGCCGCCACTGTTCGTGCCACCGGTCCCGGAACCGCAGCGCGCACGTGATCCACAGGTCGCTGGCGTGGAAGCGCACGATGGCCCGGCCGGAGTGCAGGATGCCCCGGTTGCCGGTCCACGCACCACGCAGCGGCACGGCTTCGATGTCACCCATCGGGGTGACACGATTACGACTGGGTGCCATGAACTGTCCTTTCCACGCGCCAGTGTGGCGCGGCCGGACGAGGTACCGCAGAATGAGCGCCGTGGCAACGCCCTTCGACGTGCGTGTGGCGCGCGTCTACGACCCGCCCGAGTCCACTGTGGGGACCCGGGTGCTGGTGGACCGTCTGTGGCCGCGCGGCCTGGCCAAGGCCACCGCCGCGCTGGACGACTGGTGCAAGGACATCGCGCCGTCGAACGAGCTGCGTCACTGGTACGCCCACGATCCGGACCTGTTCGTCCAGTTTACGGCCATGTACCGCGCCGAACTCGAAGACGCCGACCGGGCAGCCGCCCTGGCCAATCTGCGTGAGATCGGGCGCCACCACACCATCACACTCCTCACCGCGACGAAGGACCTGGAGATCAGCCACGCCGCCGTGCTGGCGAACGTGATCCCCGAACTGGACCGACAGGACTAATGCAGCGCTGCCCACAGATGGTGCGTCACGTACGAACGCCACGGCGCCCACTCCGGCCTGCCTCCCGCGAGGTCGACACCCAGCCGTTCCGCTGACTTGCGTACGCCGAGGTCGGTGGCCAGCAGCACGTCCGGGTCGTTCATCGCACGCATCCGCACGTAGTCCGCCGTCCACGGCCCGATCCCCGGCAACGCCAGCAACGAGCCACGCTCCTGCTCCCGGTCGACGCCAGGATCCAGGCGAAGTGATCCGTCGACACATGCCTGCGCCAGTGCCAGCAGTGTCCGGGCACGGGCCCGTGGCATCGGCAGTGACGTCGGGTCGATGCCGGTGAACTCCTCGGCACTCGGGAACAGCCGCCAGTCCTCGAACACCCGTGGCCCGTGCTCGGCCGCGATCCGACCCAGCAGCGTGCGGGCGCCGCTGACCGAGATCTGCTGGCCGACGACCGCGCGCACGGCCATCTCGAACCCGTCCACGGCACCCGGCGCGCGCAACCCCGGCCGCTTGGCCACCAGGCCGCCGAGCACCGGATCTGCACCCAGCAGAGTGTCCACAGCGGACGGATCGGCGTCCAGGTCGAGCAGCCGACGCACCCGCGACACCACCAGCACCAGGTCCCGCTGGTCGGTCAGGCTCACCCGGCAGGCCACGGCACCCTCGGTGGCGGTCAGCACGACGAGCGCGGGACCGCCGGGCGCCCGCAGCGCCCGGGTGAACCGGTCCGGCTCGTACTGCTCGACGTTCGGAATGGCCCG
>DASUJK010000406.1:0-14270 GCA_036279295.1 Pseudonocardiaceae bacterium | reverse complement strand
CGAGCACCCACCACCGCTGATGCCCGAACGGTGCCGTCCGCTCCGCCCACCCCAGCGGGGACAGCCAGGTCCACCAACTGTCGGTCGTGTCGCCGATCCCGCGCAGGACATACGCCGCGCCCAGCACGACCAGGCTCCCCAGATAGACATCGCTGGCGTGCGGTGCGAGCTGCGCCAGCAGAGCCGCGAACCCGGCGAACACGAAGGCCAGCGTGCCCAGCGCCGCTGCGTAGAGGATCGCACCGGCCACCGGGACCCCGGAGAACACCAGTCCGGCGGCGAACAGGACGGACGTGCCGATTATCGCCGCGGTCGCCACGGCCAAAGCCGCCAGTACTGGCTGGTGCCGGGCGATCCGACCGCCCAGGATCGTCTCCAGTCGGCCCGACTCCTCGTCCCGTCGCGTCGAACCAGCGACCAGGCCGATTCCCAGCAGCGGCAGCAGGAACGAGGCGAGGAACCCGAACTCGTCCTGGATCACCCCACCGAGGCTGTTGATTCCCTCGACGTGACCGTTGATCGCGGCCAGGGCGTGGCCTGCGGTGACGGCCTCGGCGTAGGTGCGGATCTTCGCCGGGGTGTCGTAGAGCCCGGCGACGGCGACGGCTGTTCCCACCATGCCTGCCAGGAGGGCGATCATCCACACGAGGATGCCGAAGCGGCGGGTGCGCCAGACGATCCCGACCATGGTGCGTAGGGTTCGCCGTCGGTGCCTCACCACGCGGTAAGCAGCGCTCATCGCACGACCTCGGCAGGCGTCGTGTCGGCGTCGTTGGCGTTCCCGTAACTGTGCAGGAACAGCGCGTCGAGGCTCGGCGGGGTGACGGTCAGGGTGTGGATCCGTGCGGCGTGCAGCCTGCCGACGATCGCGTCGAGGTGCTCCGCGTCGATCGTGAACCTGGTATCGACATGCCCGTCCAGCCGTACGGAGACGCAGTCGGCCACCCCCTGGGCGTTGGCCAGGCCCTCGGGTTCTCCGACGGTGACCGCGTGCACCGAGGTCCGAGTGTGGCGGCGCAGGTCGCTGAGACTGCCGGTGGTCACGGTGCGGCCACTGCGAATGATGCTCACCCGGTCGGCCAACGCCTCGACCTCGTCCAGGACATGGCTGGAGAGCAGTACAGTGACGCCCTCCTCCCGTCGCTCGCGCACACACTGCTGGAACACCTGGTCCATCAACGGGTCGAGCCCGGAGGTGGGTTCGTCGAGGATGAGCAGGTCCACGTCCGCGGCCAACGCGGCCACGAGGGCGACCTTCTGGCGGTTGCCCTTGGAGTAGTCCCGTATCCGCTTCGTCGGATCGAGATCGAAGCGTTCGACCAGGTGCCCCCGGCGCTTCTCGTCGACCCCACCGTGCGTCGCACCGATCACGTCGAGGCACTGGCCGCCGGTCAGGCCGGGCCACAGTGCGACGTCCCCGGCGACGTAGGACAGGCGCCGGTGCAGCCCTGCGGCCGCACGCCAGGGGTCGGCGCCGAACAGTTCGACATGACCACCGCTGGCCCGGACCAGCCCGAGCAGAATGCGGATGGTGGTGGACTTGCCCGCCCCGTTGGGACCGAGGAAGCCGTGCACCTCACCCGGATGCACGGTGAGGTCCAGGCCGTCGAGTGCGCGGACCTTCCCGAATGTCTTTGTCAGGCCCTGGATGTGGATGACCCGGGCGCGGTGACTCACGAGGGTTCCTTCCCGGGCACGGACACGAACGCGCCCTTCGTGTAGACGGCGGTGGCCTCTCTGGCCCAGCGGGTCATGCCCTCCGGCGTGAGCGGATCGATCCCGATCGCGGCGGCGATCTGGTTGCGCAGCAGGACCAGCGCGAGGTCGTTGACCAGAAGGAACGCCGCACGAACGGCCGGATCCTCACCCGGCCGGGCGACGCCGAGTTCGGTCATCGAGTCGAGCAGTCGGCGGGTGAGCTCGTACCAACGGCCGAACAGCGCCGCACCCGCCGGATCGTTGACCAGCAACAGGCGGCGCAGATACGCCGGCAGCGGGGAACCATGCGGGAACGCACGTGCGAACATCTCGGCGACGGACACCCAGTTGTCGTCGGTCAACGGCTGGGCCAGGTCCCGTTCGTCCATCGCGAAGAGCGTGTCGAAAGCGTGCGCGGCATAGCCGTCCACGGCGGCCCGCAGACCGTCCTTGCTGCCGAAGTGATGCACCACGAGTGCGGGTGACACGCCTGCCATGGTCGCGATCTCCCGCATCGTGACGGCGTCGTGGCCACGCTCGGCGAACAGGCGCAGGGCGGCGTTACGAATGTTGGCCTTGGCGGTGAGGTCACCCTCATCCGTGGCTGAACTCATGTTCAGCATCCTAAACCTGTGTACAGTAAGGCGGCAACGAGGCCCCACGGTCGGTTCCGGTAGCCCTGACGATCGCCCCGCGCGACTGCGAGCTGCCTGTCGTCCGGCCAGGTTTCAGCCGGTCAACGACTCAGGTGATGAGGATGATCATCGTGGCCCGGAGATCCGACGGCAGCCTGGCCACGGGGCACCGTGGCGAAACGACTCGTCCTGATCCAGCCCAGCACGGCATGGGCCGTATCGCGGTCGCCCACGAATCGGATGCCGTCCTCGCGTACCGCCTGCAGCCAGCCACGGTGACCCAGCCACACATCCGTCAACGCCGCCGTCGTGCACTCGATGCGCAGTGCGACCTTCACATCGGGTCGATGTCTCGTCACCTGGATCTGTGTGCGGCTCAGCACCAGCCACCACTGCCGGGGCACGGGAGCATCGGCGAACGCGACGTGTACCGCGAGCGGTCGCGCCGGCAGCGTGGACGGGTCGACCTCTCTGCTGATGTCCAGCATCAGCAGCCCGGGATCGTAATCCCGTAGCCGGGGTCGGGGCAGCCACCGTTGGCCCCACCGGCCCAGACCCTCCACGATCGGTGCCAGCTCTCGGCCTGCCTGGGTCAGGTCGTATGCCGGGTCGCGTGGCGTGTCCGCCGACCGGTGGACGAGCCCGGCCTCCTCCAGCGTACGCAACCTGCTGGCCAGCAGTGTCGCGGACATGGCCGGTACGCCGCGGGCGATGTCGGAGCGCTTCGCCCTGCCGGACAGGCATTCCCGGATCACCAACAGGGTCCACTGCTCGGTCAGTAGTTCCGCGGCACGGGCGATCGGACAGTGCTGACCGTAGTGTTTCACCGTTGGGTGTTTTCCGCCGTGAGCCGGCCGAGCCGGTATTGGGCCAACCGGTAGACCATCTCATCCCACGCCTCGGGCGCGATCTGGCCTGCCAGGTCGCGCCCTGCCTCGACCAGCGTGTGGCGCACCACTGTGGGCGGCAGCGAGGGCTCGAATTCCAGTGTCAGGCGCTCGGCGATCGCCTGATCTCGGGGTTCCCCCAGGTTCAGGGGCGATGTCGTCAAGTGGTGTCACCTCGCTTTCTGGGTGTGGTCCATTCTGCCGGGGACCGTGGCGACGGAACCTGACGACAGCCTGACGGATCGGGTCCGCGGCTACAGGACGACGGGTCGGCGCGTGGCACCGTCGCCGTCGGAGACGGTGAGTCCGGCTGCTGGGTGGTCGTGGGTGTGGGTTCCGGCGGTGTGGCGGTCGGCGTGAGCGGTATCGGCGTGTCCTGCGTGCTCACCCCGCAACCGGTCAGTGCGACACACAGGACCGCATACACCGCCACCACCCGGGCGCGTCTCATGATGAAGCCGCCACCGGCAGGCACACGACGAACCGAGCACCGCCACCAGGCCGGTCCTCGACCCACACCCGGCCACCATGTCGCGTCACGTGCTGTGCCACCAGCGCCAGTCCGAGTCCGCTGCCGGTGCTGGATCCCCTGCGCCCGCTCAATACACCCCGCGCGAACCGCTCGAAGACACGCTCCCGCAGGTCGGCGGGCACCCCCGGCCCGGCGTCGTCGACCTCGACCCGCACATCTTGGCCGCGGCGGGTGATGCCGATGCGCACCGGTCCGCCCGCGTGCTGCTCGGCGTTGTCCACCAGATTCGCGACAACCCGCTCCAACGTCCGCCGGTCGGCCATGACGGCCACCGCGTCCGGCTCTGTCGTCACGGCGACCGGATGACCTTGGCAGGTCGCCATCAGGACGTCCCGCACCAGTTCGGCCAGGTCGACGTGTTCGGGTTCGAGGTCGTCGGCGTCCAGGTCGGTGCGGGAGATCTCCAGCAGGTCGAGCACCATCCGCTGGAATCCCTGCAGTACCGAGGTCAGCAACTGGACGGCCTCCCGCGAGGGCGCGGGCAGTTCGTGCTCGTGGTGTTCCAGTACTTCAGCGACGTTGAGCAGGGTGGTCAGTGGGGAACGCAGTTCATGGCTGACGTCGCCAGCGAAGCGGGCGTCCCGGCGGACCCGCTGCTCCAACGCTTCCGCTGTGGCATTGAACGTGCCCTCCAACTGGGCGAGTTCGCGGTCGGACTGCGGTGGCAGCCGTGCGCTCAGATCACCGGATGCCATCCGGGCGGCGGCCGCGGTCAGTTGGTGCAACGGCCACAACGCGCGCCGACTGGTCCACACGCCCAGACCGCCGCTCAGCACACCACCGGCGAGTGAGCCCGCGACCAGGAGCGCGCTGAGGAACCGGAACGTCTGCTCCAACTGCAGCAGGGGGAACAGTTCGATGTAGGAGTCGCCGGTGTGGCCCACCGGTAGCGCGACGGCCAGCATCGGAATGCCCTGGACTCGAGTCCGCTGTTCGGCTGCGGTGCCCTGCTTGGCCAGGACAAGGAACTGGGCTGGCAATGAGTCGGGGGCCACCTGTCTGCCGCTGGTGACCCACCGTCCCGGCTGGTGCAGCAGGATGCTTGAGTCCGGCCCGGTGGTAAGGCCGGTCAGCAGTTCGTCCAGTCCCTCCGATCTGGTGCGCAGGGCCTGGTTGACGAGTCGGACGTTGACCCGAGCCTGTCGCACGGCGCTGTCCTGCCGCTGTTGTAGCATGTACCCGGACACGAGGTGCCACGCGGCGACGGCGAGCATGCTGGTCAGCAGCAGCGACCCGAGGCCGAACGCCGCCGCCACCCGCCACCGCAGCGACAGCCGCCGGAATCGTGCTCGCCTGCTCACCAGGCCGCGCCCTCGCCGTCATGGACCGGTAGGCCGATCCGGTAGCCGGTACCGCGCACCGTCACGACTACGGCGGGATTGTCCGGGTCGTCCTCGACCTTGCGCCGCAATCGGCGGACGTGCACGTCGAGCAGGCGGGTGTCCGGGAAGTAGTCGTAGCCCCACACCCGGCGCAGCAGTTCCCGTCTCTCCACGACTGTGCCGGCCGCGTCGGCCAGTTCGAGGAGCAGCAGGAATTCCGTGCGGGTCAGGTGGATCATGCTGCCCGCGCGGTGCACCGTGTGCTCCTCCGGCCGGATCTGCAACTCACCCACTCGAACGACGGGCCTGATGTCCCGCTGTGAGGGAGCCCGCCGGCGCAGCAGCGCGCGGATGCGGGCGGCCAGTTCACTGGCGACCAGTGGTTTGGTGACATAGTCGTCGGCTCCGGCTTCCAGGCCGCCGACCACGTCCGCCGTCGATGTGCGAGCCGTGATGACGATGATCGGCAGATCACCACGCGAGCGCAGTGTGCGACACACGGCCAATCCGTCGATGCCGGGCAGCATCAGGTCCAGCAGTACAACGTCCACTGTAGTGGTGTCCAACTGCTCCAGTGCCTCCTCGCCGGAGGGCACGCCGATCATGTCGAAGCCCTCCTCCCGCAGCGCCATGCCCAAAGCGCGCTGGATGAACACGTCGTCCTCGACGAGCAGCACGCGGATGACCGGCTCCACCGGCACTCCTTGTCATTCCAGGAAAGGACGGTACGCTTCGGCAAATATTGCTCTATGCAAATATCGTGAGGTGACACGGCAAACATGACTATCCCGGCAATGACAGGTGAACCACGAGACGACGACGCGTGCCTCGCGTTCGTCCAATCGGAACTGTCACCTACCGTCGTTCGCTGGGCGCTGGAGGGCAACGGACCCGCGATGGACTATCTGGTGGCGATCGCACGGACGGTCGCGATCCGCTACTGCCGGGCCAGGATCGGCCGGCGGGAGGGCTCGTTCGCCGATGCCGACGGCCTGGCCCGCCAGGCATGTCTCGCGGCGTTCGCTTCGCTGTGGGAGGTATCGGACCGGGAGACACATTTTCTGGCCGTGGTCTACCGCAGTGCGCTGCGGGCAGTCGGTTCTTGGCCACACCGCGACGACCCCGCGACGCAGGTCGGTCGCGTGGCTGCGCTCGTGGCGGCATTGCCCGTTCGGCAGCGTGAGACGCTGGTCCTGCGCACGGTTGTCGGCATGTCGACGGTGCAGGCCGCCCAGGCGCTGGGCTGGCGGACCCGGGCGGTCCGCGACGTCGAGCGTGAGGCGTTGACTCGCCTGCGGTCATCGTTGTCGTCGCGCTGAGGTCCATGGTCTGCGCTCCTGGATGTCGGTGACCTGGGTTGCTCATTCTCGGTCACCACCTGCTCGGCGAACCTGACGACTGGGTGACGATCGCGCCGCACAGCAGGTCAGGTGGCGGCTGGCGTCGGTATCTGGTGTGCCGTCAGCCAACCGACGACGTTGAGCACCTGCCGGGTCGTCCAGTCGTTGAGTGAGGGATCCTTGAGGTCGCGGTGGCCCTGGCTGTCCAGGAACCCCTCCAGCAGGGCGGGTACGCGGGACTGCTGGACATGGCCAGGACCACCCAGGACGAATCGGTCATGACCGGTTCGGTCCAGGAAGTGCAGCTGGTCGTTGTGCACCACGGTGTAGGTCAGCGGGCTCAAGGTCATCCAGTCCACCGCCTGGTCCGAGTGTTCCGGGATCCGTTCGCGGCGCACACCGAAATGGCGCCACAGCGTGCCGATCACGTTCGGACTGCCGGTCAGCAGCGTCCAGTCGGCCGGCGGATCGACGTAGAGTCGCCGGTAGGCCGCCAGTCGTGTCGGTGTGTCCCGCTGGGGATCGATCGTGATGCTCAGGAACCGGACACGTCGGCCCAGGCCGGCGGCCTGTACCGCACGGGCCGCCTGAACGACGGCCGCGGTGTTCACCGGGTTCGTCTCCTGACCCGACGTCATGACGTCGCACACCACGACGAACTCACCGCGGAACGAGGTCAGGCTGACCTTCCGGCCATCCGATGCGGTCAGTGGAAGGTCCAGGACCGACTCAGGTGTCAGCGTGTCCACCATGGTACCGACGAAGACTGACGGTGGGATCGCCGCGGACGGTGGCGCTGCGCAGGCACCGATCGACAAGCACAGGGCGACGCTGAGCACAACCAGTTCGCACCAGGTGCGATCGCCGGCCGAGCCGACTCCGAGATTCAGCGTTGTTCACTCCTTTGGCATGTGCTCATCGCGCAGCGTGCGGGGTGAACGCGATCGCGTGTGTCGCCTCGACGAGTTCGGGCCAGCGCGGATCGGCTGGATCCCTCGGGAATCCCAGCAGTGGCGCGACTCGCCGCCACATACGCGGATGTGCTGTTTGGTAGGCGAGCAACGTCTGCGATGTCTCGGCTCCGTCGAGGAACCGGTGCGCGGGATGATCCCAACACTGTCCGGCGATGCGCACCTCGACGGCCGGGCCGGCTTTGAGATTGCGGTACCAGTCCGGATGCCCGCCCCAGGCGGCCACAACGACGACCTCCTGGGTGGACCGGTCGTAGCGCACCACCTCGGCGACGACCTCGTGGCGCGCTCCCGTGCGCCTGCCGCGATGAACGATGTAGACCAAGCGGTGCCCGGCCACCCAGCCCAGCCGGCCACGATACAGCCAGAGCGGAAGGCGGAGCAGTGTCTTCACCACACCGGTCGGTTTCCGTCCCGTCAGTGCCACTGTCCGCTCCTCATGACCGTGACATCACCATACCGCAACAGTATCGCAGAACAAATATTGCTATGTGCAACTGTCAGAGGGGCTGGGTGAAGAGCCTGTCGGGATCGCCATCCGCTGGGGAGTCGACGAGCAGCACGACCTCGTCGCCGACGGCCAGCCGGGTCGAGCCCCGGACGTGCACCGACTGGCTTTCTCGGATCACCAGACTGATCCAGGCGTCCTCGCCCAGATCCAGCTGTGCCACGGTCGCGCCGTCAGCTGCCGAACCGGCCGTGACGCGGACCCGGCGAACACCGTGCGGCGGTGTCCGGAACCGCACCCCCAGTGTCCAGGGCAATGGGTCGACGATCCGCATCGGCACCCGGCAACGATCGGCCACGAACGGGACCAGTCCGCCCTGCACGAGGATCGAGAACGCGACCACTACGAAGATCAGGCCGTAGATCCGCTGCGCATCGGCGACGCCCGAACTGATCACGAACGTACCCAGCAGGATCGGCACCGCTCCCTTCAGACCGGCCCATGCCACGAACACCCGCTCACCCCACCGCAGCCGGATCGCCACCAGCAGTAACCCGACCAGTAGCGGCCGCACCACGAACGTCAACAACACGGCCAGCACCAGACCCAGCAGCCAGACCCCGCCATGGGCCAGCTCGCGCACGTGCACCGTCAGCCCCAACACGACGAACACGACGATCTCGGCGATGCCGGCCAGAGAACTGTGAAACCGGCGGACGTCGGCCTTGAACGGGCTGTGCGGATCACCGACCAGGATCCCGGCCACGAACGCCGCCAGAAAACCGGAGCCGTGCGCTACGGTCGCCACACCGTAGACGGCCAGCGCCGCCGCGAGTGTGCGCAGCGCGTAGAGCCCCTCGTGCGGCAACGCCACGCGCCGGGTGAACAACAGCAACAGATAGCCGCCCGCGCCGCCGATCACCACGCCCACCGCCATCTGCTCGGCGAACGTGGCCAGGACGGTCAGTAGTGGATCCCCGGCGGCGCTGGTCCCCGCCATCAGCAGGCTGACCAGCAGAGCGATCCCGACCGGGTCGTTGGCGCCTGACTCGCCCTCCAGGATGGTGCCGGTACGTCCCTCGATCTCCCGGCGTCCCAACACGGAAAACACCACAGCCGGGTCGGTCGGCGCCAACGCGGTACCCAGCAGCAGCGCCGGGAACCAGGCCAGGCCCAACACCAGATGCGCCAGTCCGGCCACCGCGGCTGTGGTCAGCAGTGTGCCCAGGACGCCGACCCAGACCACGGCCGATGCCGACGAGCGGAAGCGGCGCCACCCGATGTGCATCCCGCCGTCGAACAGGATCACCACCAGGGCGACGGTGACCAACCGCTGTACGGCCTCGGTGGACAGCCCGCCCAGACTGGGCACCAGATCCGAGGCGATGGCCGCGCATACCAGGAAGATCAGCGGGGCGGGTATCCGTAGCCAGGTGCTGATCCTGCTGGACAACACCGCGCCGATGGCGACTGCGGCGATCCCCAGCACGACCAAGCCGAACGGCTCGACATCCTCCACAGCGCTCGCCTCTCCTTCTGCGGCATCGGAATCTACAGTGGACAAAGTGACTGGTCGTAGGTTGGTCAAGAATAGCCGAAGAGTGTGCTGCTCAGCGGTCTCCTCCCGGCGGCGCTGCGCGGGTTGTCGTCTGCCCGTCCACCCCGACCGGGATCGGTGCGGCGCGGCCGCCACCGCAGCCCTGACCGACGACATCGCGGTCGATCACCGGTAAGGGCGTCCGTGGCCGATTCCGGCGGACCTGACGATCGCCTGCCGGCATGGCGTGTGCCGCAGGGTCCAGTTAGCCTTTTGTCTGGTCGGAGAGCGACAAGGGCGGCCGAATGGTCGTGGCGGGCACAAGACCGCACGCCCCGCAACATTTGCTCGCGAACAAATATTGCCCGTTGACATCATGGTGCGACACGTCATGCCAGAAAAGTTCGAGTGGGCAGGGAACCGCGGAACCCTGACGGACGACCTGACCGACGTGGGTGAGCACCGCGACGGGGATGAGCCCGGGGCCGAAGCCGATCGGGTCACCCGTCTGGCCCAGCCGCGGTACTGCCGTACCGGGGTCGGGCAAGTATCCGGTGTCGGTGGATGCCGCGAACGCGACCGTCCTGGCAGGACGGTCGACCGCCAAGGTCACGATTGATGCCTACGAGGACTTCCTGTGTCCGATCTGCGGTCAGTTCGAAGCCGCCAACTTCACGTCGGTGGAACAGCAGTTGGAAGCGGGTACCATCAAGGTCCGCTATCACATGATCAACCTGCTGGACAACAGCTCCAATCCGCCCGGCTACTCGCTGATGTCCGCGAACACCGCGCTCGCAGTGGCCACCGTCGCGCCGGACAAGTTCATCGACTACCACTTCAGCCTGTACCACAAGCAGCCGCAGGAAGACGGCGCCGGTTGGACCCAGGCACAGTTGTCCAACCTGGCCAACCGGCTGGGCGTGCGCGGCAGCCCGTTCGACAGTCTTGTGACCGCCAAGACCTACGAGAAGCAGATCCAGACCAATCTGAGTCTTGCTGGCAACGATCAAGCGTTGTGGCAGACCAACTCCGACGGCAGCAGGGGTTTCGGCACGCCGACCATCGTGGCCAACGGTTCCCTGATCAACTGGCAGTCCGACACCGCGTGGCTCAGTCACTTGGTGCATGCCGCTTACCCAGCGAAGTAGCTCGTGGCTGCGATCATGCCGACCGGACAAGACGTTGCTGTTGAACTTCTTCGTGCACGATCCGCTCACCCGCGAGCCCTGCAGCCGCGCTTCCTGCACCATCTCGCGGGAAGCAGAGCAGTGCATCGCCGAGTCCGGGACGCCATGCCCAGATCTTTGCTCGGCCCGTCACCACCACCACAGTGCGACACACCGCCTGCTGAATATTCCGTCCGGGTTAGGCGGCGTGCCCGTACTCGTGGATCACTCCGGCGAGTCGATCGTGTCGGCGGATGTCGAGGTGGGCGAGTCGCGCGGGGTCGGTGATCGGTTCGGGAGTTGCGCCCAGAGGTGCGGCCTGGTTTGGTTTGAGGGCTTGGTGGGGTCGGTGCGTGTTGTGGTGGTGCTCGAACTGGTGCAGCGCTTGCCGCAGATGGCGCTCACTCCAGATCAGCGTCCGGTCGAGTAGTTCGTGTCGGCAGGTTTGCACCCAGCGTTCGATGATGGAGTTCATTCGGGGCACCGGGATGCCGGGTATTTTCCGTCCCGGTCGCGAATCAGATACTTGATGGTGGCACCGGCGTCGTCGAGGTCCATGATGAGGTTCCGCGCGGCCTGCGCGGTGTCCTTTTCGTGGTTGCTGATCGGTAAGAGGCGCAGGGCTGCGAAGGTGTTGGTCACGGCCAGGTAGACAAGGCGAAGTAGCACGGGCGGTCATCTTGCCGCCACTGCCCTGCGGGTCTCTGAGCTGGGTGGATGGGATTCTCGGCAGGCGCACAGTTGCGCACTGGCGTGGCGTCGGCTCACCGACCACGGGAGGACTCGATGACACCGGACCCGGCGACACCCGCACCGGATACGATCGCGCTCACGTTCGCCGACATCGCTGGGCTTGCGGTCACGGTGGATCTGCTGACCGCTGGCCGGGTGTTGGGGATCGGCCGGACCATCGCCTACACGCTGGCCCGTGGGAGAGGTCCGGTGCTGCGGTGGGCGGTTCTTACCGGGTGCCGACCGTTGGGTTGCTGCGGTTGTTGGGCCTGGACGGATCGTTCGCCCCGAGTCCTGAGCAGGATTCAGGGCACGCCCGATCGGGTCTCGGGCTTCCCCGAGGGGTCACTTCAGCGCGAGCATGACTGTCATGACCAGTTCGACCCAGTTCATGATGGGGGTTGGGTAAATGGCTGTGGGGTCGGTGTTTCGTCGGTGTTCCTGTGTGGATGGTGCAGGCAAACCTTTGGGTAGCAAGTGTCCCAAGCGCAACCGCACGGGCATGGGCACTGGGGTTGGCGTATTGAGCTACCTGCCGATGCGGCCGGCGCACGGCGTCCGAAGCGACGCAGCGGGTTTCCTCCTCCACCGCCGCGCAGAACGAGTTGGACGATGTCCGCGCGTTGCTCGCGCTCCCGGCCGAGGACGACACCGACGCCCAGCGCAAGGTCGGTGACCTGCTCGCCCAGGTGATCCAGGACAAGAAGCCGATCCCGAACGTGGAGACGGTGCACAGGCTGCTGCGCGTCTCGGTCACCGTGCTGGAGTACCCACAGTGGAGCAGTGGCTGAAAGCGTGGTTGCCGACGAAGAAGCGGCTGTCCCGTAATGCCCGTCGCAGCTATGAATCTCATATCCGGCTCTACCTCAACCGTTACCTGGGTGCGGTCCGGCTGGACAAGCTGCGGGTGGCGCACGTGGCCGACATGTTCGAGCAGATCGCCGAACACAATGAGCAGATCGCCGCTGCGCGGGCCAGTAAAGATCAGGAGCGTTGGGAAGCGGTGAAGTGGCAGTGTCCGGTCGGTCCTTCTTCGATGCAACGAATCCGGGAAACCTTGCGGGCCGCGCTCAACGACGCTATCCGCGAAGAGTTGCTGACCGTGAACGCCGCCAAGTGGGTCGAGATGCCACCGGCTGAGCGGCCCAAGCCTTTGGTGTGGACCCCGCAACGGGTCGCGCACTGGCGGGCTACGGGTGATGTGCCCTCGCCGGTGATGGTGTGGACTCCGGTGCAGACCGGGCAGTTTCTCCACCACGCGATCAGCGACAGACTGTGTCCGTTGTTTCACCTGATCGCCCATTGCGGGCTGCGTCGTGGCGAGGGGCGCGGGCTGCGGTGGATCGACACACACCTGGAAGACGGCACGATCGACGTGCTCAACCAACTCGTGCAGTACGGATGGGAGACCGGTCAGGCCAAGCCGAAAACCGACGAGTCTGAGGCGACCGTCGCGTTGGATGCTGGCACCGTGACCGCGCTGCGTGACCATCAAGTTCGCCAAGGGGTCCAGCGGTTGGCGGCAGGAGAGAAGTGGGTCGCCTCCGGTTTGGTGTTTACCCAACTGGATGGCAGCCCGCTGCACCCGGCGGACGTGACCGAACGCTTCCAATTCCTCGCCCGGGAGGCCGGATTGCCGCCGATCCGGCTGCATGACCTGCGTCACGGAGCGGCGACTCTGGCGTTGGCGGCAGGGGTCGACATGAAGGTGGTGCAGGCGATGCTGCGACATGCCTCCATCACCACGACCAGCAACTTGTACACCAACGTGCTACCGGAAGTGGCCCGTGCGGCGGCGGAGAAGACCGCGTTGATCATTCCTCGGGCGTCGGTGCGTCGTCTCGGGCGCGGATGACGCCGCGGCGCACAGTTCCGAATATCCGCAAACAGCCTCAGAGACGACTAAAGCGCAGGTCAACGATAGTGTCGACCTACGCTTCAGTGGTGCGCCGCCAGGGACTCGAACCCCGAACCCGCTGGTTAAGAGTCGACAGTTTGACGTGCCAAGTGGTGACAAATAATGCCAACGCATGCCATTCTGCCACTTCAGCCAATCTGTACCGTGTCAGATCGTGTCGTGCTCTGTCGCATGGTGCCGGTCTTCTCGGGCGCGGCTCGGGCGCGTACATGCCGGATGCTGTCGCGCGCCGGTGTGGCTGGAGAGGGGCGGTGCCGGTGAGCGCGACGACACCGGCTGCGTCTGACAATGCGCAGGTCAGGGCTACTAAGACCCAGATGAAGGCAGACCTTGTCATGGGGGAGACCCGCACACCGGGTCTGACTCGTGCTCAGGTGATCGCGGTCGGCATATCGGTGGCGTTGGGATTCGTTGTGTTCGGGTACGGCATGGCCGGCTCCTACGTGACGGTCTCCCACCTTGCCGCGCGTCACGGAGTGCCACTGGCCGCGTTCGTGCCTGCCGGCATCGACGGCGGGCTGATCAGTGTGGTCGTGCTGGATCTTGTTCTGGTGTGGGTGGGCACCCCGGTGGGGTGGCTGCGGCAGGTCGTGCGGCTGCTGTCGGTGGGCACGGTCGTGGCTAACGCGGTGGGCGGCTGGCCGGATCTGGTGGCGGTGGGTCTGCATGTTGCGGCGCCGGTGATGGTGTTGGCGATGGTCGAGGCGGGCCGCGCGGTGTTGCTACGCCGACTCGACGTCATGCTGGGTACCGCTAGGGACGTAATTCCGGTGCAGCGGTGGTTGCTGGCGCCGTGGCCGACGGCCCTGCTGTGGCGGCGGATGGTGTTGTGGCAGATCACGAGCTATCGGACCGCGGTCGACCTGGAGTTGGAGACACGGCACGTGATGGCGTTGCTCCGGCGGCACTATGGGCGTGGTTGGCGCCGCCGGGCGCCCGGTGATGTGGTGTGGATGTTGCGGACGGGTGTCGCGATCGAGGAGGCGTGTGCGCGGGTCGAGGAGTTGATTGGTATCCCAGCAGCGCACACCCGATCTCTCGCTCGTGCTGCCGTCGCGGTGTCGCTGCCGGCCACATCGATCGT
>DASUJK010000405.1:0-6514 GCA_036279295.1 Pseudonocardiaceae bacterium | reverse complement strand
GGATGCCCTGGCCGAAGCGACCGACCCGAGCGCACTGGCCACGGCGATGGCAGCACTCGAAGCCGAGTTCACCACGGCGACCGGGCGGGACTCCCGGCAGAAACCCGGCGAGACCCAGGCCGGCCGAACCGTGTGCCACCTGGAGACCAGCCGAGACATCGACCTGACATTCGGTGCCGAGGTACTGGATCGGCTCGCCCCACTCGAACCGCTGCTGGTGTCCGCAAGGTGGCTGACCGCCGAACTGGCGAATGCCTATTCGGCCGTGCTCGCGCAGTGCTACACGGAGGTGGTCACCGAACTCGGTACGGCGGAGGTGCCGTTCGACCGGCTGTGGTACCCGGCATTCGACGCACTGATCGGCGCCGAGCGGCCGGCCGACCCGGTGATCGCCGAGTATCTGCGTCGATGGCGGGAACTACTCGGCCTGACCGCCGGGTCGACCGATGCCACCCGGATCAACCTGACGACAGCCGAACTGTCCATGGCGGCCGCGGCCGCGTTTCCTGCCGTGGCACCGGGTTGGGCACTGGCCAGAATCCACAGCCCGGACCTTCATCTGTGCGCGCCATCGCTGGAAGCGTTGCGGCGTGGCGACTTCACGGTCGTGCTCGGTGAGCTGCACGTCGGTCTGGCCTCACTGGACACCCATTTCTTCGCGGTCGGCCACCCGGCGCCCGATGAGATGGTGGCCGCGATGGGGGAGGACATCACCAGCAGCAGGGTCGCGTTGGCCACGCCGTACCACTGGCCACGCACGACGGCCAGGGAAGCTGAATGGTTGACGGGACCGAATGACGTGCAACTCGGCTTCGCGCCGGCACCGGGCATCGACCGTGACCGGCTGCTGCCGGTGACGGCGCTGACGGTGGCCGACGCCGATGCCGGACTACTGGTGTCCGCGCCGGACGGCCGCAGCTGGCCGGTGATCGAACTGTTCACCGGGCTGCTCTGGATGCATGCCTTCGACACGTGGAAACTCGCCGGCACCGACGCGCACACACCGAGGGTCACGGTGGACGGGCTGGTCCTGGTGCGGGAGACGTGGCGCACCACGGTCGGGGAATCCGGCCTCGCCGAAGCGAAAGGAGAACGCGACAGGTATCTGGCGGTCCGGCGCTGGCGCAGCGCGTTGAATCTGCCGGAGCGGATCTTCCTGCGGATCGACACCGAGAACAAGCCGTGTTACTTCGACCTGTCCAGCCCGTTGTACGCCCGGATTCTGTGCAACATGGCAGCGGCGGCGGCCCGCAAGGGCGGCCCGGACGTCGGACTCGCCGCGTCCGAGGTGCTGCCCGGCCCTGAGGACGCGTGGCTGCCGGACGCCCAAGGTCGTTGTTACACATCGGAACTGCGAGTCCACATCCGGGACCCGCTACCGGCGTACCCGACCTGACCGGTTCGCGCACACGATGCAGGTCCGCGCGGCGGGCCGGGCCGTGAGGCGTTCGTCGGCGATCGGGCCGCCGCACTGCTCGCACACCCGGTAGCGGCCGGTCCGCACCCGCTCGGCCGCGATGTCGAGATCGGCCAGGTCGGCGCGGGCCTGGGCGAGCATGGCCTGCACCTGGGCCCGCTCGAACGCGATCGTGGCGCCCTCGGGGTCGTGCTCGTCGTCGTTGGTGGTGAGTTCGGACGCGTCGACGATGGCGGCCCACTGCCGGGTGAGCGACTCGACCAGCCGCTCGGTGTCGGCGCGTGCCTCCGCGATCGCGCTGGGCTCGTCCACCCTGCCGACGCTACCGTTCGCTAACCGGAGGACTCTCCGATTATACTGGAGGCCATGACCATCTTCGATCAACCCAGCACGGCCGATCCGGCCCCGACCAGGCCCGGCGCGCGGCTGGCCGGCACAGTCGCGCTGGTCACCGGCGCGTCCAGCGGTATCGGCGCGGCCACCGCGGCAGCACTCGCGGCCCACGGCGCCACCGTGGCGCTGGCCGCCCGGCGCACGGACCGGCTATCCGCTGTCGCGGCTGGTATCCGGGAGCAGGGCGGCACGGCGCTGGTGCTGGAGTCGGACATCACCGACCAGCGGCAGGCAAGCGACGCCGTCGAACGCACGGTTGCCGAGTTCGGCAGGCTCGACACGCTCGTCAACAACGCGGGCCTGATGCTGCTCGGCCCGGTTGTCGACGCACCGCTGGACGCAACGGTCGGGGTGTCTACAACCTGACCAAGCACGGGCTCGGCGCGTTCAGCGAGTCACTGCGCCAGGAAGTCACCTGGCAGCACGTCCGGGTCTCGCTGGTCGAGCCGGGCGCGGTGGCCACCGAACTGGCCGGGCACAACCGGGCCGACGTGCTGGAGACGATGCGTGGCCAGGTCGTCGGCATGCGGCCGATGCAGGCCGAGGACGTCGCCGACGCGATCGCCTACATCGTGACCCGGCCGCGCCACATCGCGGTCAACGAGATGCTGGTCCGTCCCACCGAGCAGGAGTAGTGACCGCCGGTACGGTTCGGAGTATGGAATCGCCTTTGACCACCGACCGCCTGGTGATCCGCGACTGGTCGGTCGACGATGCCGAGGCGGCGCACGTGATCTACGGCTCGCCCGACGTCACCCGCTGGCTCACCCCGGCGATGGACCAGGTCAACGACGTGGCCGCGATGCGGTCGGTGCTGCACGCGTGGCAGGAGGCCCAGCCCAACCTGCTCGTCCCGCGTGGCCGGTGGGCGGTCACCCGCAAGGATGACGATGCCGTCATCGGCGGTCTCGGCATCCGGCTGCTGCCGCCCTACGCGGACGACCTAGAGGTGAGCTGGCAGTTCGACCCGTCGGTGTGGGGGCAGGGTTACGCCACCGAGGCCAGCCGGGCGCTCATCGAATGGGCGTTCACCCAGGACACCGAGGAGCTGTTCGCCGTCGCCCGGCCGAACAACGTCCGTGCCGTCGCCACGGCGAAGCGACTGGGCATGCAGTGGGTCGGCGAGACCACCAAGTACTACGACCTGCGCCTACAGGTCTACCGGATCCGGCACAGCGACCTGCTATGACGTGGTCCTTGATCGGCGGCTTCGCGATCGCCGTGGTGCTGGGCGCGATGGTGCCGGGCCCGACGGCGGCGCTGGTGATCCGGCGCAGCGCGCTGAGCGGTACGCGCGCCACGCTGCCGGTGATCGCGGGCATGGAGATCGGGCTGTACGCGTGGGCGCTGGCCACCGCCGTCGGCCTGTCCGCGCTGGTTGCTGCGAGCCGGACGGCGTACACCGCGATCCAGCTGGCCGGCGCCGTGGTGCTGGTGTTCCTCGGTGTGCAGGCGTGGCTGGCCTCCCGGCACGCCACCGAGGACCTGCCGTTCGACACCACGGCCGGCTCGCGGCAGCCGTGGTGGCAGCCCGCGACCGCGGGCCTGCTGACCAACCTGGCGAACCCGAAGATCGCGGTGTTCGCCTTCGCGTTCTATCCGCAGTTCATCCCGGCCGGCGCCGACGTGCTGACCACGACCCTGCTGCTCGGCGTGCTCCAGGCGGCCATCGACGCCTCGTGGTACCTGCTGATGGCCACGTTCGTCGGTCGGGCCAGGAAGTTCTTCAGCAAGGCCAAGGTGCGCAGGCGGTTGGAGCGGACCACGGGCACGGTGCTGATCGCGCTGGGTGCCGGGTTGGCGCTGGAGCGGCTGTAGACCGTCTCATTTTGAGACAACCCGGACCCCTGCGGGCCGCCTACGGTGAGGTCAGGACATCGAGGGCGGGAGCGACATGGTGAGCACGACGCAGCCGACGACCGTGCGGCAACTGGACACCCCGGCGGCCAGGGCACTTGCCGATCTCACCTCCATGATGGACGACATGCACACGGTGCTGTACTGCTGTGAGCGCCTGCTCGCCGAGCTGGACCCGACCACCGGCGTACCCGACGACCTGCTGGTCGAGTCGGTGTGGACGACCGCACTGCTGTCCTACGGCCGATGCTTCACGGACGCGGGCCGGGGCATGGCGCTCACCGGCGACGACGTGTCCGGCACGTCGCTGCAGGGCGAGGTGCTCGGGTGGCACAAGGTGTTGCGTCAGCTCCGCGACCACTACGCGGCGCAGGCGATTAACCCCAGGGAGCGGCTGTCCGTCGGCGCCGCGCTGGACGACGACGGCGAGGCCACCGGCGTGGCGATCACGTCGGTCCGCCAACCGAAACCGGACGACGTCACGGTGCGGCAGACCGGCGCGCTGGCGTACGAACTGACGAAGCTGATCGAACAGCGGATCGTGGAGCAGCAGGAGCGGGTTCTCACGGCGGCAAAGGCGATGTCCACAACGGCATTGGCCAAGCTGCCGCTGATCGACCTGGCGCCGGGGGACTGATTGTCGTAGGTCTGTGTGATGGTGACGTGGTGGTCGATGTCGATGCGATTCGCAGGTTGGCGCTGTCGTTGCCCCGCACCACTGAGCACCTGATCCGGGACCGCGTGAAGTTCCGCGTCGGATCGATCGTCTATGCGTCGCTGTCCAGGGACGAGACCCAGATGGGTTTCGGAATCCCCAAGGAGGAGCGCGAGGGCATGGTCGCCGCGGAGCCGGACAAGTTCCTGATGCCGTTGCCCGCTGATGAGCGGTATCGCTGGATGCGGGTGCGCTTGGCCGCGATCGACGAGGCTGAGATGCGGGAGCTGGTGGTGGGGGCGTGGGAGATGGTGGTGCCGAAGAAGGTGTCGAGGGCGTATCACGAGGCTCTTGGCTGACGTGTGCTGGTCCGGTTTCTGGTTCGGGGTTGGTCTGCCTTCGCTCCCTCGCCCTGGAGTGTTCGATGTCGGGTGCGGCTGAGGACGAGGCAGCGGAGGAGGTTTAGCGACCCGGCACCTTCCGTTGGCAGGGCGATCGCAACCAACCAACCGCAACCGCTCGACGGCACGCGGGCGACACGCGTCAAACCTCCCCCGCTTCCTCCCACCAGCGTTGAACAGTGAAGGCGAGGGAGCGGGCCGACCACCCCCAACCTCAAACAGAAGCGGCGATCCCAACCAAGGGACCGCCGCTTCTGCCACCAATACAGCCAATACCGGATCAGACCGGCTTCAACTCCAGCACCGGGATGATCCGCTTCGTCTTACGCTCGTAGTCACCGAAGCCGGGCGCCACCGCGACCTGCTTGGCGTAGATCTCGTCACGCTCGGCCCGCTCCAGCTCCGACACGGTTACCTGGAACGACTCCGTGCCCACCTCGACGGTGACCTTCGGGTTGGCGAGCAGGTTGTGGTACCAGGCTGGGTTGTCGTCGGCGCCGCCCTTGCTGGCGAAGATGAACAGCCGGTCGCCGTCACGCAAGTAGACCAACGGTGCGACGCGCTCGGTGCCGGACTTCGCGCCGATGTGGTGCACCAGGATCATGGATGCACCCTCGAACATACCGCCGACCTTGCCGCCGTTCTCGCGGAACTCCTTGATGATGCTGCCGTTGAAGTCGTTCATGTCAGGGGCGGTCATTCTCAACCTTTCCAGCAATAGTCGACTAACTTAGTTGAACAATACACTACCTGAGGTGATGGCCGGTTAGGCGCAATACCGACATATGGCACTCTGTAGGCCGTGGTTGTAACCCGGTCGGATGACGCTGCGACGGTGGCACGGGGTGCCTTGGACTGGCTGCTCGGCTCGGCCCGGAACACTGCCGGGACCGGCCCGGTGTGGTGGTCGCATCTGCGCAGTGACGACGAAGCCGATCCCAGGCTGTACAGCGGCTCGGCCGGCATCGTGCTCGCACTCCTGGAGGGCCACCGGCATTTCGCCGACGACGACCGGTACGGCGACGCGGCGCATCGTGGTGCCGCCGGCATCGCGGCCGCGATCGACACCACCCAACACTGCTCGCTGTACTTCGGCCTGACCGGCATGGCATTCGCGCTGCACACGGTGGCCGAACTGTGTGGTGACACCACGATGGAGCAAGCCGCGCGGCGGGCGCTGGATGTGGTGCGGTCCCGGTTCGACGGGGAACGCTGGAGTGACCAGACCGAACTGCTCGGCGGCAATGCCGGTATCGCGCTGGGTGCGTTGGCCGTCGGGGATGTCGAACTGGCCGAACTGGCGGTCACGCCCTATCTGCGCATGGTCGAGTCGACCCCGGGCGGCGTGCACTGGGAGGTGCGCGCCGGCGTGCCGGCCCGATTTCACCACATCTCGCACGGCACGCTGGGCATCGTCGCCGCGCTGGCCGAGGTGGGGCGGGCGACGGGTCGGTCCGACTTCACCGAGTTGGCCCTGGCCGGTGCCGCCGACGTGGTCTCCCGCGACGAGGCGGGCCCGGCCGGCTTTCTCGTGCCGCACTCCGATCCGCAACACAAACCCGATCTTATCGAGCGCTACAGCTACGGGTGGTGTCACGGCCCGGCCGGGGACG
Organism: Pseudonocardiaceae bacterium; assembly: GCA_036279295.1. Classification (GTDB taxonomy): domain Bacteria; phylum Actinomycetota; class Actinomycetes; order Mycobacteriales; family Pseudonocardiaceae; genus DATEPR01. The sequence goes on along the minus strand of DASUJK010000405.1, from coordinate 178 downwards.
CACAGGTGTTCCGGCTGCTCGGCGCGCTCACCGGCGACTCGGCGTGGTCGGCGCTGATCGACCGGTGTTGGCACACCGTCATCCATTCCGGGCTGCCCCAACAACACCGGCCCGGCTTCTGGGACAACAGCGGACGCTGCTGCGGTACGGCCGGCGTGCTGGCGCTGGCCTGTGACCT
>DASUJK010000404.1:0-9787 GCA_036279295.1 Pseudonocardiaceae bacterium | reverse complement strand
GAACTTCGACAGCGCCGTGAAGACGACCGTGCGGATCGGCACGTTGATGCCGACGCCGAGGGGGTCGGTGCCGCAGATCACCTTGAGCAGTCCGGCCTGGGCCAGCGTCTCCACAAGGCGGCGGTACTTGGGCAGCATGCCGGCGTGGTGCACACCGATACCGTGCCGGACCAGGCGGGACAGGATCTTGCCGAAACCGGCGGTGAACCGAAAGCCGCCGATCAGGGCCGCGATCTGTTCCTTCTCCGCCTTCGTGCACATGTTGACGCTCATCAGCGCCTGCGCGCGCTCCAACGCGGATGCCTGGGTGAAGTGCACGATGTAGACCGGTGCACCGTGTGTGACCAGCAGTTCTTCGATGGTCTCCAGCACGGTGGTCATCACGTAGCTGAAGTTCAGCGGCACCGGCCGCTCCGCCGACGTGACCACGGCGGTCGTCCGGCCGGTGCGGCGGGTCAGGTCCTGCTCGAAGAAGCTGACGTCGCCCAGCGTGGCCGACATCAGCAGGAACTGCGCCTTCGGCAGCTCGATCAGCGGCACCTGCCACGCCCAGCCGCGATCGGGATCGGAGTAGAAGTGGAACTCGTCCATGATCACCTGGCCGACGGGGTCGTCGACGGCATCCGGCCCGGTTCGCAGCGCGATGTTCGCCAGGATCTCGGCGGTGCAGCAAATGATCGGCGCGGTGCCGTTGACCGTGGAGTCCCCGGTCGTCATACCCACGTTCTCCGGGCCGAACACGTCACACAGCGCGAAGAACTTCTCCGAGACCAGAGCCTTGATCGGCGCGGTGTAGAAGGTGCGTTTGCCCTGCGCGAGCGCGGTGAAGTGAGCGGCGATCGCGACCAGGCTCTTGCCCGACCCGGTCGGGGTGCCCAGGATGACGTTGCTCCCGGACACGATCTCGATCAACGCCTCGGCCTGCGCCGGATACAGGGTCAGACCCTGCCCTTCGGCCCAGGTCGAGAAGGCATCGTAGAGCGCGTCGGGCTCCGGTTGCGCCGGCAGCAGGTCGGTCAGTGTCATGGTGCCACCGATCGTGCCATGTCAGCGCCATCGACGCGTGGACGCGGCCATTAGGATCGACTCGTGCCACGGTCCAACCTGCGCAGCGCGTTCGCCCTTGGGCTCGGCTCGTCGGTCGCGGCCCAGCAGGTCTTCACCAATCGCGTAGCTGAGGTGGCAGCGTTCGATGCGTCGGTAGCCAACCTGCGGGACAGCCTGACGCGGGCCACGATCACGCCCGTCACGGACCGACGCGCACCGCGCACCAATGTGCTGGTCTACTTCGGCGTCGGTGGTATCGGGAAGACCACGCTGTCCCGCGAACTCGAACGGCGATTCCCAGCCGCGTCGAGTCGGAGCACCTGGATGGCGAGGTCCTACGGCTGCGTGGCCACGTCTTCCGCGTCAACGCGGTGTTCGCCGATGCGGAGCAGTGCTATCGACATGCGCTGGCGATCGCGAAGGACACCGCCAACGTGGCCGCCGAGGGCAAGGCACTGACCGACCTGGCACAGACACTGGCCTGGTATCGGCCGAGTGAGGCGTTGACCGTCGCCGATCGCGCACGGGAGGTCAACCAGGAGATCCGCAACCAGGTGGAACTGGTGAAGGTGCATGCCGCTGTTGCAGTCGCCGCGACGCTGACCTACCAGTATGACCGCGCGACCACCGAGATCGAACACGGTCTGCTGCTGACCCAGGAGTGCGGCTACCCGGGTGGTCAGATCTGGTGCTGGGCCGCTCGGGCATTCCTCGCGGTCGCACGCTCGGACGACGCTGGCTACGGTGACGCCGTGGCGCGAGTCGAGGCGATCAGCGATGAGCTGGGCGGCAATCGATTCTGGGCGGACATCGTCGCCTGGTGGACGGATCAAGTGTCAACAGCCGGGCCAGCGCAATGGATCGACGGCGAGGACTCGGCGCGAAGCCGATGGAAGGACGTGACACCGGGTGCCTGAGCGGCGGATTCTCGTTGTCGGGCTGGGCGAGGTCGCCAAGACCCATCTGGCTGTGTTGGCCGATCTGGACGAGGTATCGGTGGTCGGTGGTGTGGACCCGGAGCCCCGGCCTGACATCCGCTTCCGGGACCGGCCGCTACCCACCTATCCGTCCGTGGTCGCCGCCCGGGACTCCGCGCCGACGATGGTCGTCGTCGCCACCCCGACGTCGACCCACACCGCGGTGTGCGACGAGGCCACAGCGGTGTTTCCGGCTGCCGAGATCCTGGTGGAGAAGCCGCTCGCGGACAACTTGTCCGACGCGCGCCGGCTGCTGAGGCTGCCCGGGCTGCGGGTGGCCTATCACTTGCGGTTCGCCCCTGAAGTCGAATGGGGCGTGCTGGCAGCGGCGGCGCTCGGACCTGTGGTGTCGGCCAGATCCGTCTTTACCGACCCCTACGAGTCGGCGTTGGACACCGTCACGGTCAGACTGGGAACGAGTTGGCTCGACTCGGGGATCAATGCGCTCAGCGTTCTGGACAGGTTCAGCCACCTGACTGGTCGTCGGTCGCTCCGTGAACTTCGCCGCTCAGCATTCGAAGGCCGCTTCGCCTTCGAGGGCGGCCAAGCGCTCGTCGTGACCAGTTGGTACGTCACCGACGCCGCCAAGACGACGACGATCACCTACGCGTCCGGCGCCACCCTTGTGCTGGACCACACCGCTGTCGCCGGTTACTTGCTGGAGCACGGCGCGGTCACCTCGATGTTCGGCACGGATGGCTCGACAGACCGCCGCTACAGCCACTACCAGGCTCTTTACCGTGAGCTGCTGACTGATCAGCAGCGTGATCCGGCGCTTGACCTCCACCTGCACGAACTGCTGTTGCCCACATAGCACTACGCCGATCCGGCCGGATCGGCGTACGAGCGCAACCGCCAGACGGTGCCGGCCGCGCTCGACGGGTCGAACACGCCGGTGGTGTTGTCCACCGGGTAGAGGGTCACCGCACCGGTGGAACTGGTCGCCCACACCTCGAATCGGAAGACGATCTGGGTGACGGTTTCCGGTGCGGCACCGCTGGTCGGGACGGCGCGTCCCGGTATGGTCGGTGAACCAGTTGCCGTTCTGGTCGGTCGTGACGTCCGTGCCGACGCTGTATTCGGAGACCACGCCGGTGGTCTTGTCCCGGACGATCAGGGTCCGGCCGCTGTTGAAGCCGCAGATCTGCTTGTTCGACCAGTTCATTGTGCTGTCCAACCCGCGGGAGCCGGATGGAGAGGATCTGCATCGTAAGTGGCGGCATCCCCTGGGGGCGTGCTGATGTGGCGGGTGGGCCGGTGGATGACGTGTTCGCTGCCCTGCGACGCTTGTTTGCCGACCTGTGCGTTGAACGCCTGGCGGTGACCATCCGACTGACGATGACAACCTCTGGTTCATTTCTCGCGCGGGTAGAAGCGGGTATTGCAGATCGAATCGATGCCAGGCGGAAGTCCGCCGTTCTTGCTGGAGTCGGACACCGCCAGCGGTCGGACGAGCAGCACGAGTGAGGTGGTGCGCACCCTGACGGCGTGGCTGGATCAATGGCGGCCGGTCAGCCCGGTTGTGGGGGTCACCACTTCGTGAAATGGCCGCCCAACCCCGTGTCGGCACCCGCGGTTCGCCACCAGTCGGCCTGGGCGGCCGTGTGCACGCCGTCCACGGCGACCGTGCCGCCTGCCTCGTGGACGATGGTGATCATGCCGCTCAACGCCTTGTCCAGCAGCGACGGCCCGCGTTGGGCCTGGGCCGTGGCCAGCCGTTCACCGATCCGGACGGCCGTCACCGGCAGGTCCTCCAGGAACACCAGATCCGTCGCCGTGCTGCCGAAGCCGGACAGCACCACGCCCACCCCGGCGTCGGCGAGCACCCGCAGGTGTTCGGTCGGTTCGGGGCGGTCACCGTGCAGCAGGTGCACCGGGATGCCGAGCCGCAACTGGGATGGCGGTAGGCCGCCCTCGGCCAGGATGCGCAGCACGCGACCGACCAGATCGGGGTCCACGGCCTGACTGTCGCTCAGCTCGATGACCGGTGGCAGGTTGAGGCGGGACCACCGACGGATCTGCGCGCACGCGGAGTGCAGCATCCAGTCGCCGAGTGACAGCATCAGCCCGGTCTGTTCGGCCAGTTCGACGCACTGCTGATGCGCGACCACACCGAACGTGGGGTGGTCCCAGCGCAGCACCGGCTCCAGCCCGACGACGGCACCGGAGGCCAGCGCGACCTGTGGCCGGTAGTCCAGCTGGACCTCGCCCAACTCCCACGCCGACGGCATCGTCGTGGCCAGGTTGAACCGCGCCCTGTCCCGTTCGTCCAGGTTCTCGTCGAACAGCTCCCACTGCCGGCGGCCGTGCCGCTTCGCCCTGCGCAACGCAAGATCGGACGCGCGCAACAGCTCGGTCGGGTCCACGTCACCGCGCGGCCGGTGCACGACGCCGATGCTCGTGGACACGGTCACGCCCTGTCCGTCGATGTACACCGGCTCAGCCAGCTCGTCGTTGATCCGGCTGACGGTGGTCGCGATGTCCGGGGTGTCGGGCCGGTTCTCCACGAGAATCGCGAACTCGTCGCTGTCCAGCCGGGCCACCATCGCCTGCTCGTCGGCGACGACCGCCTTGAGCCGGTCCGCGACCACCTTGAGCAGCTGGTCGCCGACCTGCCTGCCCAGCCCGTCCGCGACCATCGCGAACGCGTCCAGGTCCAGGTGGTAGACGGTGGCGCCGGTGCGCTGGTCCACCCGGTGCAGCGTGCTTTCCAGCCGGGTGGTGAAGAACTGCCGGTTGGGCAGGCCGGTGACGACGTCGTGCAGGGACTGCCTGGTCAGCTGGTTCTGCAACAGCCGCAGCTCGGAGTCGTCCTGCATGATCAGCACGAGCCGGTCGGGCAGGCACTCCTCGCGCAGCCGCATGCCGGCCAGCGTCACGGGGACCTTGTCGCCTGCCTTGTTGACCAGCATCCGGCGCTGCCGCAGCCGGGTCATGTCGCCGTCCAGTAGTTGGTCCCGCGCCGTCCGGATGGACTCCTCGTCCTCGGGCGCGAGCAGATCGAACAGGGTCAGTTCGGCGAATTCGCCGGGGGAGTGGCCGAGCAGCGCGCACAGCGCCTGATTGGTGCGCAGGAACCGACAATCCGGATCAGTGATGGCGATACCGGTCGGCGACGTGTCCAATACGGCGGCGAGACGGGCTTCCGCGGCTCGCATCCCGGCCCTGGAGTCCCGACCGATCAGGATCATCGTCCGGTTCAGGGCTTCCTGTTGCGCCAGAGTGTGCCGCTGTATCGCGTCCACGTAACTGGCCGACAAGGTGCCCAAGAGGGACACGACCTTCTCGGGTAAGTGCCTTATGCCGTGCAGTTCAGGCTGTTTGAGCATGGCCTTGCCGAGCACGTCCATGGTCCGCTGGAAAGCGGCCTGTCCGACACAGTTCATACCAACCAGTCGGATTGCTGTCGTGTCGACCGGTTGCGCGTCCAGTGGCCCGTGCAGCAGCGCGTCGAACAGGGTGTTCACCATGCCCAGCAGTTCGTTCTCCACGTCCCGCCATGGCATGGGCAGGTATGTGGAGCCGCGCAGCTGGTACGCCCATTTTCGGGCGACCAACAGCCTTTCCCGGTCGTGGTCGGCACGGCGACTCCGGTTCCCGGCGGTGACTTCCGCGCTGATGGGCACAGTGGAAGCCGGGTCGAAAGCAGACGCCACGGTTCACCTCGATGGTCCGGCAGGAGCCGTGGCGGAAGCTTACCGGTCGTTGCCAATAATCAACGAAATCATCGGGTAGTTCCCTCGAACGGATGAATGGCTCCAGTGCTGAGTGTGAGCTGCGTTCGCATTTTTCCCAGCTTTCGCCGAAATGGTGGTTTCGAACGGGTGAGTCACCTATCTGGTGACACTGTCACGACAGGGGCTGTGCGATACCGGGCGTGAGTGTCGAGTTCTCACACAGTGACTTCGACCGTTCCGGGCAACTGCCGACACTACGGCGGCGAGTCGCTTCGCAACAGAATCAGATTCGACAACCGAGGCGTTTCCGGCGTGCGCGGGTACCGGATCGCCGTCCGGTGATGTTTGCTGTGGTCATGGCCGACAGCACGGGGTCGTGGGGCCAGGACCACGACGACGAACCGGTACTGGAGATCCAGGTGCTCGGTGACGTCGTGCCACTGGACGGTGTCGACGTCGCAGGCGGCATCACCTACGCCGAAACCTATGCCGACGGCGAACAATGGTACGAAGAAGACAACAAGCCGAAGCCGCCCGTCGGCAGGCCCGTGATCGCCAGCACGCTGACCGGGATCGGTGTCGCCGGCACCGTCGTCGCGGCGGCGCTGCCGTGGTCCGGCGGCCGGAATCTGCCCGGCATCCACAGCCTGACCACGGGCCAGTCCTGGCTGCTCTGGCTGCTGGTCGCGGTCGCCACGGCCGCCGTGCTGGGTGTTGTCGCGCTGGTCCGGCCGGGTCGCCGGGTGCGCTGGTGGGGCGCTGCCGCCGCGGTCGCCGGTGCCGCGCTGTCCGGCTGGGCCGTCGTCGGGCTGCCCGTCGACGCCGCCGTCGGGGTCGGCCCCGGCCTGGCCTGCGTCGCCCTCGTCGTGCTCGCGGCAGGCCAACTGGCATCGGCCCTGAGCAGGGCTGTCGAGCGGTCCTGGCTGTGGCGGCCGGCCGGTATCGCCGCCGCTGCCGTGGCCGTCGTGCTGGCAGGTGCCGGCCTCGGCAGCGCGGGGCTCGTGCAGGCGCGCGACATCGACGCGACGACGGCATCCGCCCCGATCGCCACCGTCACCGGCGCGCCACCGTCCGTTGTGGACACCATCTTGTGGGACAAACCGGCGCGGGTGTACGACGTGGCGGGCTCGACAGCACTGGTGGTCGGCCAGCGCACCCGAGGCGACACGACGCTGGCCGGCGTGTCAGCGCTCAACCTGCGGACCGGCGCCGAACGCTGGCACCACTACGAGCGCGGCTGGACGGTCCGCGAGGCCACGCTGACCGAGGACGGCTCGACGGCGCTGGTCATGGTGGACATGACCGCCGAGACCGACGTCATCGGATTCGACGTGGCCACCGGCACGATCCGCTGGCGCCAGCGGCTGGCCGCCAGGGTCGACTGCGCGGCACCCAAGGCTGACGAGATCACGCCGGTGGGCGGCTGTCAGGGCCAGTTCGTCATCGGCGACGGCATCCTGTTCCTCGGCCCCGCCGCCGGGGACGGCAGCAGGGCCGCCGGCTACGTCGCCGCGGACGGCAGGAAGTGGCCGATCAAGCTCGGTCCGGCCTGCCGGATGCGCGGCGCGGGCGCGGACGCCGATGGGGTCTACGTGCTGAGCCAGTGCGTCAGCACGGGCTTTCCGGAACCACACCTGGTCAGCGAGACCGTGATCGCGTACACGACGACCGGCAAACCGCGGTGGTCGAAGTCGTTGACGCTGGTCAAGGGCACTGTCGCCGGTGGTTTCGGGCCGGTCTTCGTGCGTGCCGACGTGGTGTTCGCCCAGCAGGAACAGCGCTACGTCGCGCTGGCGACGAGGTCCGGTGCCCAACTGTGGAGCACGACGGACGATTTCGAGCCGGAGGACACCGTCACCGACGGCACCCGGCTGGCCTGGTCCACCGGTGTCCAGGTGATCATGCTCGACCTGCACTCGGGTGCCCAGCTGTGGAACCGGTCGTGGCACTTCCCCGAGGAGGCCGACCTGCCGGTGATGACGGCCGATCGGATGTACCTGATCCAGCTCACCATCGGGCCGAACCCGTACACATGCGCCGAGCACGCCACCCTGCTGACGGTGACGTCCGCGACCGGTGCTGTCGACCAGGGCACCGAGTTGCCTGGTGGCGCCGGCAACGACTGTGGTCCCGACGTGCGGGACCACAGTTTCGTGCGCGGACCGCTGCTGGTGCTGCTCACCGCGAACACGATCACCGTGCTGTCCGGCCGGTAGCGCCGGTCAACTGCTGATCCCGCCACGCATCTGCTCGATGATCGTCTTCGCCTGGTTGATCGGGATGGCGAAGCCGAGGCCGACGCTGCCGCCCTGGCCGGCCGCCGACGTTGGCGAGTAGATCGCCGAGTTGATGCCGATGACATCACCGTTCATGTCCAGCAGCGGACCACCGGAGTTGCCGGGGTTGATCGACGCGTCGGTCTGGATCGCGTTGTAGGTGACCTGGCTGGACTGCCCGAACGCGGCCAGCGGGTTGTTGCCCTGGCTCTCGCCCGCCACGGTGACCTGCCGGTTCAACGCGCTGACGATGCCGGACGTCACGGTGTTCTGCAGGCCCTCGGGGGAACCGATGGCGACGACTTCCTGACCGACCTGAACCGTGCCGGAATTGCCGAGCGTGGCCGCCGTCAGGCCGCTCACGTTCTGCGCCTTGATCAGCGCGAGGTCGCTGCTCGGGCTGGTGCCCTCGACCGTCGCTGTCGCCTTCTTGCCGTTGGCGAACGTCACGGTGAGCGTGCCGCCGCCCGCCACGACGTGGTTGTTGGTCAGGATCTCGCCGTCGGACGTGAGGATCACGCCGGAACCGATGCCCTCCTCGGACTGGCCGACCTGCGTGATCTGCACGACGCTGGGCAGCACCTTCGACGCCACCGAGCTGACCGAGCCGGTGCTGGTCGCCGTGTCGGTCATCGAGGTGGGCTGTGCCGTCGCCGCGGCCACCGTGTCGTGGCCGGACAGGCTGTGGTCGATGAGGGCACCGCCGGCACCACCGACGACAGCGGCGAGCACGGCGGCACCGCTGATCATCGCGACCATGCCGGTGCGGGCGCGGGGCCGCCGCAACGCTGCCGGCGCCTCCTGCACCGCCACCGGTGACTGGCCCGATACCGGTGACTGCACCGGTATCGGGCCGGTCGGCGTGTCCGAGCCGGGATAGCGCGGGAAGTCTGGGTTCTCTGTCATGACTCCACCATTGCCGCGTGCCGTGTGATGACGCTGAGCGTCAGCCAAGAGCAGCCCAAGAAACCCGCAGGTGGTCGAGCGTGGTCTCTCGATACCATTACGCGGCACCCTCAGTCACCTACATAGGAGTCATCGTGTCCCAGCCGCCTCGCCCAGCCGTCGCCCCCGCCGCACGCGTGGTGGTCCCGGCCGGCACTACCGCCGGTACGGCGGTGCGCGAGGCCGGCCTGCCCGGCAAGGGGCCGGACGCGATCATCGTGGTCCGCGAGTCCGATGGCAGGCTGCGCGATCTCGCGTGGGTCCCGGACGAGCAGGTCGAGGTGGACGCCGTGGCCGCGGACACCGACGACGGCCGCAGTGTGATCCGGCACTCCGCGGCGCACGTGCTCGCGCAGGCCGTGCAGCAACAGTTCCCGGAGGCCAAGCTGGGCATCGGTCCGCCGGTGCGGGACGGCTTCTACTACGACTTCGACATCGACCACCACTTCACGCCGGACGACCTGCGGGCGCTGGAGAAGCGCATGAAGCAGATCATCAAGGCGTCCCAGCGGTTCTCCCGCCGCGTCGTCGACTCGATCGACGCCGCGAAGGAGGAGCTGGCCGACGAGCCGTACAAGCTGGAACTGGTCGACATCAAGTCGGCCGACCCGTCGGTGGACACCGCCGAGGTGATGGAGGTGGACGGCTCGGGCTCCGGCGAGCTGACCATCTACGACAACCTCGACCCGCGCTCGGGCGAGCGGGTCTGGGCCGACCTGTGCCGTGGCCCACACGTGCCCACCACCAAGCACATTCCGGCATTCAAGCTGACCAGGGTGGCTGCCGCGTACTGGCGGGGCAACGAGCACAACCCCCAGTTGCAGCGCCTCTACGGCACCGCATGGGAGTCGCAGGAGGCGCAGGA
>DASUJK010000403.1:0-13964 GCA_036279295.1 Pseudonocardiaceae bacterium | reverse complement strand
CCTCACGACGACGCAGTTGCCTCCGGCTCGGAGTTAGCATCACCTCTTCCTCCAGGGGACTCACACCCCCAAGCGATCGCCCATGCTGGGCGCACCAGGAGTGCGGCGCCACCCCCAGGGGATGGCGCCGCGCTCCGATCCTTGTTCAGGTCAGCTGATGGTCAGCTGCACCGCGACCCGTTGATGCTGAACGCGGTCGGGGCCGCGTCGTTGTTCGTCCAGGTGCCCTGGAAGCCGAGCGTGGTGTTGGTGCCCGGCGCGATGGTGGTGTTGTAGCTGAGGTTGGTCATCGACACCGCCGTCCCGGTCTGCACCGGAGTGCTGTTCCACGCACTGCTGATCTTCGTGTCACCCGGGAAGGTGAACGTCAGGTTCCAGCCGTTGATCGCCGTCGTCCCGGTGTTGGTGATGGTGATGTCGGCGACGATGCCGCCCACCCACTCCGGAGCCTTGACGTAGTCCACGTGGCACGGACCACCGGGCGGTGGTGGCTGGGTGGTGGTGCCGCCCGCCGCGATCGTCCAACTGAACGTGGCCGAGCTGGATGCCCCGGTGCCGTCCGTCGCCTTCGCCGTCACCGCGAACGTGCCGGCCGTGGTCGGTGTACCGGACAGCACGCCTGTCGTGGCGTTCACCGAGATGCCGTTCGGCAGGCCGGTGGCCGAGTACGTCAGCGTCTGGCCGGTCGCCGAGTCGGTGGCGTGCAGGGTGAGGCTGGTCGCCGTACCGACGGTGCCGGCAGCGCTGCCGGGATTGGTCAGTGTCACCGTGTTGCCGGCCGGCGGCGTTGTGGTCGTGCCGCCGCCCAGCGCGGCCACAACGGAGTTGTAGGACGGCTTGGGCTGGTAGCTGTTGTCGAACATGGTGGCCGCGCCCTGGCCGGAGAACGCGCCCGGGATCCACGAGTCGGCGTCACCGATCCCCCACTGCGTCACGCCGACGCACCGGGTCACCGCGAGGCAGTCCTTCACGACGTTGGAGAAGTCCGTCGCCTGCTGGGTCAGGTTGGCCGACGTGGCCGGCAGCGTGATCCGGTCGTCCAGCTCGGTGACGGCGACGTCGATGCCCAGCGCGGCGAACCGCTGCATGTTGGCCAGCATGGTGGAGGGCACCTGGCCCAGGATGAAGTGGCTCTCCAGGCCGACACCGTTGATCGGCACGCCCTGCGCGATCAGCGACTGCACGAGGCTGAACATCGCGTTGCTCTTGGCGTTCTCGCCCTCGATGTTGAAGTCGTTGAGGTACAGCTTGGCCGTCGGGTCGGCCGCGTGCGCGGTGCGCAGCGCGTCGGCGATGTAGCCGGAGCCGTTGAACGCCCGCTCGAACACGTCGGCCTTCAGCGAACCGTCCTCGTTGAACGGCTCGTTGACGACGTCCCACGCGTAGAGCTGGCCCGCGTAGTGGGTGACCTCCGTCTTGATGTGCGTCTCCATGGCCGCCTGCACCGACGTCAACGGCAGGCTGCTCACCCAGGACGGCAACTGGCTGTCCCACACCAGGTTGTGCCCACGCACCCGGGCGCCGATCGACTTGGCGTGCGAGACGATCGCGTCACCCGGCCCGAAGTTGAACACACCGTTGGACGGCTCGGTGGTGTCCCACTTCATCTCGTTGCCGGGGGTCACCATGTTGAACTGGCTGTCGGACACGGCCAGCAGGGTCGGGTTGGACAGGTTGGACTGGGTCAGCGCGGTGCCGAAGTACTTGCCCTGCAACCCGGCGAGTTGCGCCAGCGACGTGGTCGGCACCGCGTTCGCTGGCACAGCGGCGAACGCCAGCCCGGCCGCGGCTATCGCGGCGGTCGCCGCGGCAGCCAGCGCCAGCACTGTTTTTCGTTGTGGCATAACATTTCCTCCGTTTGACAACAGGGGGTTTTGCACGAACTATGACCGGACCTGCGCGGCAGGACAACGCGGGCAGTCGCCACGACTCCGCGAACGGCGAAAACCCGCGTATCAGAAGGAAAGTTTCATCCCTTGACGGCGCCGGAGAGGCCGCCGACGATTCTGCGTTCCGCGATCAGGAAGAAGCCCAACGCCGGCACCATCGACAGTGCGGTGAACGCGAGCACTTTCGCGGTGTCCTGTGAGTACTGTGACTGGAAGGCGGCGACGCCGAGTGGCAGCGTGAACTGCGTGGGATCGTCGAACACCAGCAATGGCAACAAGTATTGATTCCAGCTGGTGACGAACGCGAGCACTGCCACGGTGGCCAGCGCCGGCCGGGACAACGGCAGCAGAACACGCCAGAAAAACCCGAGCCGAGTGGCGCCGTCCAGGACGGCGGCGTCCTCGATCTCGTTCGGAATGGCACCCATGAACGGCCGCAGGATCACCACCGTCACCGGAAGTGAGAACGCGGCCTCGGGAATGGCGACACCAAGCGGATTGCCGAGCAATCCGATGTCCTTCAACAACAAGTACAGCGGCAGGCTGGCCACGCTGATCGGAAACAACAAGCCGATCGTGAACAGCGTGTAAAAACCTTCCCGGCCACGAAAGACGTACCGGGACAGCGCGAACGCGGCCATCGAGCCGAGCGCGACCGCCAACGCCGTCGCGATGACGGCGATCACCGCACTGTTCTTGAGATCCTCCCAGAACACCGGTGACGTGGCGACGTTGATGTAGTTGCCGAGCACCCACGGACTCGGCAGGCCGGCCGGGTTGTCGTTGATCTGGGCGCTCGTCCGGAAGCCGCCGATCACGACGAACAGCAGCGGGACGATCGTGACCCCGAGGACCACCACCGCGACCAGGTAGGCGAACGGACTGCTCGGTCTGATCCGCCGCCGCACCCGTGGCGCAGCCGGTACTCGCGTTACGTCCACCACAGCAGACATCAACCGCTCACCCCACGGGGCGTGTCAGTGCGCCGTCAGTGTCCCGGCGCAGCGCGAACCTCTGGTACAGCAGTGCGAACAGGAAGCAGATGGCGAACAGCAGCACGGCGACCGCGCTGCCGTAGCCGAACTCGTTGCGCTTGAAACCGTGGTCGATCAGGTAGGTCACCATGGTGGTCGACGCACCGGCCGGCCCGCCGAGCGTCATGATCCACACCATGTCGAACAGCTGGAGCGAGCCGATCACGGACAGGAAGATCCAGATCCGGATGGTCGGCCCGAGCAGCGGCAGTGTCACGTGCCGCATGCCCTGCCACGCGGACGCGCCGTCCAGGGCGGCCGCTTCACGCAACTCCGTCGGGATGCCCTGCAGGCCGGCCAGCAGCAGGATGATGCCGAAGCCGATGAACTTCCACGTGGCCACCACGAACAGCGTGTAGAGCACGATGGTGGTGCTGGCCAGCCACAGGTGGATCAGCCCGCCGAGGCCGAACGCCCGGAACACCTGGTCCATGAAGCCGCCGGGCTGCAGGATGAGCAGCCAGATCACCGCGGTGATCGCCTCGGACAGCACGTAGGGCGCGAACACGACGACCCGCAGCAGCCGCCTGCCGTGCATCTTCCTGTTCAGCAGGAAGGCAAGGCCGACCGACAGCGGCAGCTGGATGATCACCGACAGGACTGCGAAGATGACGTTGTGCAGGATCGCCTGTTGGAACATCGTGCCGGTCACGGCGTCGTGATAGTTCTGCAGGCCGACGAAGTCGGTCAGCGGCCCGTAACCGCTCCAGTTGTAGAAACCGTAGTAGGCGGCGATCGCGATCGGCACCAGCACGAAACCGACGAACACGATCAGTGCCGGCCCGAGCAGGATCACCAGTTCCAACCTGGTGCGGAAGTGCCGCGACCGCCGGGCCGGCCGCACCGGCGTGCGACCGGCCCGAGCCGCGGTCCCCGATGGGTTGACGGTGCGGTCACCCATCGGAGGCACGACATTGGTGTGCGACATCTACTTGTCGCCGTTCTGCGCGTTCGTGATGTCATGCACCATCGACTGCGGCGAGCCCTTTCCACCGAAGTAGTCGGCAACGGTGTTGTCCAACGCCTGACCGACGTTGGTCGGGAACGCGATGTCGAAGTACAGCTGGATGTACGGCGCGTCGTGCGTGTACTGGAGCACCTGCTTGAGGTTCGGGTCGGTGATCGAGGACGCGGCGGCCGGGTTCACGGGAAGGCCGTTGCCGGTCGTGGCCATCTTCTGCTGCACGGGCGTGCTGTCGATGTACTTCAGGAAGTCGGCACAGGACGGTCCGGCCGTGGTGAGACAGGAGAAGCCGTCACCGCCACCGAGCGCGGCCTGCTGGTTGCCCTGGCCACCGGCCACCGACGGGAACGGGAACCAACCCATCTTCGACGGCAGGCTCTTGTCGGTGGTCAGCGGAGCCATCGTGGCCGGCTCCCAGTCACCCTGCAGTTCCATGGCGACCTTGCCGTTGGCCAGCATGCCCGCCGAGCTGCCGGCACCCTGCTGGGCAGGCGTGCCGAGGAAGCCCGACTGGAACGGCTGCGTGGCCAGGAACGCCTTCAGGTCGTTGCCGGCCTTGACCCAGCACGGGTCGCTCAGGTTGATCGACTTGGACGCCTGCTGGAGCGTGCTGATCGAGCACTCCCGGACGGCGAAGTAGTCCCAGTAGAAGGCGTCCGGCCACCGGTCCTTGCTGCCGATGCCGACGGCCTGGATGCCGTGCGCCTTCAGCTGCGCGATGTCGGTGTTCAACTGGTCCATCGTGGTCGGTGGCGATGTGATGCCGGCCCGGGCGAACACGTCCTTGCGGTACCAGAATCCGACGACGTGCTGGTCGAACGGGATGCCGTACTGCTTGCCGTTCACCGCCCAGCCCTGGGCGACCGGGCCGAGCTCCTTGATCCAGCTCGCGGAGGCGGACGTGAGGTCCATCAGCTTGCCGGACGGGATCTGGCTGGCCTCCCAGCCGCCGCCCCACTGCTGGAAGATGTCCGGTGGCTGGTTGCCCTGTAAGGCGACCGGGATCTTGGTCATGAGCGATTCGTTCTGGATCGGGTCGATCTTGAACGACACGTTGCTGTGGGCGGAGTGGTACTGGTTGGCGGTGGCCTGCCAAAGGCCCTCAAGCGGCTGGGATGTCGCGTTGTGCCACCAGCTCAGGGTGACCGGGCCGGTGGCGCTGGGTGTGCTGCCCCCGCCGCCGCCGCTGCTGCAGGCGGCGGCAGCGCACGCCACCAGGGCCGCGAGGACGAAGAGTCGGGATTTGCGAATGTCGCGCATGTTGGTCCACTCCTGACGACGTCGGCGCGAGCTGGACCGGGCCGTGGCGAGCCCAGGTTGGCTCCAGAGTTTGCGCGCAGTTCGTGGGCGTGTCAATCGTTGTCGATAACGTTTTACAAAGCTATCCTGGCCACGTGCAGCCAAGCCCCCGTGTCACCATCCGCGACGTCGCGGCACGCGCAGGTGTGTCCGTGGCGACCGTCTCGAAGGTGCTCAACGAGCGCTATGGCGTCGCCGCCGAGACCTCAGCGCGCGTCAAGGCCGTCATCGACGAGATGGGCTACGAGGCGAGCCTGGTCGCACAGAGTTTGCGCAACCACCAGACCAACGTCATCGGGATCCTGGTCGCCGACCTGGAGCCGTTCAGCACCGAGCTGCTCAAGGGCGCCGCCGACGCCATCCGGGGCACCGGCTTCGAACTGGTCGTCTACTCGGCCGGTGGCCGGGTCGGCGACAACGTCGGCTGGGAGCGCCGCTACCTGTCCCGGTTGTCCGGCACGCTGGTGGACGGCGCCATCCTGGTCACGCCGACCGTGGTGGACGTGCGCTACGGGGCGCCGATCGTCGCCGTCGACCCGCACACCGGCCCGACCGACCTGCCCACCATCGACTCGGACAACCTGCGTGGCGCGCAGCTGGCCACCGAGCACCTGCTCGAACTCGGGCACCGCCGGATCGCGATGCTGACCGGCCGCCCGGACCTGCAGTCCGCCCGGCTGCGCGAGGACGGCTACCGGCAGGCGCTGGCCGCTGCCCGGGTACCGGTGGACGAACGGCTGGTCCAGGTCGGCGCCTACGACCCGGACATCTCGGCCGCGTCCGCCCGGCACCTGCTGACCAGCCACGACCGGCCGACCGCGATCTTCGCCGCCAACGACATCTCGGCCATCGCCACCGTGGCCGCTGCCACCGAACTCGGCCTGCGGGTGCCGGAGGACCTGTCCGTCGTCGGCTTCGACAACGTGCCGGAATCGGCGTTGAACACTCCCCCGCTGACCACCATCCACCAGCCCATCCGGGAGATGGGCCAGTGCGCGGTCGAGCTGCTGATCCGGCTGATCCGGGGCGAGACGTCGGATCCGATCCACCTCACGCTCGCGACGAGTCTCGTCGTGCGGCAGTCCACCCGCGCCATGGACAACCAATCCCGATGACGGACGGAGCCACGTGACTCTCGACAGCGGCATCTCAGTCGAAACCTGGCGCGACCCGGCGGTGTCGGTCCAGGACCGTGTACGCGACCTGATGGCGCGGCTGACCACCGACGAGAAGATCGCCCAGCTCTACGGCGTGTGGGTGGGCATCGACGCGGCCGGTGACGTCGCCCCGCACGCGCACGAGATGGCGGCGCTGGCCGTCGAGTGGGACGAGCTGATCCCGGACGGCATCGGCCAGCTCACCCGCGCGTTCGGCACGGTGCCGGTCGATCCGGCGGTCGGCGCGCGCAGCGTGGCGCGTACCCAGCGGCAGATCATCGCGGCAGGCCGGTTCGGGATTCCGGCGATGGTGCACGAGGAATGCCTGACCGGGCTGGCCGCGTGGCAGGCGACGGTGTACCCGTCGCCGTTGTGCTGGGGCGCCAGTTTCGACCCGGAGCTGGTGGCCAGGATGGGTGGGCGGATCGGTCGGCTGATGCGCGACCTGGGTGTCCACCAAGGACTCGCGCCGGTGCTGGACGTGGCCAGGGATCTGCGGTGGGGCCGGATCGAGGAGACCATCGGCGAGGACCCGTATCTCGTCGGCACGATCGGCTCGGCGTACGTGCGGGGACTGGAGTCGGCGGGGATCGTGGCCACCCTCAAGCACTTCGTGGGGTACTCGGCGTCGCGGGCCGGCCGGAATCTGGCGCCCGTGTCGATCGGCGCCCGCGAGGTGGCCGACGTGCTGCTGCCGCCGTTCGAGATGGCGCTGCGGGCCGGTGCCCGGTCGGTGATGAACTCCTACACCGACAACGACGGCCTCCCGGTCGCCGCCGACGAACAACTGCTGACCGACCGGCTGCGCGGCACCTACGGGTTCACCGGCACGGTCGTGTCCGACTACTTCGCGGTGGCGTTCCTGCGCACCCTGCACCACGTGGCCGGCACTCCGGGCGCCGCGGCCGGGCTCGCGCTGCGGGCCGGCATCGACGTCGAACTGCCGACGGTGGACACCTTCGGTGAGCCGCTGCGCAGGGCGGTGGCCGACGGTGCCGTGGACATCGAACTGGTGGACCGCGCGGTGGCCAGGGTCCTCACCCAGAAGTGCGAACTCGGCCTGCTCGACGCCGGCTTCGTACCGGAGCCGCCGGTGCTGGCCGAGGGCGGGCCGGTCGAGATGGACGACGACGAGGCCCGGTCGATCGCGCTGGAGCTGGCCCGGGAGTCGGTTGTGCTGCTGCGCAACGACGGCGTCCTGCCGCTGCCGGTCGGCGCCCGTGTCGCGGTGATCGGGCCGAGGGCACACGAGTCGAGCGCGATGATGGGCTGCTACTCGTTCCCGCTGCACGTCGGCGCGCACCACCCGGACGTGCCGATGGGGGTGCGGGTGCCGAGCCTGCTGGACGCGCTGCGGGCCGACCCGGCGGGTTACCGGATCGACCACGCGGCAGGCGTGCCCGTGCTGGGCGGGGACGACGACGGCATCGCGGAAGCGGTGCGGGCGGCGCAGGGCGCGGACATCTGTGTGGTCGCGCTCGGCGATCTGGCCGGCCTGTTCGGCAACGGCACGTCCGGCGAGGGCTGCGACGCGACCGACCTGCGGCTGCCCGGCCGGCAGGAGGAGTTGCTGGAGGCTGTGCTGGCCACCGGCACGCCCGTGGTGCTGGTGCTGCTGGTCGGCCGGCCGTACGAGCTGTCCAGGCAGGTCGACCGGTTGGCGGCCGCGGTGTGTGGCTTCTTCCCCGGCGAGGAGGGTGCGACGGCGCTGGCCGATGTGCTCAGCGGCCGGGTCAACCCGTCGGGTCGGCTGCCGGTGAGCTTCCCGGCGGCAGGCGTGAACCAGCCCAGCACCTATCTCGCGGCGGCGCTTGGCCAGTCGTCCGACGTGAGCACGGTGGACCAGACACCGGTGTTCCCGTTCGGGCACGGGCTGACCTACGCGCCGGCCACCTGGGTGGACGTCGTGCTGCGCTCCGGGCCGGAGTGGCCGACCAATGGCTGTGTCCTGCTCGCGGTGACCCTGCGCAACGACGCCGCGGTGGCGACCACCGAAGTGGTCCAGGTGTATCTGCACGACCCGGTCGCCGAGGTGACCAGGCCGGTGCGCCAGCTCATCGCGGCGAAGCGGGTTGCGCTGGCACCCAAGGAAACCAGCACCGTGCTGTTCGACCTGCACGCCGACCTGACATCGTTCACCGGCCGCGCCGGCACCCGCCTGGTCGACTGCGGCGACGTCGAACTGCACGTCGGCGCGTCCAGCGCCGACATCCGCGCGACGATGCCATGCACGCTGACCGGACCCCGGCGGGAAGTCGGCTTCGGCCGGATCATCGAGCCGGGGATCACGGCCGGCTGAGCCGCCGGAGTTCCTGCTTGCGGACCTTGCCGGTGGCCGTCCTGGGCAGCTCGGCAACGAACCGGACGTGCTTCGGGATCTTGAACTCGGCGATCACACCGGACAGTGCCACGCGCAGCGACTCGGGCGTCCACGCCGGGTCCGACGCCATCACGAACGCGGCACCGACCTCGCCCCAGCGTTCGTCCGGCACGCCGATCAACGCGCAGTCCACGATGCCGGGCAGCGCGTTGACCGCGGCCTCCACCTCGGACGGGTAGATGTTCTCGCCACCGGAGATGATCAGGTCGGTGACCCGGTCCACCACGTAGGCCCAGCCGTCGTCATCGACGCGCAGCACGTCCCCGGAGCGGTACCAGCCGTCCGTGAACGCGGCCTCGGTGTCGGCGGGCCGCTGCCAGTAGCCCCGGAACACGTTCAGCCCACGCACGAGCAGCTCGCCGCCCGGCGCCAGCGTGACGTCGGTGAAGAAGTGCGGCACGCCGATCGACACCGGTCGCGCGGCGGCCCCGTCGGCGGGCGCCAGGTAGACGCCGGGCGCGGCCTCGGTCATGCCGTAGCCCTGCAGGATGTCCACTCCCCTGCGCTGCCATGCCACCGCGACCCGCTCGGCGACCATCGACCCGCCGTAGATCGCGTACCGCAGCGAACCCAGGTCCGTGCCGGCGAAGTCCGGGTGGTCACACAGCAACTGGAGCATGGTGGGCACGGCGGCGAACGACGCGATCCGCAACCGCTCGATCGACGCGAGCACCTCGCCCGCGTCGAACCTGGGCAGCACGACCACCGTGCCGCCCTTGAACAGCGTGGGCAGGCTGACCTGGCCGAGACCGGTGGCGTGGAACAGCGGGCACATGCACAGCGCGGTGTCCGTGGCCAGCACGTCCACGTGTGCCAGCTGGTTCATCGTGTTGAAGGTCATGTTGGCGTGCGTCAGCACCGCGCCCTTGGGCCGGCCGGTGGTGCCGCTGGTGTAGAGGATCACCGCGTCGTCGACCAGCGCCACCTCGGTGTCCGGCATCGCACCGCCAGCTCCGAGGACGTCGGCGTACACGTCGGGGTTGTCGATGAACACCGTCGGCCGGGCGTCGTCGAGCAGGTAGGCGATCTCCGGCGCGGCCAGCCGGGTGTTGAACGGCGCGAAGATCCCGCCGAGCCGGGTGGTCGCGAAGAACACCACGAACATGTCGATGTCGTTCGGTCCGAGATAGGCCACCCGGTCGCCACGCCCGACGCCCCTGGCGGCCAACCCGGCGGCGAACTGGTCCACTGTGGCGACGAGTTCGGCGTAGGTCAGCGCGCGGTCGGCCTGGCGCAGGGCGACGCCTGCCGGGTTGATCCTGGCCCGCCGCGCCGGCCAGCTGCCCAGTCCGTAGTCCGGCACGTCAACTCCGTTCCAGCACAGGCCGTGTGAGCCGGTTCGGTGCACTATATGAGGTATGACCACTCCCGCACCTGTCAGGGACCGGACCGTGGCCCGCGTGACGACCAAGCGCCGGCTGGGGCCGGACGCCCAGGTCGACGACAAGGCGCTGGTCATCGACCCGACCGATCCCTCGCTGTGCGACCCGTTCCTCGTGTTGAGCGAGGACTGGTTCTCCACACCGGGCTTCGAGTGGCATCCGCACCGCGGCCTGGAAACCGTGACCACCGTGCTGGACGGCGTCCTGGAGCACGGCGACAACCTGGGCAACGCGGGCGCGCTGCATCCCGGTGACGTGCAGTGGATGACGGCCGGGCGCGGCATCATCCACCGGGAGCTGGCGTTCCGCGACGAGCACGCGCACACGTTGCAGCTGTGGCTGAACCTGCCGGCCGACGACAAGATGGCCGCCACCCGCTACCAGGACGTGCTGGCCGTGCACCGACCTCGGATCACGCTGCCCGGCGCGGTCGTCGACGTGGTGTCCGGCACGATCCTGGGCGTGGGCGGCCCTGCCCTCAACCACTGGCCGGTGCAGGGCGCCATGGTCACCGTCGATCCTGGTGCGCTGCTCGCCTATCCGCTGCCAGCCGACCATCGGGCGTTCGCGTACGTGACGGCGGGCTCGGTGGACATCGCGGGGCACAGCGTGCGAACCGGCCAGGTCGCATGGTCCGATCCGACCGGTGAAGCCGCCGTCGAGACCGTGTTGCGGCTGGCGGTACCCGACCGGGACGAGCAGGCCAAGGTGCTCATCTACAGCGGTCGGCCGATCCGGCAGCCCATCGCGTTCGGCGGCTCGTTCGTGATGAACGACCAACAGCAGATCGCCGAGGCCTACCGGGACTTCCAGTCGGGTGTGTTCGGCGAAGTGCCGCGTCAGGCCCGACTGAAGTACGACCGGTAGGCAGTACCCGAACGGCCCAGCCACCCGATTGCCGCGACACCATCCGTCGGCGCAACACCGACTGGGCCGGTCGGGCGACTAGGCCCGTCCCGATCGTGTGGAACCCGCTGTCAGCTCTTGGCTGCCCTGATCACCTTTGGTTGCCTGCGAACAGCGGAATGATGGAGGTGGGCCAGGTGGCGGTGCAGCAACCGTTCGAGCTACCCGAGTTCTACATGCCGTATCCGGCGCGGCTGAACCCGAATCTGGACGGTGCGCGGCGGCACAGCAAGGACTGGGCCCACAGCATGGACATGATCGACGTGCCGCAGCACGGCATCCCGATCTGGGACGAGCACGACCTCGACTCGCACGACTACGCCCTGCTGTGCAGCTACACGCACCCGGACGCGTCCGGTTCGGTGCTCAACCTGATCACCGACTGGTATGTCTGGGTTTTCTACTTCGACGACCACTTCCTGGAGTTGTACAAGCGACCGCGCGACATCACAGGTGGCCGGGCCCACCTGGACCGGCTGGCCAAGTTCATGCCGGTCGAGGGAGAGATCACCGAGACCCCGGGCAACCCGGTGGAACACGGGCTGGCCGACCTGTGGACGCGCACCGTCCCGGCCCGGTCGCAGGACTGGCGACGTCGGTTCGCGGAGAGCACGAGGAACCTGCTGGACGAGTCGCTGTGGGAACTGGCGAACATCAACGAGGGCCGGATCGCCAACCCGATCGAGTACATCGAGATGCGCAGGAAGGTCGGCGGGGCACCGTGGTCGGCGAACCTGATCGAACACGCCGTGGACGCCGAGGTGCCGGCCGCGATCGCGGCCACCCGGCCGCTGGAGGTGCTGCGGGACACCTTCTCCGACGGTGTGCACCTGCGCAACGACCTGTTCTCCTACCAGCGTGAGGTGCAGAGCGAGGGCGAGCTGTCCAACGGTGTGCTGGTGTTCGAGAAGTTCCTCGGCATCGGTACACAGGAGGCCGCCGACGCCGTCAACGACCTGCTGACCTCCCGGCTGCACCAGTTCGAGCACACGGCACTGACCGAGGTGCCGGCGCTGTTCGAGGAGCACCGGGTGGACCCGAAGCACCGGATGGACACCGCCGCGTACGTGAAGGGCTTGCAGGACTGGCAATCCGGTGGCCACGAGTGGCACATGCGCAGCAGCAGGTACATGAACAATGGCGGCCAGGTCGCCGTGCTCGGCGGCCCGAAGGGCATCGGCACCCAGGGCGCGCGGATCATGTCCTCGCTGCTGGCCACCACACCGCAGCGGTTGCGCAGCCACAGCCACGTGCCGTTCCAGCCGGTCGGTCCGACCCGGCTGCCCGAGTTCTACATGCCCTACGAACTGCACCTGAGCCCACACCTGGACCACGCCAGGGAGTACACGGTCGCCTGGTCGACGGCGATGGGCATCCTGTCCGAGGGCATCTGGGACCGGCGCAAGCTGGACGCCGCGGACCTGGCGCTGTGCGCGGCCGGCATCCACCCGAACGCGAGTCAGGACGAACTGGACCTGTCCGCCATCTGGCTGGCCTGGGGCACCTACGCCGACGACTACTACCCGATCGTTTTCGGTACCACGCACGACATCGCCGCCGCGAAGGCGTGCAACGAACGGTTCGCACAGTTCATGCCGCTGGACGGCGTCACGATGCCGGTGCCGACCAACGCGCTGGAACGCGGCCTTGCCGACCTGTGGGTGCGGACCGCCGGGCCGCTGTCCGAGGAGGGACGCGCGGACTACAAGGACGCCAACATGCGGATGTTCGACAGCTGGCTGTGGGAGATGACCAACCAGCAGAGCAACCGGATTCCCGATCCGGTGGACTACATCGAGATGCGCCGCAAGACGTTCGGCTCGGACATGACGGCGACCCTGGCCCGGCTGACGCGCGGGCGGACCATCCCGGACCACGTCTACCGCAGCACACCGGTCCGGTCGCTGACGAACGCGGCCCATGACTACGGCGCCCTGATCAACGACGTGTTCTCCTACCAGAAGGAGATCCAGTTCGAGGGCGAGATCCACAACTGTGTACTGGTCGTGCAGAACTTCCTGGGCTACGACAGGGATAACGCGGTCGCCGTGGTGAACAACCTGATGACGGCCAGGATGCGGCAGTTCGAGCACATCCAGGCGGTGGAGCTGCCGGCCATGGTCGAGGACTTCGGGCTGGACAAGGCCACCAAGACCGCGCTGGAGGCCTACGCCGTGGAGTACCGGGACTGGCTGGCCGGCATCCTCAACTGGCACCTCAACGTGCACCGCTACCGGGAGTCGGAGCTGCGCCGCGACCCGGCGAACACGACACGGCGGTTCACCGGGCCGACCGGGTTGGGCACGGCGGCGCGACAGGTGGTCTCGACCTGATCAACAGCACACCGCCGATGCTGACCAGGCCACCGGCCAGCTCCAGCAGGCCCGGCACCTCGCCGAGCCACACGTAGGCGACCAGCACGGCGACCACCGGCACCAGGTACAGCGCTGCGGTCGCCGTGGCCACGGTGTGCCTGGCCACGCCGTAGCCCCACACGACGAAGCCGACGGCGGAGGGCAGGAGTCCGAGGTAGACGACGGCGGCGGTGGCCCTGGCGGGCGCCGTGGTCAGGCCGTGCACCGCTGCCGGAACGAGCGGCAGCAGGAACGCCGTGCCGGCCCCCATCGCGTAACAGGCCAGTTCGACACCGGTGTAGCGGCCCGGCAGCGGCTTGGCCGCCAGGTGGTAGACGCCCTGCACGACGGCCGCGGCCAGCACCGCCCAGGCGGCCGTCGAGTAACCGGCACCGCCGGCCAGCGCGATCAGCGCGGAACCCGCCACCGCGACGGCGCTGCCGGCCACCTTGCGCCAGGTCAGCCGTTCGCCGATGAAGACGGCGGCGAGCAGCGCGCTGAACACCGGGGCCGTGGCCACCAGCAGGCTCGCGGGTGCCGGCCGGCACCCGCAGCTCACCCGCCCGGACATCCGGCAGGTCCTCGACCAAGTGGGTTCC
>DASUJK010000402.1:0-4979 GCA_036279295.1 Pseudonocardiaceae bacterium | reverse complement strand
GACGCTGTGGTGCTCGCGGTCGGCGCGCTGCGCGGCCGGGACGTGCCGGACACTCCGGGCCGCGAGCTGACCGGCGTGCACATGGCGATGGAGCACCTGGTGCCGGCCAACCGCAGCTGCGAGGGGGACGGTCCGACCACTGTGGACGCCGCTGGCAAGCACGTCGTCATCATCGGCGGCGGTGACACCGGCGCCGACTGCTACGGCACCGCGACCAGGCAGGGTGCCCTGTCGGTGACCCAGCTCGACCAGTACCCGCGCCCGCCGGAGATGCGCGACGACGACCGGTCGCCGTGGCCGACGTGGCCGTGGATCCTGCGCACCTACCCGGCACACGAGGAGGGCGGCGAGCGGAAGTTCGCGGTCGCCGTCGAGCGTTTCATCGGCGACGAGTCCGGCCAGGTGCGGGCGATCGAGCTGCGTGAGGTCAAGGTGCACCGCGACCCGGCCACCGGTGTCCGCGAAGTGGTGCCGATGTCGGACACCGTCGAGGTGCTGCCGGCCGACATGGTGCTGCTGGCCATCGGGTTCGAGGGCGTCGAGCACATGCCGCTGGTGTCGGAGCTTGGCCTGAACCTGACCAAGCGCGGCACGCTGAGCTGTGGTTCGGACTGGCAGACAGAGACACCGGGGGTGTTCGTCTGCGGTGACGCGCATCGTGGTGCTTCGCTGGTGGTGTGGGCGATCGCCGAGGGCCGTTCGGTGGCCCACTCGGTCGACTCGTACCTCACCGGCATGTCCGACCTGCCGGCACCGGTCATCCCGAACCAGTTGACGTTGACCGTCGTCTAGCTGTGATTCACAGCTAGGTGTCCCTTAATTTTTAACGTGGACAAAGTCCTTGACCAGTGTGTGGTCCAGACCACACACTGCCGGTATGTCCAAAAAGCGTCCGATCAGGGTGTTGGCGGTCGCCGTGGCGGCCGCCGCCGTGATCACCACCGTCGTGACCACCCAATTCGGCTCGACCGCAGCTGCCGCCCCGCTGGCGCCCGCCACCTTCATCCACCCGGGTGTGCTGGTCAGCCAGTCCCAGCTCGACTTCGTCCGCACCAGGGTGAACACGGGTGCGCAGCCGTGGACGGCCGCGTACAACCAGATGATCGCCAGTTCGTACGCGTCGCTGACCCGGGTGCCGAAGCCGAGGGCGGTGGTGGAGTGCGGCTCGTTCTCCAACCCGAACCTGGGCTGCACGGACGAGCGTCAGGACGCGATCGCCGCGTACACCGACGCGCTGGCCTGGTACATCAGTCGTAACCCGGCCTACGCGCAGGAGGCGATCCAGCTCATGGACGCCTGGTCGGCGACGATCACCAGCCACACCAACAGCAACGCGCCGCTCCAGACCGGCTGGGCAGGCTCGGTGTGGCCACGCGCGGCAGAGATCATCCGCTACACGTACACCGGCACGTGGCCGAACATGACCCGGTTCAGCACGATGTTGAAGACCGTGTACCTGCCCGTGGTGATCAAGGGCAGCAACAGCAACGGCAACTGGGAACTGACCATGATGGAGGCCGCGGTCGGCATCTCGGTCTTCCTCAACGACAGGACCGACTACGACACCGCGATGGCCAAGTACATGGCGCGGGTACCGGCCTACGTCTACCTGACCACCGACGGCGCGCTGCCCAAGACCGTGCCGGGCAGCGGACTGACCACGTCGGCCCAGATCATCAAGTACTGGCAGGGCCAGAGCACGTTCGTCAACGGCATCACGCAGGAGACCTGCCGCGACTTCACCCACACCGGCTACGGCATCGCGGCCATCTCCGACGTGGCCGAGACATCACGGATCCAGGGCACCGACCTCTACACCGGTGACATCGGCACCCGGCTGCGGTTCGCGCTCGGCTTCCAGTCCCAGTACGAACTGGGCGCGGCGGTGCCGTCCTGGCTGTGCGGCGGAACGGTGAACAAGGGACTCGGCCCGGTCACCGAGATCGGCTTCAACGCGATGAACTTCCGGCTGGGCAACGCGATGACGAACACGCAGAAGCTGACCGAGCAGAACCGTCCTGCTGGGACGAACAACCTGTTCGTCGCATGGGAAACCCTGACCCACGCGGAGAACCCGAACTAGCGAATCCGCCATCCGTGGCGCTAGGTGACCGGCCAGGCAAATCGCCGCACGATGGGTAGCCAGCGCAACATCTCGGACATCGGCAGGTTCGGCAGCGCCCGGCGCCGCTGCTGAACTCCGCCAGCCTCGGGTCACGTTGCAGCCAGTCCGCCAGGATGGCGTCGGTGTCGTTCGGGGTGATCGGCTCGCCCAGTCCGACGGCGACGGCGGTGAGCGTCAGCAGTGCTCTGGCGTCCAGGTGATCGCGCAGCTCGGGGTCGCCGAGCGCGCGGGCCTTGCTGACCCGGTAGGTGTTCAGGAACCGCTTGGCCTGCCGGGGCGACGAGCCGACCAGCGGCGCGACCAGCCGCAGCGTGTCCAACTCGTCGTCATCCAGCCGCAGCGCGGTGACACCGAGCCGGCTCGGCTCGATCATCGGCTCCGAGACCTTGCTGGTCTCCGGCGACGCGCAGACCACGGACTGGCTGGACATGACGTTGGCACCCGGGCGTTCGGCGGCTTGTTGCTCGGTCGGCTCGGTCGGCTGACCGGTCAGCGCTGTGTACCGCAGCGGTCCAGGTCGTCGATGGACAGCACGATCCGGTCGATGGTGCGCGCTTCCTGGAGACAGGTCGAGCTCGGCCCGTGCGGCGTCTGCCCGTGCCTGGGCCGCTGCCAGCTGTACCACCATGGCTTCCCGGCTGACGAAAGCCGGACGAGCTCGATTCCGAACCAAGCAGATTTCGTCACCGAGACCCAGCCAGTGGACTATCCGGTTGGGCGGGATGGTTCGGATTGTCAGCTCGTCGTCGATCGCTTCGAGCGGCAGCAAATTATCCGGCTCGGCGCTCCGCTGCGTTACCCAGCTGGGTGAGGAACTCGATGTTGGTCCTCGTCTTGCGCAAGCCGTCCAGCAGGGTGTCGATACCGCGGTCGGTGCCGTTCAGCGCCCGGCGCAGCTGCCAGGTCCTGGCCAGTTCCTCGGGGGCCAGCAGCAGGTCGTCGCGTCGGGTGCTGGACTGCGTGACGTCCACGGCGGGGTACACCCGACGCGCTGCCGTCGACCGGTCCAGCTTCAGCTCGGCGTTGCCGGTGGCCTTCAGTTCCTCGAAGATCAGCGAGTCACCGGTGGACGACGTCTCCACCAGGGCGGTCGCGAAGATGGTCAGCGAGCCGCCGTTCTCGATGTTGCGGGCCGCACCGAGGAACCGCTTGGGCGGCAACAGCGCCGTGGAGTCGACACCACCGGACAGGATGCGCCCGGATGCCGGCGCGGCCAGGTTGTAGGCGCGGCCCAACCGGGTGATCGAGTCCAGCAGCACGACGACGTCGTGGCCCATCTCGACCAGTCGCTTCGCGCGTTCCACGGCCAGTTCGGCCACGGCGGTCTGCTCGGCGGGCGACCGGTCGAACGTGGACGCGATCACCTCGCCGTGCACCGAGCGCGCCAGGTCGGTGACCTCTTCCGGCCGCTCGCCGACGAGCACCATCATCAGGTGGCATTCCGGATTGTTGCGGTGAATGCCTTCCGCGATGGCACGCAACACGGATGTCTTGCCTGCCTTGGGCGGCGCCACGACCAGGGCGCGCTGCCCCTTGCCTACCGGCATGATCAGGTCGATCACGCGGGTGGTCAGCACGTGGGGCTCGGTCTCCAGGCGCAGCCGTTGGTTCGGGTACAGCGGGGTCAGGTCGTTGAACCTGGGCCGGGCGGCGGCCTCGGCGGGGCCCATGCCGTTCACCGAGTCGACGCGCGTCAGCGGCTCGTGCTTCTTGTGTTGGTCACCGGCAGCGGGTTTGCCTGTCACGCCGATGATGTGGTCGCCGGTGCGCAGGCCGTACTTGCGGGCCAGCGACGGCGACAGGAACAGGTCGTCCGAGCCGGGGCCATAGCCGTCGGTGCGGACGAATCCGGATTTTTCTTGTAGGTCAACGATTCCGGCCACCGAGACTTCAGTGCTGGGCCGCTGACCGGTTTCTGGTCTGTCTAGGACAGTGGTCATGGCGAATTCTCCTAAGATGTGTGGCGTTCAGCGGTCCGTACGGCGGAAAGCGGCGCGGTCAGCGCGGAAATCGGCGGCTCGTGACTGGCTGAACGAGACTCCCGCGGGGGCATCGTGATGCCTGCATCCACGGGATGTGGATACACCGAGAGTAGCGCAGGTTGTCAACCTCGGCAACCTGGCCGGTCAGGCGCGCTGTGGCAGGTCCACCCGCTGGATCCTGGAGACCAGGAAGTGGCGCTCGTCGTCGCGCATGTGGCACCACGCGGCCACCATCCCACCGATCAGCTCCAACGGGGTGATGACACGCCTGCTGCTCTGATCACTCTGATCCAGATAGGTGATCTCCACCGGGGTCTCGGCCTGCAGTGCGTCGGTCAGCAGCATAAGCTCCCGATTGGACAGATGGTCACCGTACTTCCGCACTGCCGCAACGGATTCGTCGTCCTCGACCTCGGTGACACCGGCGGCCAGCAGTTCTTCGGCAAGGTCCAGTATGTCGATCGGGTCGGGTTGGGCGGGCACCGGCCGCATCGGTGTGCGCGACATCACGCGCGCACGGGGTGTGGCACGCAGCGGCGCGATCCTGGTCAGCATCGGCGTGCCGTCGTCGGTCACGGCGACCGGGCCGTAGCCGTGGGCACGCAGCAGGTCCAGCGTCTCCGCTTCCGGTTTGGCCGACGCGAGCACACCGGGCGCCAGCAGTCGGAGCCCCAGCGACACGAGCCCCCGCTGCGCCGCTACCTCGGCCAGCAGGGCGGAGTCGTCAGCCAGGACACAACATCCGACCGTGTGCACCGTCAACTCGCCGTGTCGCCTGGCCACGTCCCGGATCAGGTATTCCAACGGTTGCGGCACACCGTGTGTCGTTGCGTCGGCCAGTGCGGTGAGCAGCCAGTCGGCCGAGTGTCCGG
>DASUJK010000401.1:0-2157 GCA_036279295.1 Pseudonocardiaceae bacterium | reverse complement strand
ACGCCACAACAGCTTCCGTGTGAAACGGCGAGTTGACACCGGTACCCGCCATGCTGGCCCCGCCGTCGTCCGGCTGGCTAACGCTAGTTGGATCATCCCGCCCAGGACCATCCCCGGGACCACAAAACCGAAGGTCACAGCCCTACCAAGAGCCAGCTAAGTGGCATTGCTTCATGTCACGTGGTGAAGGCGGCAGCAGCGGCAACTAACTCTGCCGCACCAACTTCAGGCTGAGACGCCCCGACTGATGGTCACCCGGCCGGTGGCGATGTCGTACACATGGCCGGAAACACCTACCCTCGGTGGCAGCGATGGCGCTGCGCGCAGGCGGGCCACGTCCGCGCGGACGGTTTCGTACGGGTCGACGACGGCCTCGGCTGCCAGGTCCGGGTCGAGCAGGCCGGTCGCTTCGACGGTCCTGCGGCGGAAGTCCGGGTCGGCCAGGAAAGCCGTGCCGCACTGTGTGTGGTGCATGATCGCGACCTCGAACAGCGTGTCCGTTGATTCCTGGCCGAACAGCTGGCCGGCCAGGAAGGCGAGAAAGGTGACGTCGTCGATGACGGCCTGCGTGACACGTCCGCCCGCGTTACGGATGACCGGCGCGTCACCGAGTTGGAGACCGAGAATGATCGCGGGATCGACGCGGTGGTCGAGGCAGGTGACGATGACCAGTTGCCGCGCTGGCACGCCGAGAGCCGCCGGGGTGTAGGTACTGGCGAACCGCTTGTTGTTCGCCAGCAACGGATTCATCTTGGTCATCGTGCCTGTCCTTCCGTAGCAACAGAGGTGGCCACGCCGTGGCGTTCGGCGATCTCACGGATCGCGGCGGCCAGGAGGTCGGGATGTTCGGTGGTGGTCAGGTGGCCACCGGGGAACATCCGGATCTCGGCCTCTGGCACCCGCTCGCGGGCGGCCTTGATCTGCCGGTGTTCGTAGGGGTCCGCCTCGCTGCCGCCGATGTACAGGGCGACCCTGCCGCCGAGCTCACGCGCGATCTCGGCCAAGTTCCAGCGTCGCGCGTTGCGGCGGTGCTCCACGGTGAATCCGGCCGCCCGGTGCAGGAACGCGGCGCCGTCCCTGCGGGTGACCGCGGACCGCAGTTCCGCCAGTTCGGCGGGGCTGGGCCGGTAGTCACGGGCATACAGCTGCGCGCGCAGCATGGTCGCGTCGAACACCTTCGGCGACGTCTGCGCCCGCCACATGCCGAGCGTCCCCAATGGAGTGCGCAGCACCGGTGTGGTCAGCCACGGGTGTGTGTGCGCGTCGGCGAACAGGCCACCGTTCACCATGAACACGGCGGTGATCACCGGCTCGGCCAGGCGGCGGCGCAGTAGTTCCAGCAGCGCCAGGGACGTGTAGTCGAACGTGACGACAACCGTGCGGCGGACGTTGTGGTGCCGCCACAGCGCCTGGACCAGATCGGCGCGCTCGACGGTGGAGTACCGGTAGTCGCGCGGCTTGTCCGAGTCGCCCTGGCCGACCGGTTCGACGTACAGCCGAGGTCGTGGCCCGGCGCCGAGTAACCGGTCCACCTGCGCCCAGCCGTAGGAGCCGTCCGGGAAGCCCGGCAGCATCGTGAGCCATACGCCGCCCTCGGTTTCCCCGACGACCCGCTCGAACACCTGTAAGGCACCGGCCTTCGCCTCGGTCAGCACCCGGCCGGACTCCGGGTCGTACGGAATCCGCCGCCCACCTGCGAACCACTCGTCGGCCGTCACCAGTGCACTGTTCATCCCAAGCCTCCCGCTAGAAGTGGACGCTGTCCACCCTAACTCGCGTTTGTGGACGCTGTCCACTTTGTTATGCTCACGGCGTGACGGCAGCGGAGACGGGCGAGGTCGAGCGGCGGCGCCGGCCACGTGGTGCCGTCCGCGACGGTCTGGTCGCGGCCGGGCTGGAGTTGGCGCGGACCGGTGGCCCGGACGCCGTGGTGCTCCGCGAGGCGACCCGAATCGTCGGTGTCGTGCCCAACGCCGCCTATCGACATTTCGCGGATCGGGACGAACTGCTCGCCGCGGTGTGCACGGCAGCCATGGGCAAGCTCGCCGACCGCATGGCCGCGAACGTCGCCAAGGTGCGCGGCAGGCATGGTGACGAGACCGCCGCCCGCAGCAGGCTGCGCGCGATCGGCACTGCATACCTGGACTTCGCCCGCAC
>DASUJK010000400.1:0-2897 GCA_036279295.1 Pseudonocardiaceae bacterium | reverse complement strand
ATCGACGCGCCGAGGATCAACGACCTCGACACGCCGACCGACGAGGACATCCAGCAGCGGGAGCCGGCGAGCGTTCCCGAGCACGTGGCCGCGGCCACGGACAGCCATGCCGACGACGATCACCAGCTCGACGATCACCGCATCGACGAGGACCGCATCGACCAGAATCGGGACGTACGCGACGTCCGGGACGTGCCCGAGCCGGTCGATGCCGACCTGCCCGATCACATGCTCGGCGACCCGCACGACGACCTGCACGTCGAGCCGCTGGCCGACATGCAGGCGGAGAACCGGTCCAACGGCCGGGTTTCCGCACCTCCGCCGATACCACCGGCGCCGCCGATGCCGATGCAACCGATGCCGATGCAACAGCAGCCACCGATGCAGCAGGTGCCACCGCAGGTCCAGCAGCCGGTACCGGTGGCCGCGGCACAGCCCGCGTCGGCAGCCGACTGGCCGATCCAGCCCATGTCCGGCGAGCCGCCGCTGACCCTGTTCCGGGGCAAGCGGCTGCTGGAGCTACAACCGGGCACCGAGGTGGACCGGTTCGGTGGACCGGACGGCAACCTGACCTACGTGGCCGGCACGCCGTTCGAGCAGCGGTCGCTGGTCCCGGACTGGGTGCATCGGCCGTACCACGTGTACCGGGTGATCCGGCCGGTCCAGGCGTTGACCGGTGGGGCCATCCCGTGGTTCGACCAGCCGGGCGGTGGCACGGCATACCTGCTGTCCAGGGCCGTCGAGGAACTGATCGGCGCTGGTGACCTGATGGAGATCGAGCCGGCGCAGCCGCCGGTCAGCTGACCACGTCCAAGCCGTGCGCGGCGGCGAACCGGACGGCCGTTTCCAGGTCGATCCGGGCGCCGCGCAGGGTGGCCTGTACCAGTCCGTCGGCGTCGATCCGCGCACCGCGCAGGTCGGCGCCGCCGAATCTGGTGCGGAGCAGCCGGGCGCCGGTCAGGTCGGCGTCCCGGAGGTCGACATTGCGCAGGTCGGACTCGGACAGGTTGGCGTCGCGCAGGCGCAGGCCGGACAGGTTGACGTCGCGCAGGTTGGCGCCGGACAGCGAGACCAGGGTCAGGTCGGTGTCCCGGATGGTCAGCGGCCGCATCCGGCAGTCCAGGAACGTGGACCCGAGCAGGCTGCACCCGTCCAACGACCATCTGGTCAGCAGCGTGCGATCGAACGTGCAGTTCTGGAACGCGGTCGCGGTGTGCTTGGCGTCCACCAGATCGGTCCGGCTGAAGTCACAGCGGATGAACCGGCAGCCGTGCGTGCTGGCGCCGTGCAGGTCGGCCTCGGTGAAGTCGCACTGCTCGAACGTGATCCCGCGCCACTCCTGACCGGGCAGTTCCGCGTCGACAAAGCGTTCGCCGACAACGATCTCACCCTGGTCGGTCACGGCACGATCACCACCGGCCGGGTCGCGTGCGCGATCAGCGACTTCGGGACGGTGCCGAGCAGGCCGCCCCGGTGCCGGGACCGGCCGACGACGATGCAGTCGGCACGCCGCTCCTCGGCGATCGACTCCAACACGGTCGCCGGTTCGCCCTGGCCGTACAGCATTTCCCAGGTCACACCACGTTCGTCCAGCAGCGGACCGGCTTCGTCCCGCAGCTGCTGCATGAACTCGACGCCTGCCTCGGCGGCCGCCGCGGTGCCCAGCGCGGTCCAGTACGCGGGGCTGGACAACACTTCCACGTACACGATCAGCAGCACACCGCGTTCCCGCCGGGCCAGGCCGGCGGCCCACGCGGCGGCATGCGTCGACGGCGGGCTGCCGTCGTACCCGACGACGATGGAACCGACACCGTCCTTGCCGATCTCGAACCCGGAATTGCCAGAGGTCTGCGCGGCCACGAGCAGATCGTAGGCTGCTGGGATGTCTCCACCGGAACTCCATCACGTCTACGACGACTACGCGCCCACCTACGCCCGCAACAGCGTCGGCAACGCGTTCAACGCCTACTACGAACGGCCCGCGTCACTCGCGCTGGTCGGCGATGTCACGGGACTTCGGGTGCTGGACGCGGGTTGTGGACCCGGGCTGCACGCCGAGCCGCTGATCGCGGGTGGCGCCACGGTGACCGGCGTGGACGGGAGTTCTGGTCAACTCGAACAGGCGCGACTGCGGCTCGGGCCGGACGTGCCGTTGCTGCATGCCGATCTGAGCAAGCCGTTACCGTTGCCGGACAACGCTTTCGACGTCGTGCTCAGCTCATTGGTGATGCACTACATAGAGGACTGGCACCCGACGCTGAGCGAGTTCCGCCGGGTACTGGTGCCGGGCGGGCGGTTCGTGATGTCCACCCACCACCCGTTCATGGACCACGCGATCGCGGCGAACGGCGACTACTTCGCCAAGCACCTGTGGGACGAACAGTGGGGCGACGTCACGATGCGGTTCTGGCACCGGTCGCTGCACGAGATCACCGACGCGATCACCGATGCCGGTTTCCAACTCGACAAGCTCAGCGAACCGATGCCAGAACCCGCGGCGCGGGAACTGTTCCCCAGGGAGTACCTGTGGCTGACCGCCAAGCCACAGTTCCTGTTCGTGGTGGCGCACGCCCGTTAGGCGGGCTGCACCGCCAGGCGTAAGCCGATCTCGATGAGCAGCCAGCCGAGTCGTTGCCGGGGCCCGGCTCTGTTCTGGCTGAGTCGCATCCGGCGGACGGCCGGGGCGCGATGGAGTTCGGCGTGCTGTTCGCGGGCAAGGACCTCAAGCAGGGCTGGGTTGGCCATGCCATGCAAGTTATTCCTTGCAAGGAGATCTTTGCAAGCGTATTTTTCATCTGTGCACGAGCAACTACCTGACCCGTGGTTCGACTCCACCGAGGATGTCGTCCACGCCGACGCCGCGATCATGCAGAGCCTGGCGCACCCCCTGCGGATGC
>DASUJK010000399.1:0-9140 GCA_036279295.1 Pseudonocardiaceae bacterium | reverse complement strand
GGAATGCGCAGTCTGCGCAGCGCCCGCAGCAGCACCCTGGCCTGCGGCTGCACACCCTCCACCGCCGAGATCACCAGCACTGCGCCGTCGAGCACGCTCAACACCCGCTCCACCTCGGCGATGAAGTCCGGGTGACCGGGTGTGTCGATCAGGTTGACGGTGACGTCATCGGCCGGTGTGCCGATGACGAACGACACGACAGCGGCCTTGATCGTGATGCCACGCTGCCGTTCCAGTGCCATCGAGTCGGTCCGTGTGCTGCCGGCGTCGACGCTGCCGATCTCGTCGATGATGCCGGCTGCGAACAGCAGTCGCTCGGTCAGGCTGGTCTTACCGGCGTCTACATGCGCCAGGATCCCCAAGTTCAACGTACTCACGGAGCGTCATGTCCTGTCGATAGGTGTCAGTTCCTTTCCGGGTGGACAGGACAGCTCGCCGCATCTGAAGAACTCCTCGAACTCGATCGGGACTCGTCGGTCTGGGTGGCGGCAGTTCACCAGACCGGTGCCTGTGCGGCAACCGGTTTTCCGGCCGGGTCGATCAGGGGGTGCGTGGTGGCTTACGCCCCTCCAGGCGGCCTGCGAACTCCTGCCACGCCTCGGCGTAGCCGCGAGCCAGCTTCGCCACCGCGCCGACACAGTGGTCGGGCACCGTCTCGATGATCTGCTCGTAGTCGTCCATGCCGGCCCGGTTCATGTCCAGCCACCGCAGCAGGAACCGCCCGGCGTCGCTGAACCGCATGGACGGATCACGCATCAGGCCGGCCAGCGTCGCACCGACCTCCGGCTTGGCCACCGACCGGCCCGCGGATCTGCGGTCCGGTCTCGGCCGGGCCACGGCATGGCCCGTGCCCGCCGACGCCGCCATCCGCTGCCTCGGTGGCAGGGGATCCCGCCCGGTGGCCAGCCGCTGCCGGACGTCCTGCACCGTGGACGGTGAGATACCGGCCTCCTTGGCGATGGTGCGCACGGACGCCGTCGGTCGTTCGGTCAGCAGCTGGTGGGCCCGTAACCGGCCCGCGGCGCCGTTGAGCGGGCGCACCCGGCCGTCCTGCCCGATCCTGGTGACCGACTGGTCCGTCCGATCGGTGGACTGCTCCCGGATGCCGGCCACGGTGCTCGCGGCGAGCCCGGTCATGGCCGCGACGATCCGGTTGGACCACTGCCGGTGCGACGTCATGATGCGCGTGGCCGCGTCCTTGCGGTCGGCGAGGGACAGCGGCATGCCATGGCTGGTGTTCATCCGGACCGCGAGCACGAACGCGTCAGCCACCCGTCCCGGATAGATCTTCGCCTCGATGCTCTCCTCGCCACGCAACAATGCCGCGCGCACCCTGTGCATACCGTCGATCACCCGACCGGACGGTCCGTGTACGACAATTGGCGGCAGTTCGTCGAACACTTCGGCCAGTGCCGTGATGTGCGCGACGCTTTCCCCCGCACTTCGCGGTGAACCTTCCAACCCGAGTGAACTGATCAACACTCGAACCGTTTGGCAAGTGGTCAACTGACCTGCCACCCAATGATCCGGTTCCGCCGCCTCGCGGACGCCAACTCCCCCGTCATGACGCAAGTCCGTGTGCAGCATGGCTCCCCTGGTCCGCCGTGGAACTCTCCGAACCAGCAGCTTGCTCCGGGTCGCTACCACTGCCCTCACGTCTGCCTCACGCCGCGAGAACAACCAGCCTTCAAGGTGGGACATGGAATTCGGCGTGCTTGGACCGCTGCTGGTCCGTGACGCCAACGGAATCCGGCCGATCAGTGCCACGAAACAACGGACACTGTTGGCCACACTGTTGTTGAACGCGAATTCCGTGGTCTCCAGCGAAGAACTCCGCGGCAACCCGCTGGCCGACATCACATCGGCGGCGCCGCGGGCGCACCGGCAGTCGATCACCGAGACCCGCCTGCGGACCCTCGGCCGGCGGATCGACGCCGATCTGCGGCTGGGCCGGCACGGCGAGCTGATCGCCGAGTTGCGTGGACTCACGCCGGACCACCCGTTGCGCGAACAGCTCCACGCACAGCTGATCCTCGCCCTCTACCGCGACGGCGGCCAGGCGGATGCGCTGGCCGGCCACCGCCAGTTGCGGGAGAACCTCGTCCGGGAGTTGGGTGTCGAGCCGAACCGCGACGTGCGGCAGTTGCACCAGCGGATCCTGCGCTCCGACCCGGACCTCGATGGCACACCTGTCGCTGCACTCCCACTGTTGGCCCAGCTGCCCGGTGGCGTCCCGGATTTCACCGGTCGGGTCGCACAGGTCGCCAGGGTGACCGATTCGCTGCGCGGCGAGCACCGGTCGGTGCCGGTCGTGGCCATCATCAGTGCCGGCGGCATCGGCAAGTCGACGCTCGCACTGCACGTGGCCCACCGGTTGCGCGACCGGTTCCCGGACGGCCAGCTCTACGCCCACCTGGCATGCACGGTGGGTCTGCCGATGGAGCCGGATCAGGTGCTGGCCCAGTTCCTGCGTGACCTGGGTGTGGACGCGGCCGCCGAGGTCCGGGAGCTGTTGCGTGAGCTCGACGGGCCACCGGTCAGCGGCTGATCTCGGCCATGATCGTGGCGACCACCGCGGCTCGCTGGTCGGCGACGTAGAAGTGGCCACCGGGGAAGACCCGCAGGTCGAACCGGTCGGTGGTGTGCACCGACCAGGCCCGCGCCTCCTCGGGCGTCGTCTTCGGGTCGGCGTCTCCGACCAGGGCCGTCAGCGGGCAGTGCACCAGCGCGCCGGTCTCGGCCACGTACGTCTCGATCGCCTGGTGGTCGGCACGGATCGCCGGCATGACCAGCTCCAGCATCTCGGGATCGTCGAGCAGTTCCCCCGCCGTGCCGTCCAGCAACTTGATCTCGCCGACCACCTCCCCGTCGGGCATCTGGTGCACCCACCGCTCGGTCCTGGTCGCGGTCGGGCCACGCCGACCAGACACCAGCACGGTGGCCACCGGGGTGCCGGCCCGCTCCAGCCGTCGGGCCGTCTCGAACGCGACGACCGCGCCCATGCTGTGGCCGAACAGCACGATCGGCAGGTCGGACCGGCCGGTCAGCGCGTCGGTCACCCCGTCGGCGAGTTCGGCGATCGTGGTCAGGGCGGGTTCGGTCCTGCGGTCCTGGCGGCCGGGGTACTGCACGATCAGCGTGTCGACACCACGTTTGGCCAGGTCGGCCGACATCGGGTGGTAGTAGCTGGCCGAGCCGCCGGCATGCGGTAGACAGACCAGTTGGACCGGGCTGTGCCGCGTGGGATGGAAGCTGCGGATCCACCTGTCCCGGTCGTCCTGCTGCGTCATGCGCCCGTTGTCCTCTCCACGTGCCGGCCACCGCCTGTCGAGTGTCCTGGGAATCGATCATCACGTGCCATGTGACCCACGTCACTGTCGCTCGCCGCGCAAAAGCTGTCCGGAAACCGGTGCGCCGCCGCTCCACCCCGCAGCACGCCCACCGAGGGCAGGCACGAAGAAGGAGACATCATGCAGCGCATCGCCCCGGTCATCGCATCCGTCGTGTTCGGTGGGCTCGCCCTCACCGCATGTGGCGTCAACGGCACACCGGCCGCGGTACCGGTCGCCTACCACGCGAGCGACGTCGCACCGCCGACCTTCACGACCGTCCCACCGGTCGCCGCGACCACCCCGCCCCTGCCGACCACCACGACCACCACGACCACCACGACCACCCCACCCCGCCGCATCCCCGTGATCCGGAGCGGTATCACCGCCAGCGTGCACTGTGTCGTCGCCGACTACGAGGACCTGCCCGGCATGGCGCACACTCCGCTGTACCAGCCGAAGCTGACCTGGCACGTCACCCACGCGACCGGAATGGCGCTGTCCGTGGACAATCCCGGCCTGGTCGGCTCGTACGGGACCTATGCGGCAAGCGGGACACTGATGCTCGGCGGCGGCTGCTACACCGACGGCGGGTCCACCACCATCACGTTCTACAGCGTCGGCGGTGCCGGCCCGATGGTGCACAGGACGATCGTGCTCACGCCGACGATGACCCGCCCGACCGCCCCGCCGCTGGCGGACTCGACCTCGTCCTCGTGACGTGCGCCAGCCGCCATACTGTCGCCGTGACCACGCACGACGCCGGGGACTCGGACGGTGTGCTCGCGCGGCGGGCAGCGTTGGGCGACCGGGCGGCGCTCGCCGTGATCTTCGACCGGTACGCGCCGCGCATCCTGGCGCTGTGCACCAGCATGCTGCGCGGCAGGGCCGACGCGGAGGACTGCCTGCAGGACGTCTTCGTCATCGCGGCCACCCGGTTGCCTGGGCTGCGCGAACCGGAGAAGCTGCGCAGCTGGCTGTTCGCGGTCGCCAGGCACGAATGCCTGGCCCGCATCGGGAAGGCGGCGCGGGAGGTGCCGGTGGACACCGTGCCTGACTCCCCCGCCGGCGACCGCGACCAACCGGCCAACCGGGCCGTGGCAGCCGAACTCGCCGAGGTCGTGCACTCCGCGACAGCGGGCCTGTCGCCACGGGACCGGCTGGCCCTGGAACTGGCCGACCGGCAGGGTCTGGCCACCGACGAACTCGGTGCCGCGCTGGGCATGTCACCGTCGTCGGCGTACAAGCTGCTGGTCCGGGCGCGTGCCACGGCTCGTCGGTCGCTGGGCGCGCTGCTGATCGCCCGCACCAGCCGTGGCGAGTGCACCCGACTGGAACTGCTGCTCGCCGGTTGGGACGGTCAGCTGACCCAGCTGGTCCGCAAGCGGATCGCAAGGCACGTCGAGGAATGCGACACGTGCGCCGAACGCGAGCGGCGCCTGGTCAGCCCGGCCGCGCTGCTGGGCGGCATGCCGGCGATCGCCATTCCGGTGCGGCTGCGGTCGGACATCCTGGCGGCGGCCGACCGCGCGCGCCACGGTGGTCCCCAGGCGGCCTGGCGGGACGGCTGGCCACCATCGGGCCGTTTACCGGTTAGTCGTCGAGTGGTCGGCATCGGTGCCGCTGCCGCGGTGGTCGTGTTGATCGTCGTGGTCGCGCTGCTGGTGCCCAGACAGCGACCCGGCCAACCGGTCGCGCTCGGGCACTCCGCGGTGTCGATCCCGACGACAACCGCCGTCCCGACGACCACTGTCGTCCGATCACACGGCACGCGAACCGTCGCCGTGGCGCCGCCAGCGACGACCACCGTGTCGGCCACGTGCGTCCCGGCGACCACCCGGGCTGTGCCGACGCGAACCTCGACGCCGGCCACCGATTCGTGCGACCCGCCGCCGACGACAACGACGACAGCACCGACGGCCACCCCACCACCGCCAACGACCAGCAGCTTCATCCCGATCG
Source organism: Pseudonocardiaceae bacterium (assembly GCA_036279295.1). Taxonomy (GTDB): domain Bacteria; phylum Actinomycetota; class Actinomycetes; order Mycobacteriales; family Pseudonocardiaceae; genus DATEPR01. The sequence continues at coordinate 3,849 of DASUJK010000399.1, read as the reverse complement.
AGTGATCACATGAAGTTTCTCGTGTGCAGGGCCGAGATCTCGGCTGCTTCGTCGTCCGGGAAGCCGATGTAGGCCAGGCGTCTGCGGCGGCCTTCGCCCATGGCCGCCTGGAGCTCCTGGACCGCGTTCCAGCCACGGCGGATCGCGGCCGGTTCCCACGAACCGGCCGCGATGAGCACCAACGAGTCGAACACCTGCTGGTTCAGGCCTGCCGTGTCGGTGAGCACGGCGTGCCGGCGTGCCACGGCACCGCGCAGCCTGCTCAGGAACGCCGGATCGGTCTGCACCACGTGCGCCGTGTGCGCGACACCGAACGCGACGTGGCGGGCTTCGTCGCGGCCGGCGAGCCGGGTCACGTCGGCGGTGACCGGGTCCGGCGCGTACCTGTTCAGGAACCGCAGCAGGTCAAGGAACGTGCCCTCGCCGAGCACCGAGAGCAGGAACGAGCCGAGAGTGAAGTCCTGCTCTCCCAACAAAGTCGCCAGCGAAGCGCGGCCGCCGGCCCCGGACACCCCGAGCACGTCCCGGTGCAGCATGGCCCGCCGGGTGAAGATCTCGACGTGTCTCGCCTCGTCGGCGACCTGCGCGGCCAGCAACTGCATGACCTCACGGAAGTGCGGGTGCAGCTGGGACAGCATGCGTGCCGGCAGGATCAGGGCCGCCTGCTCGTTCTCCACCAGGTAGGTCATCACCTGGACGACGGCGTCCTCGATCTCGGTCGGCACGTCCGCCGTGGCACCCCAGTCGACGGCGGTCGCCGGGTCCCACTGGTTGGCCGTCGCGTTCGCGTACAACTGCGGCGCCACGTCCGCCCACACGAGATCGCGGTCGACCCACTCCACGGACAGCGGCGGCCCACCCGCCTCGACCAGCGCACCACGCGCGGCCAGACCCCACCGTCGGTCGGCGTGCTCGGACACCCGGCCCGCCGCGCCCGCTCGCTCGGCGCCGCTCCACCGTGCCTCCATCGCGGTGCCCTTGACCACCGTGGGTACGGCGGCATCCCGGTCCAGCCGGTGGCCGTGCGCCCGGCACCACGCGCCGAGGTGCAGCGCGAGGGCCGGGTGCGTGCCGTGCACTGTCAGCCGGTCCCCGGCCTGGATGCCGGCGAGCCCCCGTTCCAGCAACAGGTGCCCACCGGCGTCCAGGCCGAGTGACTCAAGGTCGATAGTCGACGGCATCGACGCTGCCATCCGCTCCGTAGAAGCCGACCTCGTCCACGGCCCGCTCCAGTGCCGCGTAGCCCTCGGTGCGACCGGGCAGCCACTGCTTGAGACCTTCCAGGTCGAGCAGCGGCCGCACTTCCGCGTCCGCGTAGGACATGTCCAGCAGCAGCTTCACGAACGGGTCGACCAGTGCCGGGTCGGCGGCCGGACCGACCGTCATGTTGCAGTGGTCGTAGGGCTGCGTCTGCCCGACGACCCGCACCGAGTCGGCCGGCAGCGTGCCTTCCTGGCCGAACAGCAGCAGGTTGCCGTCGATCATGCAGGCGGCGTCGACCTGGCCGTCCCGCAGCGCAACGCCGGCTTCCCGCTCGCCGCCGATGTGGTCACCGTGCAGGCCGACACCGACGTCGAACCGCCGCACCCGCACGTCGACCCCTTCCCCGCGCAGCAACGACAGGGGCAGCAGGGTCGCCTGTGGCGAGTCGACCGCACCGACACCGACCGTGCGGCCACCCAGATCCGCCATGCTCGCGAACGGCGAGTCGGCCCGCACCACGACCGCCGAGGTCAGGTCCCGATCGGTGTCCCGCATCGCGACCGCGGACACACCCACCCCGGTCGCCGCAGCGAGCCGGGTGGCCCGCACCCACGCCAGCGGCGAGTTCCACGCCACCGCGATCCGGCCGGTCACCAGGTCGTCGACCTGGCGTTCGTAATGCGAGTACAGGACGAAGTCGAAGTCCAGGTCGCGACTGCGCAGCCAGGTGCGGAAGCCCTCCCAGATCGTGACGACCTTCGGGTCGTAGGCGACGGCGCCGAGCAGTAGGGCCGCCATCAGGCCGGCCCGTCGAGCAGCGGCAGCCCGCACAGCGCGCGGCCGACGAAGTCCAGCAGGGCGTCCGTGGTCGGCGCCATCACCCGGGCGGCCCGCGAGTCGCGGAACCGCCGTTCGATGGGCAGTTCCTTGCGGAACGCGGAACCACCACAGGCCGCCATCGCCAGGTCGGCCACGTGCGCGGCGCTGTCGTCGGCAGCTGCCTTCACTTCCAGCACCAGCAGTTGGGCGTCCTCCCGACCGTTTGTCACCGCGGCCACGGCGTCCTCGACCAACGTGCGGGTGCGGTCGGTCTCGATGCGCATCGTGGCCAGCTTCGTGCGCGATGGCAGTTGCTGGGCCAGTGACTGGTCCATGTGCTGGAGCCGGGTGCCGACCAGGTGGGTCGCCGTGTCGGCCGTGACGGCCTGCATCAGACCGACGCTGGCGGACGCGTTGAGCAGCAGGAACCACGGCAGCGCGGCGGCCAACGCGGTGTCCAGGCCGGTGCCGTCCGCGCCGAGCAGGTCGCCGCCGGCGACCCGGACGCCGGTCGCGGTCATGGGGCAGGAATCGTTGCCGCGCAAGCCGAGTCCGTCGAAACCGGACGGCACGGCGAGCCCGTCCACGCCGGCCCGGACCAGCCACAGCGACATCGGGCCGTCGGCGGCCAGCGGCTTGCTGGACCACACGTAGCTGTCGGCGTGGTGCGCCGACGTGACCCAGCTCTTGCGCGCGTCCAGCACGACGGTGTCGTCGCCGTCGGCGGTCGCGGTGCTCACCGGGGCCCAGAAGTGGCTGCGGGAACCGGATTCGGAGAACGCCAGTGTGGTCAGGTGCCTGCGGTCGCCGATCTCGCGGAGCACTTCGCCGCGGCCGGTGGCGGCGAGCACGGCGGTGGCCGCGTAGTGCATCGTGACCACCATCGCGGTCGAGCCGCACGCGGTGGACAGCTGCCGGACGATGTCGGTCGCCTCGGCAAGGCCGAGCCCACCGCCGCCGTACTCGGTCGGCACGGTGATCGCGAGCAGGCCGCTCGCCTGGAGGGTTTCGATGTTGGCGCTGGGGAACTCTCCTGCGCGGTCGACACCGGCCGCGTTGGGCCGGACGTCGTCGATGACGATCTTCGTCAGGTCATCCTGATAGGACTGTTCGGACATGCTTCCACTCACCTCACGCATACGGGGCTGCGGCGGCGAGCGTGTGGTCAGCGTCGCGCGCCAGCAGAAACGGCCACCCAACCGGGCGGAAAGGACGGCACTCAACGACGGTTCATGCTGTCCCCTCCTTTGCGCATCGGCGAACGAGGCGGCAACCGTATCGCGGACCCGCTGACATTGACCACCAACATGCCTGCCGGCAAGCAAGTGACCCCGCCCGCATCCGCTATCTCCTACAGCATGTAGGTACACTGGCCGCTTCGTTGTCATGGGAGGTTTCGTGTCGCTGCCAAGCGCATCCAGGCGTGCACTGCGGGTCCCGGAGATCACTGCCTACTTCTGGCTCATCAAGGGCCTCTCCACCGCGGTGGGCGAATCGACGTCGGACTACCTGGTCCGGGTGCTCGGCCCGATCCCGGCCGTCGGCCTCGGGTTCGTCGCGTTCGCCGTCGCGCTGGTGCTCCAGTTCGCGATGCGCCGCTACCTGGCGTGGACGTACTGGTTCGCGGTCGTCATGGTCGGCGTGTTCGGCACGATGGCCGCCGACGTGCTGCACGTCGGCTTCGGTGTGCCCTACATCGTGTCCAGCGTGCTCTACGCGGTGCTGTTGGCGGCCGTCTACGTCACCTGGCAGCGCACCGAGCGCACACTGTCCATCCACAGCGTCGACACCGCCCGGCGCGAGGCGTTCTACTGGGCCGCCGTGGTC
>DASUJK010000398.1:0-12321 GCA_036279295.1 Pseudonocardiaceae bacterium | reverse complement strand
TGCCGACCAGATCGGCGGCCACCTCGTCCACGGTGAACGGGTCGGTGGTGTGCTCGGCGGCGACCCTGGCGTGGAAGAGGACCTGGAGCAGCACATCGCCCAGTTCCTCACGCAGCGCGGGCCGGTCGCCGTCCTCGATCGCCTCCAGCAGTTCGAATGTCTCCTCGACCAGGTACTGGCGCAGCGACTCGTGGGTCTGCTCGGCGTCCCACGGACAACCGCCCGGCGACCGCAGCCGATCCATCACCGCGACGGCGGACAGTAGTTCCGCCCCGGCTGGCGGCTCGGTGGCCAGCACCGGCGCACCGGCGGCCACCAGCACGGCGGCAGCGGGTTCGGTGCGTTCCGCGGCGACCACGACGATCGCCCGGCCCGGGTGCAACTCGGCGGGCGCGGACGGCAAACCCAGTGCTGCCACCACATTCGCGGGCAGGTCGCTGCCGGCGTACACGAAATCGGCCTCGCGCAGCACGGCCAGGGCGGCGGCCGGCAGCACCGCACCGAGCCGCTCGTCCACCAGCACGACCGCGCTACCGCTCGCGGCCGACCCGGTCATGACTTGTGCGCGACCGGGATCTCCAGGCCGGTGGGCTGTGCCGTGCTCGGCACGACCTCCATCCCGACCTGGTCCCACACGCCGTAACGCGGGCTGACCCGCACCCCCAGCGACTTGGCGTCCGGCTGGAGCAGGCTGATGCCGATCTGCTCCAGCGTGGAGAGGTCGGCGTTGTCCGCGGGCGAGGCACCCAGCGGCACGGTGCTGGTGTTGATGGTGCGCGACTTGATGAGCGCGACGATCCAGGTGCCGCTGGACGCGGGATCCGGCTCGAACGCGACAACCGTGTTCACGGGCGTGCCGAACACCGGGCCGTCGTTCTCGGTCGGCGCGGCGGTGCCCTGCGACTGCGCCTGCTGCTGGGCCTGCTCGACACCCTGCAGGTAGGAGGACACCGAGAACGTGGCCGTCGTCTGGCCGCCGCTCTGCGCGCCCTGTGCCTGGGCGGTCTTGTTCGCCGCGGCCACCATGGCGGCCAGCCCGTTCGGGTTCGCGGCGAGCTGCTGGGCCTTCGCCGTCGCGTCCGCCCGGCTGGTGGCCACGACGTAGCCGAAGTTCACCGACAGGCTGTCCGCGAACTTGCGGGCCAGCGCCACCTCAAGCAGCACGTCCTTGACGGTGGTCCGCACGTTGGCCTGGTCGACCTCCAGCGCGGGGGCGAGCTTGGCCGCACCGCCCGACTGGCTGATCAGCTGGTCCACCTGCTGATCGGTGACCACCAACTGGTTCTCCGTCGCCGACCTGCCGACCAGGTCGTGCAGCACGTGGTTGGTCACGATGCCGGCGGTGGCCTGATCCAGCTTGCCCTGTTTCTGGGCCTGCTGGACGGTGGGCGAGCTGGCCAGGAGGCCGTTGAGTTCCTTCTGGACCTGGTTCACCGACACCGACGTGTTGCCCACGATCAGTGCGGATCCGACCTGATTCGGCCCGGATCCACATGCGGACAGCAACAAAGCGGCGGCGGCCAGACCCACGAGTACCCCGACCGGGCGGCGAATGACGAGTGTCACAGTCACCTACCCTCTCACACCGGGTCCGACCGACATCCCGGACCTGGCAGTGATGTGACCCAGTCGACGTGACCCGGTCGACGTGGCCTAGCCGGCGTACGGCGGCCCGAGTCGTTCGGCCAGCCGGACCGCCGACTGCTGCGGTGTGAGTACCGGGCCGTAGTACGGGCCACTCGCCGCCTGGGCGCCGACCGAACGCCACCAACCGGCCTCCACCGCGGTGCGCAGGCCGGGCACGACCACCCGGATGCCCACCTCACCCAGGCCACGGACCAACGCGCCGCCGGCCCTGGCCAGCCGCGACTCGGGACCCGCCGCGGCCACCGAGGAGACGAGCGATTCGGCCAGTTGCACGGTGGTGATCGGCCATTCGTCCAGCAGCATCGACTCGACCGGTGCCATCCCGGCGCCGCCGAGCAGGATTCGGACACCCATCCCGGCCAGCACGCCGATGTTGTCCCTTGCCTCGCTGTGCCCGTCGGCCACCGATTCCAGCGGCACACCGAGACACAGCGCGGCCGGCCGGATACCGGTCCTGTCGATCGCGGCGCCGACGGTCCCGATCAGGTCCGGATCGGCGACCTGGCCGCCGGTGAGGCTCAGTCCGACCAGGGGCGTGCGGTCACCGAACCGGGACCACCACGCCTGGATCTGCTCACACGACGAGTCGATCAGCCAGCTCGCGAACGCCACGGAGGCACCGGTCATCTCGGCCAGTGCCAGGCACTCGTTGTGCTCGATCAGGCCGTGCTCGGGGTGCTCCCAGCTGGCGCGCACCGAGATCCCGGCAACGGCACCGTCCTCGAACGCGTACCAGGGCTGCCATCCCGTGGCCAGTTCACCGAATTCCAACGCACCGGACATGGTCACGGCGAGCGTGGCGCGTCGCCGGTCCACCGCGTCCCGATCCCGGTCGTACTCGGCCCACTGCCGCCTACCGGTGGTCTGTGCCCGCCGTAACGCGACGTCGGCCCGGCGCAGCAGCTCGTACGGATCGATCCGGCCGACCGGGCCGTGTGCCACACCGATGCTGGCGGACAGCCCGACACCGCCGTCGGGCACGTGCACCGGCTCGGCCAGCTCCACGTTGATCTGGTTCACCGTGTCCTGCACGTCACCGGGTTCGCAGCCGGTGGCGAACAGCACCGCGAACTCGTCTCCGGTCAGCCGGGCGACCAGTGTCCGCCGACCGGCGAACAGCGATTCCAGCCTGCGCGCCACCGTGGTCAGCAGCCGGTCGCCGTGCTCGGGGCCGAGGCCGTGGTTGATCGCGCCGAAGCCGTCCAGGTCGAGCTGGAACAGCGTGACCCGCTCGCCTGCCACCTGGCCGGAAAGCAGACTTTGCAGCTGGGACAACACGTATTGCCGATTGGGCAGACCGGTGAGCACGTCGTGCAGCGTCTGGTGGCTGGTCAGGTCCTGCAGCAGATGCAGGTCGCTGACGTTCTCCACCATGGTCAGGTGCAGCGTCGGCAGCTCGTCGGAGTCGCGCAGCACCGACACCGCCAGGTGGACCCACACGAGTTGGCCGTCGGCACGAACAAGGCGCCTGCGCCTGCGCAGCGGTCGACCGCCCAGACCGCTCAGTTCGTGGAAGTCGGTGCGCAGGTCGACGGCGTCCTGCGGGTGGAAGAACTCCTCGATGCTGCGACCGGCCAGTTCACCGGGGCCGAGCCCGAGAATCTCGGCCAGCGCCGGGTTGACCTGGGCCAGCTTGCCGCCCGAGTCGCTGATCGCGATGCCGACACCGGACCGGACGAACACCTCACGGAACCAGGCCTCGCTGCGCCGCAGCCTGCGCTCCACCTCGCCGGTGGCCCGCTGGAGCGCGACCTTGACCTCTTCCTGCTGGTCGAACAGCCAGTCCCGCAGGGCTGACGTGTAGCCGGCGCAGAACGCACCGAGCATGGTGAACGACCTGGTCAGCGGGTCGGCCAGGCCGTCGGACTCGGCGATCCGGAGCAGGCCGTTGCCGAGCACACGCATGCTGCCGCGCAGGCATTCCGGGTCGGTGAAGCGGGTGCCGACGACGGCGACGCCCGCCTGGTAGCCGGCTTGCTGGTCGACCGGGTCGGCGGTCATGCCGTCGGCCATCGTGTCGACCAGTGACCCGATGACGCGCTCGAACTCGGCGTGCGGCAGCGGGGTGAACCCGGTGGGCGCGAGCGTAAGCAGCCATGCCGCCACCAGCTCCGACCGAACTGGCGGTCGGAGCGAGGCCGCATCAGCGGAGGGAACGCTCATGTGGTGTGCACAATCGGCGGTGGAAAGTCCTTACCTTGCTTGACCTGTCCGGTACGGTCCGGACTTTTTCCTTGGCACGCCGGCGTGTTTGCCGCAGTCACCGCGCTCCTCATGGTTCTGGATCGCTCACTTCCGGCCCCATGGAGGGTAGTGCGCCGGACCCGACAGCCACAGATGCATCCACTCGTCGGACCAACCATCCACCCGACTGGAGTACGTCCCGGCCGATCCGAACACATTCGGTAACCGAATGTCAACCGACCGTTGCCGGCACCCCGACCAGCGACTCCAGGAACTTCGCGGCCCAGTCCAGCAGCTCCCGGTCCCGCAGCGGCGGCGCGCCGAGCCGACCGCCGGCCGGCCCTTCCGTCGGCCGGGGCACGGACACGGTGTTCGCCACCGGCTTGTACAGCGCCTTCGGGTAGAGCCGGTGCAGCCGCACCAGCTGCGAGTCCCGCAGTGGCAGCGGGGCGAACCGGATACCGCTGCCCTGGGTGGCCACCTCGGTGACGCCGTGTGTCCGACACGCCTGGCGGAACGCGGCGACGGCGAGCAGGTTCTCCACCGCCGTCGGCGTGGCTCCGTACCGGTCCACCAGTTCGTCCCGCACCGCGTCCAGCCCGGCCGCGTCAGCGGCGGCTGCGATCTTCCGGTAGGCCTCCAGGCGCAGCCGCTCGCCAGGCACGTAGTCGTGTGGGATGTGCGCGTCCACCGGCAGGTCCACCCGCACGTCGGCGAGGTCCTCGTCACCGTCGGCACCATCCGCGCCGGCATGTTTGCGGAAGGCCTCGACCGCCTCGCCGACCAGCCGCACGTACAGGTCGAAGCCGACGCCCGCGATGTGCCCGGACTGCTCGGCACCCAGGATGTTGCCGGCGCCCCGGATCTCCAGGTCCTTCATGGCCACGGCCATGCCGGCACCCAGCTCCGTGTTCTGCGCGATCGTGGCCAGCCGGTCGTGTGCCGTCTCGGTCAGTGGCGTTTCCCGCGGGTACAGGAAGTAGGCGTAACCGCGTTCCCGACCACGACCGACACGGCCACGCAACTGGTGCAGCTGGGCCAGCCCGAGCAGGTCACCGCGCTCGACCACCAGCGTGTTCGCGTTGGAGATGTCCAGGCCGGTCTCCACGATCGTGGTGCAGACCAGCACGTCGTGCTCGCGCTCCCAGAACCCCTGGATGATCTTCTCCAGCCGGTCCTCGTTCATCTGGCCGTGCGCGGTCACCACCCGGGCCTCGGGTACGAGTTCGCGCAGCCGGCGAGCCGCCTTCTCGATCGAGGACACCCTGTTGTGCACGTAGAAGACCTGGCCGTCCCGCAGCAGTTCGCGGCGGATGGCGGCGCCGACCTGCTTGTCGTCGTAGCCGCCGACGTAGGTCAGGATCGGGTGCCGCTCCTCGGGTGGGGTGAGGATGGTGGACATCTCGCGGATGCCGGCCAGGCTCATCTCCAGGGTGCGCGGAATGGGTGTCGCCGACATTGTCAACACGTCGACGTAGGTGCGCAGGGCCTTGATGTGCTCCTTGTGCTCGACGCCGAACCGCTGCTCCTCGTCCACGATGACCAGCCCGAGATCCTTCCAGCGGATCCCGGTCTGGAGCAGCCGGTGGGTGCCGATCACGATGTCCACGGTGCCGTCGGCCAGGCCGGCCACGGTCGCCTCGGACTCCAGCTTGTCGGTGAACCGGGACAGGCCCTTGATGGTCACCGGGAACGGCTGCATGCGTTCGGCGAACGTGTTCAGGTGCTGCTGTGCGAGCAGTGTCGTGGGCACCAGCACGGCGACCTGCTTGCCGTCCTGCACGGCCTTGAAAGCGGCCCGGACGGCGATCTCGGTCTTGCCGTAGCCGACGTCACCGCAGACCACCCGGTCCATCGGCGAGGACTTCTGCATGTCCGCCTTGACCTCGTCGATGGCGGCCATCTGGTCCGGGGTCTCGGTGAACGGGAACGCGTCCTCCAGCTCACGCTGCCACGGCGTGTCGCCCGCGAAGGCGTGGCCGGGCGCCGCTTGGCGGGCGGCGTAGAGCTGGACCAGCTCGGCGGCGATCTGCTTGACCGCCTTCTTCGCCTTGGCCTTGGTGTTCTTCCAGTCCGAGCCGCCCAGCTTGTTCAACGTGGGCAGCTCGCCGCCGACGTAGCGGGAGATCTCGTCGAGTTGGTCGGTCGGCACGAACAGCCGGTCGCCGGGCTGACCGCGCTTGCTGGCCGCGTACTCCAGCACCAGGTACTCCCGGGTCGCGCCGGCCACAGTGCGCTGCACCATCTCCACGTAGCGGCCGATGCCGTGCTGCTCGTGCACGACGTGGTCGCCCGGCTTGAGCGCCAGCGGATCGACGGCGTTGCGGCGGCGGCTGGGCAGGCTGCGGCGCATGTCCCTGGTCGACGTGCCACCTCGGCCGCCGGTCAGGTCGGTCTCGGTGAGTACGACGTAACCCAGTTCGGGGGCGGCGAAGCCCTCTTCCAGGCGGCCACGGACGACGGTGACCATGGCCTTGTCGGCGGGTTCCGTCAGGCCGTCCTCGGCCAGGTGGGCCGGCACGTCGGCGTCCTTGAGCTGCTCCACGGCGCGCTGGGCGGTGCCGGCGCCGGGCACGATCAGGACGGCCGTGCCGCCGGTCATCACGTGGGCACGCAGGTCGGCGAACGCGCGGGTCAGCTCACCCCGGTAGGCCTCGACCGGGTGCAGGTCCAGCCGGACGACGCCTGCCGTCTCGCTGGTCAGCTGCGAGAGTGTCCACCATGGACGGTCGGTCTCCCTGGCGTGCGTCGCCACGTCGGCAAGCGAGTGGTAGGAGCTGGCGCCGAGATCGATGGGCGCCGTGCCACCGCCGGCAGCCGCCATCCAGGAGGCTTCGAGGAATTCCAGGCCGGTGCGGACCAGGTCGTGGGCGCGGGCGCGGACCTTCTCCGGGTCGGTCAGGACAACGTGGGCGCCGGTCGGCAGGACGTCGGTGAGCAGCTGCATCTCGCCGGGCAGCAGCGCCGGGATCAGCGCCTCCATACCCTCGCTCGGGATGCCCTCGGCGAGTTTCGTCAGCATCTCGGCGAGTTGGGCGTCCGCCTGATGGGCCTGCGCGAGTTCGGCGGCGCGGGCGCGGACGGCCTCGGTGAGCAGGAGTTCCCGGCAGGGCGTGGCCACGACCTCGGCGATCTCACCGGGCAGCGAGCGCTGGTCGGCCACGGAGAACGCGCGGATCTCGGAGACCTCGTCACCCCAGAACTCGACGCGCACCGGGTGCTCGGCGGTCGGCGGGAAGAGGTCCAGGATGCCGCCACGGACGGCGAACTCGCCGCGCTTCTCGACCATGTCGACACGCGCGTAGGCCAGTTCGGCGAGGCGTTCGACGACCCCTTCGAAGTCCTGTTCGACGCCGACCTTGAGGTCGACCGGGACGAGTTCGCCGAGGCCGGGCGCGAGTGGCTGGATGAGGCTACGGACGGTGGTCACGACGACTCGGAGTCGCCCGGACGGGTGTTCTTCCGGGTGAGCGAGGCGGCGCAGCACGGCCAAGCGCTGGCCCACGGTGTCCGCGCGTGGGCTCAGGCGCTCGTGCGGCAGGGTCTCCCAACTCGGGAACGTGACGACGGTGTCCTCACCGAGCAGGTCGGCCAGGACGGCGGCGAGTTCTTCCGTTTCACGGCCGGTGGCCGTGACCATGAGGACGGTGCGATCGGCGCCACCAAGATCGGCCGGGGCGGCCAGGGCAGCCGTGATCAGCGGCCGTGCGGCCGGTGGGCCCTCCAGTTCGAGCAGGCCGGTACCGGCGTGTTCGACCACGGAGCACAGACCGGCATCGGGCAGGATGGCGCGCAACAGGCCGGCAAGCGGTCCTGGGGTGGGCACGGGTTGACACTCCTCGGGCGGGTGCGGGGACGCGGACAGACCCCTGCCCGGGACGAGTCGCCTGGAGGGGTATCTCACCTCCACCCTACGGCGCACCCCTGACTGATTGACACCGGAGCGGAGAAGCCCAGGTCAACAGGGCTCTAACGGCATGCGCGCAGCAGTGCGGTCCACGACGAAGCCGGCACCGCGAGAACCGGACCAGCAACGTTCTTGGAGTCCCTGATCGCAGCCGCCTCGCCACCGAACGCGACCTCGACGCAGTCGGAGTTACCGCCTCCGGACCCACTGCTGTAGCTGCTCCTGCGCCACCGCGCACCAGCCAGGTCCACAGTGGACATCACGCACCTCACAGTTTCTCGGTCACTCGCTCGATCAGCGCACGCGATTCGCCCAGCTCCAGCGCGAGCGACCGCAAGTGCTCAAAGCGAAGTCTAGCCGCCCGGACCTGTTCGGCCTTCTCCTTTCGCTCAGCACCGAGCGCGTGCTCCAAGTGCACCATGCTGGGCTGTTCCGGCCAGGGAAAGTCCAGCACGGTGAAGCCACCTTCCATTGCCTCGTTGGCGATCACCGAAATCGGCAGCACCCGCAGCGACACGGTCGGCAGATCCGTCACCAGCGCGAGGTGCCGCAACTGGGCGCGCAGAACATCAATGCCGCCAACCGGATAACGCAACGCGAACTCATGGATCACGGCGTCGATCGCCAGTGGCCGTGCTTCGTCGGTGAGGCGCTCCTGCCGGAGTTCCCGGACCTTGAGCTGGTTGATGACCCACTCCTCATCGGGTGGTCGGCGAACCGATTCGAACAACGCCTTGGTATAGGCGGCCGTCTGGAGCAGTCCCGGGACGAAACTGAGCTGAAACGTGGACATCAGGCTGGCGCCGGTCTCCAGCGCGACGAAATCACTGTCGGCAATGCCGTACGCCTTCCACCAACCGGGCAATCGCGCTTCCCGAACGAGGTCGAGCAGGTCGTCCAACCGCTGGTCGTACACGTCCGACATCCCGCGAACGAGATGCACCGTGACCGCCGTGATGCCTTTCTCGATCCGGCTCAACGTGCTGGTCGACGTCTCCAACATCGGTGCCGCAGTCTCCAACGCCAGCCCCGCCGCCTCCCGCGCAGCCCGCAACCTGCGGCCGATCTCCTGGCGCAACAGCACAGGACTGACGTGAGCATGCAATGTGGCCTCCCGGACGAAGCTGGACCGATCCACCATCCACCTGCAATCCCACATTGCAGTTCCCATCCCGTTTCGCATCACCCACAAGTGTGGCGACTTGCCATTTACGATCTGCCACGATGAATGTGTGCCGTCGATCAAATCGGAGTGAACCAGCGATGACCCCGCTTGAGTTGTGGTACTCGCACGATCAGGCAGAGGGGCGACATCGCCACCACTCACGAGAAGCTGGACAGCATCCTCGACAAGGTCGCGGCGCTTGTCGGACCGGACTGGCCTGCCGCCGCAGAAGTGACACTGGTTCCGGACGACAAAGCCCAGTGCTGTATCCCGGCTTTCACCTCGAACTCGGTGCCGTCTACTACAGCGGCAGGGATGCGCGCGGCCCGTACTACACGCGGGGTGAGGGCCAGCCGGGCGGCTCGCCATTGGTGTACATGTACGCGACGTCGGACAACGAACTCCCGTCAAACTCCGAGATACCGGTCGAGTTGGTCCGGCAGGCGGTGCACGAGTTCGCAGACACCGGGCGCCGGCCGACATGCGTGTCCTGGCAGACCTGGGATCGACCGAACGCCACGACGGAATGAGAATTCGGTTGCGCAGCAACTCGGTCTCCGTATAGTAGAGGACGAGAGCCCCGGAACGATCAATGTCGCCCTGGCAGCGATACATCGCCGGGGCCTTGACTGGCCCGATCTTGGCGAAAGCACCGGACAGTTCCCTGACGAACACCAAAGTCACATGCTAGGACCGTCTCAACCTGCCGTTCCCATCCGTTTCGCATCACCCATATGTGTGGCGACTTTCCATTTTCGGCCTGCCACGATGAATGTGTGCCGTCGATCAAAGATGTCGTGGTGGGTGTGCACACCGCTCTCAGTCGAGTCGCTAGGGCACGCGGAATCCTGGCCGGTGCCCTGGACTCTTGGGAGAAGGCCGGCAGCACGTATGCCGAACTCGGCACCGAAGCACCCAACCTCATCTCGGAGATGCCGCCGCGTATCTGGAACACGCCTACGACCAGGTTCGCCGCATCATCGCCATCCTCGACCTGGCCACAGCACACGCCCGCGACTACCTGACCAGCATCGTCGGCCCGGCTAAACCTGACCAGGTCGCGATCGTTCGCCGCCAACTGCCTGAGCCGATCACCGCTGCCGAACGGGGCGCCGGCCGCAAGACCCATGGTCGCTGGATCGACTCCGACGGAAGAGTCCACAAGATCGTGAGCGGCGAGGATACGCTGTCTACGGCGACTCGCGCGCGTCTGCGGTCATTCGGGTTTCCACGTCTGTCGGTGGAATCTCATGCAGAGATGAAACTGGCCGAGTACCTTCGCCAGCGGTTCGAGGCGTCGGGCCGATCACAGCACGTCACCGTCGTCGTGAACAATGACGTCTGTAGCGGCGACCTGAGCTGCGAGGAGCTACTGCCTCTGATGCTGCCGGCCGGCTGCACGCTCACCGTCTACGCACCGAACGATCGACGCACGTTCATCGGAGGCGCCACGCCATGATCCCGCTGAAGTTGTGGTACGCCCGGAAGCAAACTGCGGGTGACGTTGCCGACACGGAGGCGGAATTGGACGCCGCGCTTGATCGGGTCGCCGCGTTGTCCAGTTCCGACTGGCCGGCGCTGGCGACGGTCACTCCGGTCGGCACCAGGTTCGGCCCCGTGCTTTATGCCGGTTTTCACGTTCACGATGGAGCCTTGCTCTATTCGGGCAGCGACGATCTGGACGGCAGCTTCACCGTTGGCAGTGGATCCACCGAGGGTGAGCCGCTGCTGTACATGTACATGACGTCGGACAACGAATTCCCGCCCAACTCCGAGATCCCGGTCGAGCTGGTTCGGCAGGCAGTGCACGAGTTCGCGGCCACCGGGCGCCGGCCGACGTGCGTGTCCTGGCAGACCTGGGATCGACCGGACGCCACGACGGAGTCCGAGTATCCAGAGTTCTAGACGCTCAGCTCACGCTGGCGCCCTTGCGTACGATGATCGGCGAGAGCCCCGGACAGTTCCCTGTCGCCCTGGTAGCGATAGATCACCGGGGCCTTGACTTTTCTCCGGGCTCGACCACAGCCACGAGCACCGACAATTCTTGCGTTTGTCGGTGCTCGCGTAATCCTGAAGTGTGACCAATTGCCGAATCAGAATTTTGGCTTACGCTTGGCCAGGAACGCCGCCACGCCTTCCACGTAATCGGCGCTCAATGCAGCCTCGTCGTACAGCGCCCGGTCGGCGTCGCTCTCCTCGTCCTGGCCGTCCAGGATCTCGTTGACCATCTGCTTCGCGCTGCGCACACTGCCCTGCGCCCTCGTGGCCAGGGTGTCGGCCAACTCGGCCACACGAGCCGCCAGCCCATCGGCCGGGTGGAGCTCGTTGGCCAGGCCGATCCGCAGCGCGGTCGGCGCGTCGATCAGCTCACCGCCGCACAGGATCTGCTTCGCCCACGCCGGGCCCACCGTGGCCACCAACTGCCTTGTCGACACGAAGCTGTAGACGATGCCGAGGTTGGCGGGCGTGATACCGAACCGGGAGTCGGCCGCCGCGATACGCATGTCGCAGGCCAGCGCCATCTCGCAGCCCGCGCCGATGCAGAACCCGGTGACGGCCGCGATGGTGGGGATCGGGAGGGTGGCGATGGACCGCTCGCCCCTGCCCACGGCGTCGACGTAGCGTCGGGCGCCGTCCAGGCCGTTGCGCCGGGTGCTGAACTCGCTGATGTCGGCGCCAGCCGAGAAGTGCTCGCCGCCACCCCGGACCACGAGTACCCGCACGTCAGGCGCGGTACGCACCTGTTCCATCAGGTCGGGTAATGCCGACCACATCTCGTAGTTCATCGCGTTGCGCCGCTGGGGGCGGTCGATGGTGAGCGTCGCGATCCGGTCGTCGATGGTCAGTCGCAGTTCGTCCACCCGCGAACTCTAACCAGCACGAAGCGCTGTCAGGCAGTTTCGGAAGGTATCAGCGTCTTGTCCCAGCAAGACGAAAAACTCCGCTTCGGTGATCTCGACGTCCGCCAGCGCGTCCGCGAGCACGGTCCGGCCCTCGTCGGTGAGCACGATTCGCCTGGCCTTGGGGTCCTCGGCGTCGATCTCCCTGGTCACCAATTGACGCGCGGCCAACCGACGCAGCACCTGACCGGCCATGTGTGCCTCGGTCCCGGTGTCCTCGGCGATCTCGTGGGACGACGCCGGCCCGCCACCCTGCTCGGCCAGGCGGCACGCCGATGCCAGCAGTTCGAACTGTATGTGGGTCAGGTCGTGTGGTTCCAGGGTGGCCCGGATGGCCCGCTGCCAGGCCAGCGTCACCTGCCACAACAGGCTGCCGGTGCTGTCGCCCATCAGCGCAGCTTAGGCTCGTGGTCCAGGTGGGACAGGCCGTGCCAGGCCAGGTTGACCACGTGCGCGGCCACCTCGTCGCGGGTCGGCGCGCGCACGTCGAGCCACCACTGGCCGGTCAGCGCCACCAT
>DASUJK010000397.1:0-2863 GCA_036279295.1 Pseudonocardiaceae bacterium | reverse complement strand
CGCAGGTGAAGGCTGTTCCTCTTACCCGGCACGACTTTCACGGTGAATGGAATTACACTATCCACAAAGGTCGATGTGCTGAACCGGCCCCAGCTAAGCAAACCCGACAGAAATCCACCAAGTAATACTCTGGTGGCCCCTAAGTGGCATTGAGCCATGGGGACGCGGCATTACGATGAGGGGGCTCCGGGGGAATGGTGCGTCTACGCACGGCTTTGGCATGCCTGACCACCGCTGGTGCGATGGTGGCGGCGGCTCCGTCCGCGACCGGGCTCACGCTGACCAGCGACAGTTCGGTAGCGCACGCGAGGCTGGGTCCGGCCATGAACTGGACACCGAGTCCAGGACGACATCGAGGCGGACTCGTGCGATCCACGGCGCGTCTGCCGCACCGGCAGCCGCCCGAGGGCGGCCCGGGGAGGCTGTCGGGGTAGCGCTGCAGCCAGCCATCGCGAGAGCCGCCAGCAGTATGAGCACGAAAATCCGACGCGTCGTCACGGCTATCTGTTATAGCGGCCCGGCGGTACCTGCGGATCCGATTCGGAGAATATGTGTGCGCTTAATGGTCCCAACTGCACATAAGGACTCTTAACGGACTCGACGCAACCTGCGGAAGTTGAGCCAGCCGAGGCCGCGGAAGTCGCGGATCCTGATTCAAGGCAGCCCTCCTCGTGGTCTGCTGCCATTCCATGGCCAGCCCAATTCCTGTTCAGAACACGATGACCCGCAAGGTCGAGGAGCGCTTTACCTGGGAACCGGATGCTGTGTATCTGAAACGGCCGTCGCGGGCGAGTGACGCGGTTGGGAGATCGCCGGCCGACGCTGCACGCGCCGACGTAGGATACCGATACGCGAGCGGCGGAGGAGCGCGATGAGCGACCATGGTTCGACAGATGACACTGGTCGCGATCCGGCCACCACACGAAACACCCTGAGTGGCGCGGCCGGCCAGGTCGTTCAATCCGGCGAAATCAATGGTGACGTGCACTTGTGGAGTGGCGCCGGCCCGCGATTGGTCGCATTGGTCGCATTGGTCGCCGTTGCGGGGCTGGCGAGCGTTGCCATCATCGCCTGGCCCAGGGCGACGCCGACCGCCGGATTACCCAATCCCGCCGATTTCCCCGCTGATCTGCGGGTATCCGCAGATCTGTCGTACAACGACGAGCCGCCCTGGGGTTACGTCAGCGCCTCGCCGACATTCCCAGGCCCCGCCTTGATCTCAAAGATCGAGCACACGAATGTCAGCATGGATGACTCTGTGGCGGCGGCGTTGCGCCACACCGATGCCGCCATGCTGGACACCCAGACCATCCGCCTGCACCTGGAGGGCCCACGAGACCATCCGGTGCGGATCACCGACATCAAACCGGTCATCGTGAGCAAGCAGCCACCGCTGTCCGGCAGTCTGGTCTGGGCACAGCCACAGGGCACCGAGAATTCGGCTGAGGTACAAGTGTATCTTGATGACCCGTTTCCCGTCCTGCAAACGACAAAACTTGGTCAGCGGACGCTCGTGCCCACCGGTCCGCTGTTTCCGGCCAAGACCATCAACCTCAATCCCGGAGAAACTTCCGAGGTGGTCGTGACAGCCCTCGCCCGAAAGTACAGCTACGAGTACAAGTTCGCGGTGGTCTACGAATCGGGAAACACGCTGAAAACGCACGTCGTCGACAACAACGGCCAGCCATTCCGGCTATCCGGCCCGAATTGCGAAGCCCACCAGGTGTGGTCCTACCATGCGGCTTACGTGTTGAGCGGAGACTTCAGCCTACAGCCCGCCGCGCATCCGCAGCACATGCCCGGGGTGTGCTGATGGTTGCGGCGTCGTCCAAGAATCTGCACCGCGCGACGGTCGGCGTTGTCGTGCTGGCGGTCCTCATGATCGGACTGGCCGTCGTCATCCGGGAAGCCACCGGGTCAACCGCGCCCCACGGTGGACCTGCGCCGTCAGGTTCGACGGTTCAGGCGCCGATCGGCGCTACATCGGCCACTCCGGCCGCCCCGTTGTGTGGCACCGTCCTGCCGACTGATTCAACTGGTGCGCCGGTGCCCGCGCCGGTGCTCGACGAAGTGGTCGCTGTGCACGCGGCCGCCTGTCGGCACGATTTCTCGGCGCTCACCAGCGAGCTGGACGGTACGTTCGACGGCGGCCGGTCGTCAGGCGCGGTCATGTCCGAACTGCGGGACCGCAATGGCGCCGAACTCGTCATTCTGGCGCAGACCCTGGAGACCTCGGCCCAGGCGGACCAGGGCGGTTGGGTGTACTGCCACCCGCACGGTGCGGTGGCGATCTTCTCGCGAGGCACCACCACTCACCCGGCCACGTGGAGCCTCTTCTCGGTGACGGGCGACAACCCCGGGACCTACTGCGTCCACTAGCGAGCCGGTAGGCCTGCGGCGATCACGGCGCAGGCCCACTGCCGCGGATTGGCTCAGATCATGACGATCGTGCCGAACTCGACGGGTTTGATCGACCTGGGACGGCTGCCGCGGCCGCCGGATCTTTGTGCCGACGGGCAGTCTGCCTGCGTTCGCGTGCGTGTCCATCCGAGACGGGACGGTCGACATCGGAGGTCACACTTCCCGGAACTCATGGCCCGCACAGGGGTGGGCCGAGCGCTGGATCGAGGGTTCGCCCATTCGTGGCGAAGGTAGGGCCTGTGGGGTTCCTAAGAGTTCCTAACAAAATGATCACTCGCCGTGCTTGAATGTCCTTGATCGGCGATCATGGACATGTGAGGAAAGGCCAGCAACCACCATGGATCGTGCCCGACGAACTGTGGGAGCGAATCGAGCCACTGTTGCCGCGTTGGGACAACGCGTTGCCCAAGCTGGGCCGAGGGCGGCTGCCCGACCGGCTGGT
>DASUJK010000396.1:0-6608 GCA_036279295.1 Pseudonocardiaceae bacterium | reverse complement strand
GACGGCGCCCGGCCGCAACCGCCCGAGGTCGGACCGGCCCAGCAGGTCGGCGTTCACCGACGTGGCCGAGCGCAGCGTCGCCAGCGCCCCGTCGACCTCCAGTTGCAGCCGCAGGCCGGCCAGTTGCTCGTCCTCCAGCGCCCCCATCAGGTCGGTGCCGAACCCGATCCGCACCCCGGCCGACCTGGCCAGCTCGACCGCCGTCCGGCCCGCGTCCAGCACCTCGCGGTTCTTCGCCCTGGACACCGCGGCCAGGCCGATCTCCTCGCCACGCCGCCCCATCGCGTCGTAGGTGACCAGCGTCGGCACCAGGAACGCACCCCGGTCGGCCATCAGCGCCGCGGCCTCCGCGTCCAGCAGGTTGCCGTGCTCGATGCTGCGCACCCCGTTGAGCACCGAATGCTTGATCGCCTCCGGTGAGTACGCGTGTGCGGCCACATAACTGCCCCGGCGTGTTGCGTCGCCGGTCACGGCCAGCACTTCCTCGGCCGAGTACTGCGGGATGCGGA
The DNA here is from genome assembly GCA_036279295.1 of Pseudonocardiaceae bacterium. Taxonomy (GTDB): domain Bacteria; phylum Actinomycetota; class Actinomycetes; order Mycobacteriales; family Pseudonocardiaceae; genus DATEPR01. Next base: position 6,099 of record DASUJK010000396.1, on the reverse strand, counting down.
TCGGGTCGGTCAGCGACACGACACCGCCGGAGGTCATGATCTTGATGGCGTGCGCGCCACGCAGGAACCGCTCGCGTACCGCTCGACGCAGCGGGTCGACGCCGTCCACCACCTCGTTCATGTGGTGGTGGCAGCCGCACACGTCACTGTCGGCGGCCCGCGAGTCGCCGTGGCCGCCGGTCTGGCTCAGCGCCGGACCCGTGTAGAGGTAGCGCGGCGATGCGAACAGGCCCTCGTTGATCGCGCGGGCGAAACCGGCGTCACCACCGGCCACGTCGCGCACCGTGGTGAACCCCCGGCGCAGCGCCGCACCGAGCCGCTTGGCGCCGTTGAGCGCCACGTAGCTCAGCGGCTTCATCTCGATGTCCATCAGGTGCATGGCCACCGCGTAGGCGTGGAAGTGCGCGTCGATCAGGCCGGGCAGCACCGTGCCGCCACGCGCGTCGATCACCACGTCGGCGTCCCCGACATCGCCGCCGACCTCGGTGATCACGCCGTCGGTGGCCAGCACCGGGCCGGCGGTCAGGTCGTCGGACTCACCGTCGAAGACGGCCGTGTTGATGATCGCGAGTGTGCTCATGCTGTGCTGCTCCGTAGTCGCTGGGTCGCGGTCGCATCGACGTCGAACGTGTCGGGATCGACGGCGACACCGTAGTCATCAGCGGCCGACTGGATCGACACGAACCCGTTGCGCACATCCTGCGCGACGGCGGCGGAGGAGCGGTGCAACGGGTTGCCGAACCCGCCGCCACCACCCGTGTCGTTGACCAGCACGTCACCGGTGGCCAACCGGTTGTAGCTGCCGCCCCGCACGACCTCCCGATCGGTGCCCGGGTTGAGCACGATCCGGTTGTTCGCGCCGACCGCGCCGCCGTCGATCGACCACGGCTTGGTCTTTGTCTTGTACACCAAGCAGATCCCGGTGGACGGCGCCAGGAATCGATACGCCCTGCTCACGCCGACGCCACCGCGATACCGCCCGGCGCCACCGGTGTCCTGGCGATAGCCGTAGGACTCGATGAACATCGGTGACTTGGTCTCCAGCACCTCGACGGGATTGTTGCGGCAGCCCGGTTCGGACAGGTGCATGATCCCGTCCTCACCGTCGCCACCCGCGTGTGCGGACACCGTTCGGGGTGCGCAACCATCCGCTGCGGCCGTCCGGGCGGGCCATCACGGCCGCCCTGTTCCTCGGCGAGTTCGTGCCACGGGACATCCCGTGGGCGCACTGCGACATGGCCGGTCCGGCGTGGACGGGGGACACGTCCGGCGACGGCGCCACCGGCTACGGCGTGCGGACGCTGCTGCGACTGGTGGCCGGTCAGCAGGCCTGGTAGGCGCGTGCGGCCAGGACCAGGTCCTCCCAGGCCATGCCGACGCTCTTGAACAGCCTCGGCCGCGACCGGTCGAAGTTCGGCTCGCGGACCAGCGTGGCCAGTTCGACCAGCGGGTGCTCGCCCGCCTGGATGATGTCGCCAGCCTCACGCAGCGCGGTCGCCCTCGCCTCGACGACAACCGTCGAGCCGGTCACCGTGGCCGCGTCCACCTCGGCGGCCTCGGGCTCGTGCGACCCGACCGCGATCACCGTCGCGTGGGCAGCCAGCCGGGTACCGTCGAACAGGGGAGTGCGGGCGGTCGTGCAGCACGCCACGATGTCGGCCGCCGGGATGTCCGCCACCGAGCCGACCCGACCACCGACATCGGCCGCGAACGCCGCGGCCCGAGCCGTGTCCCGCCCGATGACGATCACCTCGCGCAGCGGTCGGATCTCGCGCAGCGCGGCCACATGGCTGTGCGCCTGTGGGCCGGAACCGAACACCACCAACGTGGCCGCGTCCGGCTCGGCCAGCACATCCGCCGCCACCGCGGACACCGCTGCCGTCCGGATCGACGTGAGCGCGATCCCGTCCAACACGGCCAGTGGAGCGAGCGTCCGGCCGTTCAACAGCAGGTAGCTGCCCTGGATACGCGGCAGGCCGAGGGCCGGGTTGGCCGGCGAAACGCTGGCCACCTTCACGCCCGCGAACTCGCCCCACTGCGCCGGCATCATCAACAACTGACCGTGGTCGAGCGAAACCCCGATCCGCGCCGGGTCGGCCGCCGGATCGAGCCCGGCCAGCAGCGCGTCCCGGACGGCGGCGATCGCCGTGCTCATCGGGAGGGCAGCCGCCACAGCCGCCGCGTCCAGCGTGTTCTTCAACTTTCACCGTCCAGTGGTGGCAACCGGGTCCGTAGCAGCCACGCCGTGAACAGGTCGCCGAGCGACTGACCCGCGTGCTGTTCGGCCAGCGCGATGAACTGGTCAGTGGTGACGGTGCCATGCCGGTGCTCATCGGTCCACGCGCGCAGCAGCGCGAAGAACTTCTCGTCGCCCATCCGGCCGCGCAGCGCGTGCAGCGTCAGCGCGCCGCGCCGGTACACCCGCTCGTCGAACATCTTGGTCGGCCCCGGATCGGCCACCCGCAGGTCGGCGGACCGGGTGGCCAGCCTGGCGTGCCACTGCACCGCGTTTTCGTGCGCGGACAGGCTGCCGGTCGCCTCCGACCACAGCCACTCGGCGTACGTGGCGAAGCCCTCGTTGAGCCAGATGTGCCGCCAGTCGGCCACGGTCAGGCTGTTGCCGAACCACTGGTGCGCCAGTTCGTGCACCACGAGGCGTTCGTGGGTCCGCCTGCCGTCCACGTGGTTCGCGCCGAAGATCGACATGCCCTGGGCCTCTACGGGATCGTCCAGGTCGTCGCCGGTCACCACGATGACGTAGTTCTCGAACGGGTAGGGACCGAAGAACTGTTGCAGCGCAAGCATGATCTGGCCCTGCCGGGCGAAGTCGTACTCGGCGGCCGCGCGTAACGACGATGGCACCTCGGCTGTCTGCGGCACCGAACCGGCGGCCAGCACGATCCGGTCGTACCGTCCGATCTGGACACTCATCAGGTAGCTGGCGGTCGGCTGCGGCCTGCGGTACACCCACGTCGTGGTGCCGGCGCCGGACCGCCGGGACACCAGGTTGCCGGTGACCAGCACGGTGTAGGCACTGGCCGTGGTCAGCGAGACGTCATAGGTCGCCTTGGCAGCGGGGTGGTCGTCACACGGGTACCAGGACGGCGCGCCGACCGGCTGGCTGGCCACCAGCACGCCGTCGGTCAGCTCGTCCCAGCCGATGTCGCCCCACCGGCTGGCCACCGGCCTCGGATTGCCCGAGTACCGGACCTCCACCGTGAACTCGGCGCCGGCCGGCAGCGTGTCGGTCAGCCGGATGCGCACCTTGCCGGCCCGGTGCGTGTACTTGACCGGCACGTTGTCCACCAGCACCCGCAGGATGCGCAGGCCGATCAGGTCCAGGCTGAACCTGGCCAGCGGCTGCGTCGTGACCGCGGTGACGGTGGCCCGGCCGGACAGCAGGTTGGACGCGATCCGGTAGTCCAGGTCCAGGTCGTAGTGGCCGACCCGGTAACCGCCGTTGCCGTGCTGCGGCAGGTAGGAGTCCCCCGACCGGTCGGCGCCCAGTGTCGACGCCGTGCTGCCGGGGGGAGTGGCCTTTCCCGTCACCCCCGGCGTCCGCCGGCAGTCGGCCAGTCGAGGATCGGGTTGCCCAGCCACCTGGTGTGCGCCGGCACCTCGTCACCCCTGGTCACCAGCGATCCGGGACCGACCGTCGTGGCCGTGCCGATGCTCGCGCCCGGCAGCACGATTCCGTGCGGACCGAGCGTGGCGCCCTCGTCCAGCCTCACCTCGTCCATGCTCATGATTCGATCATGGAACAGGTGCGTCTGTACAACACAGCCGCGGTTGACCGTTGCCCCGTCACCCAGCCGGACCAGGTCCGATTCGGGCAACCAGTACGTCTCCAGCCAAACGCCCCGACCGATGTGCGCGCCCATCGTGCGCAGCCACGTGGTCAGCAGCGGAGTACCGGCTGACGTGCCGATCAGCCACGGCACGGCAAGCACCTCGACGAACGTGTCGGCCAGTTCGTTGCGCCACACGAACGAACACCACAGCGGGTGCTCGACGGCCCGGAACCGGCCGACCAGCAGCCACTTGACCGCCGTGGCCACCAGGCACGCGACCACACCGGCACCGAGCAGCACCAGCCCGGACAGCAGCGCCGCCGCCCAGCCGCCCCACACCGTCCACAGCAGGCACAGCGCGGCGGCCACCAGCACGGCCAGCGCCGCGCCACACATCACCGGCAGCGCCCGGCAGAGCTCGACGGCCGCCCTGGCCACCTTCAGCCGTATCGGCGGCTGGAACGTCCTGCTGGTGTCGGCCTGGCCGATCGCCCTGCGCAGCGGCATCGGCGGCATACCCAGCCACGACGAGCCCTTCTTGGCCTTCCTCGGTGTCGAGGACAGCACACCGACCAGGCCCCGGTTGGGCACACTCCGCCCCGGCCCGGTCATGCCGGAGTTGCCCAGGAACGCTGCCTTGCCGATCCGGGCCGGGGCCACGTGCAGCCAGCCGTGGCCCAGTTCGTAGCCGGCCACCATCGTGTCGTCGGCCAGGAACGCGCCGTCGGCCACCGTGGTCATCTTGGGCAGCGCCAGCACGGTGGAGATCTCGGTGCCGCAACCGACCTTGGCGCCGAGCAGCCGCAGCCAGACCGGCGTGAACAGGCTCGCGTAGATCGGGAACAGGCCCATCCTGGCCATGTCCATCAGCCGCTCGGTGGCCCATACCTGCCATCCGGTCCTGCCGTGCACGGGGTGGTAGCCCTCCCGGATGCCGATGCTCAGGGTGCGCACGGCGATCAGCACCAGCAGCGCGTAGCCGAGCAGGTAGGCCACGGTGGCCAGCGGCACGGCGATCAGCGCGCGGGTGGTCGCGGTGGTGATGTCGGGCGTGCCGCTGATCGCCGTGGCCAGCACCAGCAGCGCCGGCAGCGCGGCCACCGCGGGCAGCAGCCCGAGCACCACCGAGGTCACGCCGTAGACCCAGGCCCACAGCCGCGAGCGACGCGCCCGACCGGTGGGCCACTTCAGGGTCGTCTTGCCGGCCGGTGCGGCCGGGCTCCCGGCCCAGCGCTGCTCGGCCGGGATCGCACCGGAGACGGTCGAGCCGGCGGCGATGTCGGCACCCTTGCCGATCCGGGCGCCGGGCAGCAGCGTGCTGCGGGCGCCGACGCGGGCACCGGCACCGACCCGGATCTTGCCGATGTGCACGACATCGCCGTCCACCCAGTAGCCGGACAGGTCGACCTCGGGCTCCACCGCGGCACCCCGGCCCAGCCGCAGCATGCCGGTGACCGGCGGGGCGGAGTGCAGGTCGACGTCCTTGCCGATCTTGGCGCCAAGCGCCTTGGCGTAACGGGTCATCCAGGAGGCACCGGACACGTTGGCGGCGCCGCCGTACTCGGCGAGCCGCAGAGCGGCCCACAGCCGCAGGTGCGTCGAGCCGCCACGGGGGTAACTGCCCGGCCGCACACCGCGCAGCAACAGCCGGGCGCCACCAGCGGAAATGACGATCCGACCCGGCGGGCTGAACAGCACGACCCAGGCCGCCACGATCCACCACCAGGACACCGTCGGCGCCCACGGGTGCCCACCGAGCACGTTGCTCACCGCGGCCAGCACGGTCGCCCAGCGCAGCCCGACCACGGTCAGCAGCGGCGCGGTGAGCAGCGTCTGCACCACGCCGGCCCGCTTCGGGGTCGGCACCACCGTTCGCTTGGTCGTCTCGGCGTCCTGGTACTGGTCCAGCAGCGCGGCCAGCGCGCCGATGGTGGAATGCTGGTAGATGTCGTTGACCGCGACCCGGGGGAACCGGGTCCGGATTCGGGCCACCAGTTGGGCGGCGGTCAGGCTGCCGCCACCGTTGTCGAAGAAGTCGGCGTCCGCGTCGACGACCGGCGTACCGAGGATCTGCGCCCAGCCGTCGGCCAGCCAGCGCTCGTTCGGCGACAGCGTCGCTTCCGCGGCCAGGTCCACCGTGGCCAGCGGCCAGGGCAGCGCGGCCCGGTCCACCTTGCCCGACGTCCTGGTCGGCAGTTCGTCCACGACGGCCAGCAGTGGCACGAGCGCGGCGGGCAGCCGGTCCCGCAGCATCGCGGCTGCTTCGAGCTGGTCGAAGCCGGGTCTGGCGGCCAGGTAACCGACCAGG
>DASUJK010000395.1:0-29629 GCA_036279295.1 Pseudonocardiaceae bacterium | reverse complement strand
CCCCTGTGCAGCTGGCGCTGCGACTCCTGGTGAGCCGTGGCTGACCGCCTGTTCACCGTGCTGCCGGCTCCGGGGTGGCCGCCGCACCGTTGGCCACGGCATCGGCACCGGCGTCGGCAGGAGCCGGGGCGTCGGCCGATGCGGCGTTGTCGGCCACCACGATCAGGCTGATCTTGCCGCGCTGGTCGATGTCGGCGATCTCCACCTGGAGCTTGTCACCGACCTTGACGACGTCCTCGACCTTGCCGATGCGCTTCCCGTTGCCCAGCTTCGAGATGTGCACCAGGCCGTCCTTGCCGGGCAGCAGCGAGACGAACGCGCCGTAGGCGGCCGTCTTCACCACGGTGCCCAGGAACCGCTCGCCGACCTTGGGCAGCTGCGGGTTCGCGATGGCGTTGATCATGCCGATCGCCGCCTCCGCCTTCGGACCGTCGTTGGCACCGATGTAGATCGTGCCGTCGTCCTCGATCGAGATGTCGGCACCGGTCTCGTCGGTGATCGACTTGATCATCTTGCCCTTCGGGCCGATGACCTCGCCGATCTTGTCCACCGGGATGTGGATCGACGTGACACGAGGCGCGTACGGGCTCATGTCGTCCGGACGGTCGATGGCCTCGGCCATGACCTCCAGGATGGTCAGCCGCGCGTCCCTGGCCTGGCCGAGTGCCTGGGCCAGCACCTCGGACGGGATGCCGTCCAGCTTGGTGTCCAGCTGCAGCGCGGTGACGAACTCCGTGGTGCCGGCGACCTTGAAGTCCATGTCGCCGAACGCGTCCTCGGCACCCAGGATGTCGGTGATCGCGACGTACTGGGTCCGGCCGTCGACCTGGTCGGAAACGAGACCCATCGCGATGCCGGACACCGGCGCCTTCAGCGGCACACCGGCGTTGTACAGCGACATGGTGGACGCGCACACCGAGCCCATCGACGTGGAACCGTTGGAGCCCAACGCTTCCGACACCTGACGGATGGCGTACGGGAACTCCTCGCGCTTGGGCAGCACCGGCACCAGCGCACGCTCGGCGAGCATGCCGTGGCCGATCTCGCGCCGCTTCGGCGAACCCACCCGGCCGGTCTCACCGGTCGAGTAGGGCGGGAAGTTGTAGTGGTGCAGGTAGCGCTTGGTGGTGTCCGGCGCCAGCGTGTCCAGCGTCTGCTCCATGCGCAGCATGTTCAGCGTGGTCACGCCCATGATCTGGGTCTCGCCGCGCTCGAACAGGGCCGAACCGTGCGCCCTGGGCACCACGGCGACCTCGGCGGACAGCTGCCGGATGTCGGTGATGCCACGACCGTCGATGCGGATCTTGTCGCGCAGGATGCGCTGGCGGACCAGCTTCTTGGTCAGCGACCGGAACGCGGCGCCGATCTCCTTCTCGCGACCCTCGAACGCGGAGCCCTCACCGGTGCCGACGCGCTCCAGGCACAGGGCCTTGACCTCGTCGATCCGGCTCTCGCGCTCCTGCTTGGCCGCGATGGTCAGCGCCTGCGCGAGGTCGTCGTTCACCGCGGCGGACACGGCCTCGAACGCGTCGGCCTGGTAGGCCGGGAACGTCGGGAACTCGGCGGTCTCCTTGGCGGCAGCGGCGGCCAACGTGGCCTGGGCCTCGCACAGCGCGCGGATGAACGGCTTGGCCGCCTCCAGGCCCTGGGCCACGACCTGCTCGGTCGGCGCCTGCGCGCCGGCCGCGATCAGGTCGGTCATCTGCTCGGTGCCCTCGGCCTCGACCATCATGATCGCGACGTCGTCACCGACGACCCGACCGGCGATGGCGATGTCGAACACGGAGTTGCGAGACTGCTCCCTGGTCGGGAACGCCACCCACTGGCCGTCGATGAGGGCGACGCGAACGCCACCGATCGGGCCGGAGAACGGCAGGCCGGAGAGCTGCGTGGACGCGGATGCCGCGTTGATCGCGACGGCGTCGTAGACGTCCTCGGGGTTCAGCGACAGTACGGTCACGACGATCTGGATCTCGTTGCGCAGGCCGTCCACGAACGACGGGCGCAGCGGACGGTCGATCAGCCGGCAGGTCAGGATGGCGTCCGTGGACGGCCTGCCCTCACGCCGGAAGTACGAACCGGGAATCCGGCCCGCGGCGTACATGCGCTCCTCGACGTCCACCGTGAGCGGGAAGAAGTCGAAGTGCTCCTTCGGCTGCTTGGACGCCGTGGTAGCGGACAGCAGCATGGTCTCGTCGTCCAGGTAGGCGACGACGCTGCCGGCGGCCTGCCGGGCCAGCCTGCCGGTCTCGAAACGGACGGTCCGGGTGCCGAACCGGCCGTTGTCGAGCGTCGCGGTGGCCTCGTGGACCGTGCTCTCACTTGCTTCTGTCATTCGGTTGTCTCCTCGTCTTGCGGGCCACGCGGCAACCCGGAGCACCCCCTGGTGCGACTCGGGTCACGGCCCTTGCGACGAGGCCGGTCTTCGATCGAAGCCCCAGGTTCGGCGAACCTGACGGCCACTACCGAGGACCGGCGGACGCACCCGAACGCCGTGGCACGCGGTCCCTGTTCTGTGTACTGCTGCGCTCCGGTGGGGAGCGACCGGTTCGGTCACTCCCCACCGGGACGTGTCATCGACGCAGGCCGAGCCGCTGGATCAGCGACCGGTAACGCTCGATGTCCACCTGCGCCAGGTAGTTGAGCAGACGGCGGCGACGGCCGACCATCAGCAACAGGCCCCGACGAGAGTGGTGGTCGTGCTTGTGCACCTTCAGGTGCTCGGTGAGGTCGCTGATGCGCTTCGTCAGCAGCGCGACCTGGGCCTCGGGCGAGCCGGTGTCCGACTCGTGTACGCCGTAGTCGCCGAGAATGGACTTCTTCTGCTCGGTGGACAGCGCCACTCGTAATCTCCTCGTATATGCGTGCCGTGCGAATCAGCCCAGCGGATGTGGACCGTCCCTTGAGAGGGAGACGTCAGTACCGGCCGCCACGGACCGCAGCCGGACTCAAACACCAAGGTTATCGCATGCGTGGGCGACCGCGCTCGGCGGTCAGCCCGCAGCCAGCGGCAGCCGGGCCACCGCGGTGTAGGTGAGGCCGCCCGCACCGGTCTCGCTACGCATCAGCGACACCGACTCGGGCGTGAACCTTGGTCCACTGTACCCGGCCAACGCGTTCGTCAGCGCGGTTGTTTCCGGCTGCCCGGAGCGCCACCTGGCCAGTGTCAGATGCGGTGTGTAGTTCCGTCGGCCGGCACCGGCCGCCCTGGCCAATTGGGCCAGCAGGCGGTCGTCACCGGTCGACACACCCGCCCACAGCACCCCGGGGAACGTGCCGGCGCCGACCAGCCGCAGCGTGGGCGCCGGCCGGCCCTCGGTCCGCCTACGCAGCCATTTCGTCCGGTTGACCGGGTCGTCGCCGTCCCCGAAGAAGCCGAGTGTGATGTGCCAGCGCTCGACCGGCTCCCAGCGCGGCCCGGCCGGCAGGTCGGCGGTGTGTTCGGCCAGCCAGTCGGCCAGGTGGGCCACGACGTCGGGCGGCGGGAGCAGCGCGGAGAACAGCCTCATCGCGGGCTCAGTGCTGGCGTTCGCTGGCCCTGCGGAGAAGTTCACCCAGTTCGGGGAAGTCGTCGTCGACCAGGTCGGCGGCGGCCAGCAGGTCGTCACCGGACAGGATGTTGCGCAGCGCGGCGACGGCGGCACTGGCGTCCGAACTGCCGTCCACCGGCAGCACGTCCCGGCCCACCTGCGGCCGGGAGTCCCGCACGTCGAGCATGGCCTGCTTCATCGCCTCCGGCTTGCCGGCGGCCACGTCCGGGACGAGCACCTTGCGTTCCAGCATGATCATCCGGGCGAGCACCGACGGGTTGCCGATCTTGGCCCGCCGACCGCTCATCACCTGGCTGAGCATCGGCGCACTGATCCCCAGTACCTCGGCCAGGTATGCCTGCGAGATGTTGAACGCCCGGACCAGGCGGCGCACCCGGTCACCGAGCGGTTCGCCGTACCACTCCCGCTGCAACGCGAGATTGCGCTGGACGATCTTGGGATCCTCCACCTTCGCCTCTCCCCGGGGACGTCGACACTTTCCAGCTCACCCGCTCGGTATCTTGCCAGGCCAGTGGCTGTCGGCGGGCCGAAACGGACGATGTGCCCGCTACCGTCACCCGTCGGTCAGCAGTTGCCTGGTCTGTCGCACGTCGATGCCGACCTGCGCCACCAACTCGTCGACCGAGTCGTAGCGCTCCATGTCCCGCAGCCGGTTGACGAAGTCCAGTCCGACGCGCTGTCCGTACAGGTTCTCGTCCAGGTCCAGCACGAACGCCTCGACCCTGCGCTCACGGCCGGAGAACGTCGGGTTGGTGCCCACCGACACCGCGGCCCGGAAGCGCCTCGGCTGCGCGTCCTGCGGTGCCTGGTGCACGAACCAGCAGGCGTAGACGCCGTCCGACGGCACGGCCGCGTACCGGGCGGTGGACAGGTTCGCCGTGGGATAGCCCAGTTCCCGGCCCCGGCCGTCACCCCGTACGACGATGCCTTCCAGGCGGTGCGGCCGACCCAGCGCGGCAGCGGCGGCGACCACGTCACCGGCGTCGATGCAGGCACGGATGTAGGTGGAGGAGAACACGATGCCCTCGTCCCCGCCGGGCACGGTGATCAGGTCGGCGCCGTCGGTGGTGAACCCGAACCGGTGACCCAGGGTGCGCAGCAGGGTGACGTCACCAGCTGCCATGTGGCCGAACGTGAAGTTCTGGCCGACCACCACGGCGGCCACGTGCAGTCGGTCCACCAGCAGCTCGTGCACGAACTCGTCGGCCGGCACCCTGGACAGCTCCGGCGTGAAGGGCAGCACGCAGAACACGTCGACGCCCAGTTCCTCGACCAGCTTGGCCTTGCGGTCCAGGCTGGTCAGCTGGGCCGGATGGCTGCCCGGCCGGACCACTTCGGCCGGATGCGGGTCGAACGTGAGCACCACACTGGGCAGACCGCGTTGGCTGGCCATCTCGACGGCCTTGCGCATCAGCGCCTGATGGCCCTTGTGCACGCCGTCGAACACGCCGATGGTCGCCACGCACCGACCCCAGCCGCCGGGCAGATGATCGAGTCCCCGCCATCTCCGCACGATCATCAGCCTACGGCCACGTCGATGTCACTGTGTGCTTGGTCTGTGCGCTATCCGGCCGGTGCCAGCACGACGAGCGCCACCGCGCGACCGGCGCCCTCGTCCCTGGCCAGCGCCACGACATGCCCGTCGGGGTCGAAAATGCCATACGTACCAGGCAATCCGGCCGCCGAAATGTGCCTGCCGTGGGCCAGCCCCAGCGCGTCCCGCGCGTTGACGTCCCGGCGCGGAAACGCCAGGGACACGGCGTCGTCCAGGTCCAGCGAGAGCTCGGCGTGCTCGGTGAGCTGGTCCAGCGTGCGGGCGGTGCGCAGTCCGAACGGCCCGACCTGGGTGCGCCGCAGCGCGGTCAGGTGACCGCCGACACCCAGCCCGGCCCCGAGATCCCTGGCCAGGGCGCGGACGTACGTCCCGGACGAACAGTCGACCAGGACGTCCAGTTCGGTGGCCAACTCGACCCTGCGCAGCGACAGCACGTCGAACCGGTGCACCACCACGGGTCGCGGCGGCAGCACGACGACCTCGCCGTCCCGGACCCGCTGGTAGGCCCGCTTGCCGTCCACCTTGACCGCGCTCACCGCGCTGGGCACCTGGTCGATCGGGCCGGTCAGCGCACGGATACCCGCGTGCACGGCGTCCTCGGCCACGGCCGATCCATCCACTTCGGACAGGATCTCACCCTCGGCGTCGTCTGTCGTGGTGGCGGCGCCGAGCCGAATCGTGGCCAGGTACGCCTTGCGTTCCAGGGCCAGGTGGCCGAGCAGCTTGGTGGCCCGCTCCAGGCCGAGCACGAGTACGCCGGTGGCCATCGGATCGAGCGTCCCGGCGTGACCGACCTTGCGGGTGCCGAAGATCCGCCGGACACGCGCGACCACGTCGTGTGAGGTCAATCCGGACGGTTTGTCGACGATGACGACGCCGGGCGGAACGGCGGGGCGGGACGTGCTGGACACAGCGGAACATCCTGCCTGATGGCTTCGGTCAGACGTGGGCCGGTACGTCCCAGCGGCCCAGCCGGACCCGTACCGGCACGTCCTCACCCCGGCCCTGCGCCGCGTGTGCCTCGGCCCGCGCCCGACGCCACCACACCACGACCCGCCAGGTGCCGAGCAAGAACACGGCCACCACGGCCAGCATTGCGACCCGGTAGGCGGTGGCCGGGCCGGCGGCACCCATCGCACCGACCAGCACGCCGACCCCCAGCGCGGCGATCGTCGTGGCCAGGAAGCCACCGACGTTGACCACGCCGGTCGCGGTGCCCACCCGGTCCAGCGGGTTGTAGTCACGGGCCAGCGCGAAGCCGATCGCGGACATCGGGCCACCGACCGCGAACACCGCGAAGGCCACCAGCAGCACGGCGAACGGCTGCCGGCCGGGCATCGCGAGCAGCCCGATCCAGGTCAGCGCGGTGATCACGACGTAGCCGACGACCAGCGGCATCCGCATGCTCCGGCGTCGACCGGTCAGCGCCCCGAGCACCGGGTTGGCCACCATGCCACCCAGCACCAGCGCGCCGAGCACCTCGTCGGCGCGCACCGCGGACAGGTGCTGCGCCCGCACCAGGTAGGGGAAGCCCCACAGCAAGGCAAGTGTGGTCGGGCTGGCCATGCAGGTGAAGTGCACCCAGAAACCGAGACGGGTGCCCGGCACGTGCCACGAGGTCACCGCGCCGCGCAGCACCCTGCGCAGCGGCAGGGTGGCCCTGGTCGGTGTCGGGACGCGGAGCGTGGTGCCGACGACGGCCGCGTAACCGGCGGTGAGCAGGCCGGTGACCAGGAACGTGGCCGTCCAGCCGTCGCTGGCCAGCAGGGCGGTCAGCGGCACGGTGGCCACCAGGTTGCCGGCGCCGCCCAGCATCGAGGACAGCGCGACGACCAGCGGGTAGGACCGGGCCGGGAACTGGCCCGCGACGACACGCAGCACGCTCACCCAGGTCATCGCGTCACCGAGCCCGAGGATGCCCCTGGCCAGCAGGGCGAGCGGGTAGGAGTGGGCGAGTCCGAAACAGACCTCACCGGCGCCGAGCAACAGGGCGGCGGCCACGAGGACCCGGCGTGGGCCGAAGCGGTCGGCCAGCAGTCCGGTCGGGACCTGCATGACGGCGTAGACGGCGACCTGGAGCACGGTGAACGTGGACAGCGCTGCCGGGCCGACCCCGAATCGTTCGGTGGCCTGGAGTCCGGCGACGCCAAGGGAACTGCGGTGGAAGACGGCTGTGACGTAGACGACGATGGCGATGGTCCAGAGCAGCCACGCCTTGCGGGTGGCCCGTGCGGGCACTGAGGTCAGCCTCCAGCGGTTGGGGTCCACTGGGTACATCGGTCCGGGCACGCGGACATAACGGTGTGTTCGGCCACATCAGGGCCGTGTTTCGCCGATCACGGACCATTTGCCGGTGGCCAGCCGGACGAGCGCGGCGGCAAGGCGGAGCACCATGAAGGCGGACAGTCCGGTCCAGATTCCGGTCAGTCCCCAGTGGTAGACAAGGGAAAGCCAGACCAGGGGCAGGAACCCGAGGATGGCCGAGCCCAGGGTGATCGTGCGCAGATAGGCCGCGTCGCCCGCACCGAGCAGCACACCGTCGACGGCGAACACGACCCCGGCAATCGGTTGCAGCGCTACGAAGAACCACCATGCGTGCGGGATCTGGGCGAGCACACTCGGGTCGGTGGTGAACGCTCTGGGCAGCACGCCGGCCAGCGCGGCGAACAGTGCGCCGGTGCCGATGCCGAACACCAGACCGTAGCCGGTCACGCGGCGGGCCAGGGTGCGTGCGCCTGCTTGGCGGCATGCCCCGAGTTCGGCGCCGACCAGGGCCTGCGCGGCGATGGCGACCGAGTCGAGTACCAGGGCCAGGAAGTTCCACAGTTGCAGGACCACCTGGTGTGCGCCGACAGCGGCCGCCGACGTTCGGGCCGCGACCGAGGCAGCGGAGATGAAGCAGGCCTGGAAGGCGAGGCTGCGCAGGACGAGATCGCGGCCAAGGGTCAACTGTGCGCGGATGCCGGCCCAGTGTGGCCGGATTGAGACGTCGCCAGCTCGGCACTCGTGGCGTAGCGCGCGGAGGAACAGTCCGGCGACGATCACCTGGGCGACGACGTTCGCGACCGCCGAGCCGATCAGCCCCCAGTGGGCGACATAGACGAGGACGGGGCAGAGGACGGCGGAGGCCCCGTTGCCGGCGACGACGTAGCGCAGTGGGCGGCGGGTGTCCTGGACGCCGCGCAGCCAGCCGTTGCCGGCGAGGGTGATCAGGATGAGGGGGACGCCGAACAGAGCGATACGGAGCCAGCGCACGGCGCCGTCGGCGATCGGCCCGTCCCCGGCCAGGCCGTTGGCGACCGGTCGCGCGAGCGCTTGGCCCGCGATCAGTAGCGCGATGCCCAGCAGGCCGCCCAGCCAGGTCGCGCGCACTCCTTCGCCGACGGCATCGAAGTGTCGTCCGGCCCCGTGTAAGCGGGCGGCGCGGGCGGTGGTGCCGTAGGCGAGGAAGTTGAGTTGGGTCGACACCTGGGAGAGCAGGAGGCCGCCGAGTGCCAGGCCGGCCAGCGGAATGGCGCCGAGGTGGCCGACGACGGCGGTGTCCACGAGGACGTAGAGCGGCTCGGCCGCCAGCACACCCAGCGCGGGAACCGCGAGCGCGATCAACTGCCGAGCATCAGACCTCACTCGACGGTCGACCCGTGCTCAGTGTCGGAAAACACACGGCCGGCAAGCGGCATGTGGCCGGTAGGGGTCGACTCGCCCGCGGGAGCGGTCAACTCGCCCGCGGGAAGAGTTGACACGCCGATGGCACCAACCGGCGCGGCGACGAGCGGCGACGCAGCGAGCGGCGCAGCGGCAAATGGCGCAGCAGCAAGTGATCCCGGGGCGGATGGCGCTGCGATGAGTGGCGCCGTGGCGAGTTCGGTCTTCAACCTGGCGAGCACATCCGCCACCGCGCCCTCGGCCGTGAATCCGGCGGCCAGCCGGTGGCCGCCGCCACCCATCGCCCGCGCCACCGCGCTCACGTCCACCCGGCTGATCGCGCGCAGCGAACCGGTCCACCGGTCCGGCCCCGCCTGCTTCAGCACGGCCGCCACCTCAGCCTCCTGACTGCCCCGAATGATGTTGATCACACTCTCCACATCCTCCTGGCACAGGCCGGCCGCATCCTCGGTGGTCACGACCGCGTGCACCAGGCCGAGCCCGTGCGCGGCAGCCGCATCCAACTCGGCGCGGCCCAACACCCGGGACAGCATGCCCAACCACTCGAACGGGTGACTGTCCAGCAAAGGCCTGGCCACCGAATCCGCGTTGACCCCGGTGGCCAGCAGGCGGGCGGCCGCCAAGTGAGTGTCGGGCGTTGCCCTGCGGAAGGAACTGGTGTCGGTGAGCAGTCCCGCGTACAGCGCGCGAGCGGCCGGTTCGGTGAGCTCCGCGCCCAGCACGTCGACCAGACGGATCACCAGTGCCGCGGTCGCCTCGGCACGGTCATCGACCACGTTCAGCGTGCCGAACCGAGTGTTCGACACATGGTGGTCGATGACGATGACGTGCCCGCCGACCGCGCGAGTGGCGGCCACCCGGTTGGCCAGTGGCCCCAGCCGATCCACGCTGCCCGAGTCCAGGACGACCAGCAGTGGCGGAGTGGCCGGCACCCGGTCGGCGGGCACGAACAAGCCCGCACTGTCCAGGTGCCGCAACGACTCCGGCACGTCGGGCGGCGCACCGAACGACACGCGGACCTCGGCCCCCCTGTCACGCAGGACCGTGGCCAGCCCGACCGCGCTGCCGAACGCGTCCGCATCGGGGTTCACATGACCGAACAGGGTGACGTCCTGGGCATCGGCCAGGATCCCGGCCGCCGCCCGAAGCTGATCGGCGATCACCACCCGGCCGTCGTCGGGCCAGGTCTGGTCACGCTCCACCGACATGCTCATGTTCCGCAAGCTACGCTGCGCACGGCCCGCGCTGCGGACCAGTCCAGCACCAGTCCACCCGCCGGCTCCCGGCTCCCCTGCGACACCACCGGAAAGCCGATGAACCAGTACGCAGCGATGATCTACCCGTCAGCCAATCGGGTGTACACCGAGTCATCCATCCGGTTGATGGCCACGGAACTCCGCGTGTTCGACATGACGGCCCTGGGCGGACAACTCACCGACATCACCGAGACCGACATCGGCGGCGTGCCCTACGTGACGTTCACCGCGCCCGCGCTGTCCGAGCATGACGAAAAGGTGTTGTCGAACCTGTCGTCGCTGTATGCGTTGTTCACCGTGGAGGGCGAACTGTTGCGGCCCGTCCGGCTACGGCCGTTGGACGCGTTCGACAGTGACCTGCTGACGATCCAGAAGTACTCGGGCAAGACGAACGAGCTCTTCACCAAGCTCGTCCTCAATGTCACCGGACTGAGCACCAGTCGCCCGGCCGACCTGGTGGACGCACGGCTGCGGGTGTTCGATCCGATGTGCGGTCGGGGTACCACGCTGAACCAGGCGATGATGTACGGATTCGACGCGGCCGGGCTGGACATCGACCGCAAGGACTTCGACGAGTACAGCCGGTTCGTGCGGACATGGTTGCGCAACAAGAGGATCAAGCACGAAGCGGCGGTCGTGCCGATCCGGCGGGATCACACCCAGCTGGGCCGACGGCTGGACATCTCCCTTGGCGTGACAAAGGAACGGTACAAGGCCGGGGACATGCTGCGACTGTCCTATGTGAACGGTGACACGATACGCAGCGCGGAGTTCTTCCGTCCGGGGTCGTTCGACGTCATCGTGACCGACGCGCCCTACGGGGTACGCCACGGCAGCCGGGACGAGCACCTGTCGCGCAACCCGATGCAGCTGCTCAAGGATGCGTTGCCGGGTTGGGCAACAGTCCTTCGCTCGGGCGGCGCGTTCGGTGTGGCGTGGAACACAGTGGTGGCCGGCCGGGCCGAGCTGGCCGAGGTCGTCACCGACGCCGGCCTGACCGTCCTGGACGACGAGCCCTACCTCGGTTTCGAACACCGCGTGGACCGGGCCATCGTCCGGGACGTACTGGTGGCCAGAAAGCCCTAGTCCGACTCGTCCGTTTCCCTCGGCGCCCGGTACGGGTCCGCATCGCCTGCCGGGCTGGCGCCGTTGGCCAGCCGGGCCACCTCGGCGTCCGCCGCCCTGGCCTTGGCCAGCAGCTCGTCCATTCGGCGCGCGTCGTCCGGCACCGTGTCGGCCACGAAGGCCAGCGTCGGCGTGAACCGGACGCCGGTGCCCTGGCCGACCAGGGTACGCAACACGCCCCTGGCCGAGTTCAGTGCCGCCGCGGCGCCCTGGATGTCGGGCTCGGTCTCCAGCGACTCGGGCAGCACGGTGAAGTACACCGTGGCGTCCCGGAGGTCTGCGGTGACCTTGGCGTCGGTGATGGTCACCTTCGCCAGTCTGGGGTCCTTCACCTCGTGCTCCAACGCGGACGCGACGATCTTCGCGATGCGCTTGGCGAGGCGACGTGCCCGGGGTGCGTCAGCCACGACACAACCTCCCTCTCAATTACTCACTCGTCGTGCGGTCCGACCAACCGGTGTCGCGCCGACAACAGCTGCAACTCGACCCGGCCGGCGACCAGCCGCTCACACGAGTCCAGCACCTGCTGGACGTGCTCGGAGTCGGGTGCCACGACGGCGACACCGAGCAACGCCCTGCGGTGCAGCTCAAGGTGACCGGCCTCAGCGACCGACACCTCGAACTTGCGCCGCAGCTCGGCGATGACCGGACGCACGACAGATCGCTTCTGCTTCAACGAATGGACGTCCCCAAGCAGGACGTCGAGTTCGAGCACACCCACGTACAAGGTCAGTGTCCCCGTTGCTGGTTGGCGTGCCGGGACCGGACGGGGTCGCCGGTCCCGGCACGTGGGGCACCAACTACGCGCGCGGCTTCTCGCGCATCTCGTAGGTCTCGATGACGTCCTGCAGCTTCAGGTCGTTGAAGCTGCTCACCGTGAGACCACACTCGAAGCCTTCGCGCACCTCGGTTGCGTCGTCCTTGAAGCGGCGCAGCGACGTGATCGTCTGGTTCTCCGACACCACGACACCGTCCCGCAGGATGCGTGCCTTCGCGTTGCGCCGGATCTCACCGGACAACACCATGCAGCCCGCGATCGTGCCGACGCGCGAGGAGCGGAACAGGTCCCGGATCTCGGCCCGGCCCAGCTGCACTTCCTCGTACTCCGGCTTGAGCATGCCCTTCAGAGCCTGCTCGATCTCGTCGATCGCCTGGTAGATGACCGTGTAGTACCGGATGTCGATGCCCTCGTGGGTGGCCTGCTCGGCCACCTTGCCCTCGGCACGCACGTTGAACCCGCTGATGATCGCGTTGGACGCGATCGCCAGGTCCACGTTGGCCTTGGTGATGCCACCGACACCGCGGTCGATCACCCGCAGCAGCACGTCGTCGCCGACGTCGATCTTCATCAGCGCGTCCTCAAGCGCCTCCACGGTGCCCGAGTTGTCGCCCTTGATGATCAGGTTCAGCTGGCTGGTTTCCTTCAGCGCCGCGTCCAGGTCCTCCAGGCTGACCCGCTTGGCCCGGGACGCGTTCAGCGCGTTGCGGTTGCGGGCCGCGCGGCGCTCGGCGATCTGCCGTGCCACCCGGTCCTCGTCCACGACGAGGAACTTGTCACCGGCGCCGGGCACCGACGTGAACCCGACCACCTGCACCGGACGGGACGGCGTCGCCGCCGTGATGTCCGCGCCGAACTCGTCCAGCATCCGCCGCACGCGGCCGTAGGCGTCACCGGCGACGATCGAGTCACCGACGTGCAGCGTGCCGCGCTGCACCAGCACCGTGGCGACCGGACCACGACCGCGGTCCAGGTGCGCCTCGATGGCCACACCCTGGGCCACCATGTCCGGGTTGGCCCGCAGGTCCAGCGAAGCGTCCGCGGTGAGCAGGATCGCCTCCAACAGGGCATCGATGTTGGTGCCCTGCCGCGCGGAGATGTCCACGAACATGGTGTCGCCGCCGTACTCCTCGGCCACCACCCCGTAGTCGGTCATCTGCTGGCGGATCTTCTGCGGGTTCGCACCCTGCTTGTCGATCTTGTTGACCGCCACCACGATCGGCACGTCGGCGGCCTGCGCGTGGTTGATCGCCTCCACCGTCTGCGGCATGACACCGTCGTCGGCGGCGACGACGATCACCGCGATGTCGGTGGCCTGCGCACCACGGGCACGCATGGCGGTGAACGCCTCGTGGCCCGGGGTGTCGATGAAGGTGATCAGCCGCTCGTTGCCCTCAAGGTTCGTGATCACCTGGTAGGCACCGATGTGCTGGGTGATGCCGCCCGCCTCGCGCTCGTGCACGTTGGTCTTGCGGATCGTGTCCAGCAGTCGGGTCTTACCGTGGTCGACGTGACCCATGACGGTCACGACCGGTGGCCTGGCCGCCAGATCGTCCTCGCCACCGGCGTCCTCGCCGTAGGTGATGTCGAACGAGCCGAGCAGCTCGCGGTCCTCCTCCTCGGGGCTGACCACCTGGACCTGGTAGTTCATCTCCGAGCCGAGCAGTTCGAGCACGTCCTCGGAGACGGACTGGGTCGCGGTGACCATTTCACCGAGGTGGAACAACACCTGCACCAGCGATGCCGGGTTGGCGTTGATCTTCTCCGCGAAGTCGGTCAGCGAAGCACCGCGCGGCAGCCGGATGGTCTCGCCGCTGCCCTTGGGCAGCCGGACACCGCCGACGCTCGGCGCCTGCATGTTGTCGTATTCCTGGCGCTTCTGCCGCTTCGACTTGCGGCCACGCCTGGGCGCGCCACCGGGACGACCGAACGCACCGGCCGCGCCGCCACCACGGGCACCGCCACCGCCGGGACGACCGCCACCGCCACCGGGGCGGTAACCGCCACCGGCCGGAGCACCGCCGCCACCGCCACTGCCGCCGCGGTAGCCACCGCCGCCACCCGCGCCGCCGCCACCACCGGGACCGCCGCGGAATCCACCGCCGCCACCACCAGGACGGCCACCGCCGCCACCGGGTCCACCGGGACGACCGCCACCGCCACCAGGACGGCCACCGCCGCCACCGGGTCCACCGGGACGGCCACCGCCGCCACCACCAGGACCGGACCTGGCCGGCCTCGGCGGCATCATGCCGGGGTTGGGCCGAGGCGGCATGTTGCCGGGACTCGGCCGGTTGCCGCCACCGCCACCAGGAGCGGGCCGGTCGCCACGCGGGCCGGGAGCCGGCCGGTCGCCACCAGGACGCTGCGGACGGTCACCGCCGGGCCGGGGCCCACGCGGTGCCGGCGGAGTCGGAGCGGCACCGCCGCCGACGCCGAACGGGTTGTTGCCGGGCCGCGGCGTACGCGGACCGGGCTTGGGTGCCTGCCGACGCGGCGGCACCACGGCACCGCCTGACGGACCGGCTGCCGGAGCGGCCGGAGCCTGCCTCGGCGGCTGCTGCCGCACCTGGGGCTCGGGAGCCTGCTGCGGTGCGGGCGGTGCTGCCGACGCGGCCACCGGGGTCGCCTCCGCGGGCCGTTCCTGCCGGGCCGGAGCCGGCGTCGGGCTGGGCGCTGCCGGCGGTGTCGCCGGAGCTGGCCGAGGACCGGGTCGGGCACCGGGCATCGGGGTCTGCCGTGCCGGCGACGTGGCCGGCGCGGGGGTCGGGCCGGCCGGACGAGCCTGCGCCGCCGGAGCGGACGCGGCCGGCTTGGGTGCCGGAGCCTGGGTCGGTGCCGGCGACGACGGGCGGGGAGCCGACTCGCGGCTGCCACCGGACCGGCCGGACCGGCCGTTGCTCTCGGTCTTGGGGAATGAGTCCCGCAACCTGCGGGCTACTGGCGCCTCCACTGTGGACGACGCCGACTTTACGAACTCACCAAGGTCCTTGAGCTTGGCGAGTACATCCTTACTCGTGACACCGAGCTCCTTGGCGAGCTCGTGTACGCGGGCCTTGCCTGCCACTGCTCTCCTCATCTGATGAGGTCGGCGGGCTGGCCGTCGACCTCGTCCTAACGTCGCGCGTTCATGGCTTCAGCTTCACGGCTGACTCATGACGGGTCGACCTGCTTCCCTGGCCTCTTACCGAACGTGGGAGGCTCCCACGTCGACGCTCACGCCGAGCAACTCCGCGAGGTGTGCCCGAACCGGCTCGACGTCCGGCGGGCCGGGCAGTCGAAACGCCCTGGCGAACGCCCGGCGCCGGTGCGCGGTTCGCAGGCAGTCCGGTTGGGCGTGGAGCCAGGCTCCACGACCGGGCCGCCGGCGCTCGGGATCGGGCACCACGGCGCCCGACACGACCACCACACGCAGCAACTCGGTGGACAACGTCGCGACACGGCAACCCACGCATGTTCGGACGGGGCCGAGACGCGCGGGGACCTGTCGATGACGTCGCACCGTGTCCAGTCTATCTCCTGGCAGTCCGCACACCGAACCGGATCACGCGCAACGAGCAACGAGCAGGCAACGACTGGGCTACGATTCCCCGCCGACGACACCGGGCACCGGCTCGTCGTGACCAGGGGTAGCCGGGTCGTCATGCTGGGCGACGGGCGCCGAGTCGCTGCGGATGTCGATCTTCCAGCCGGTCAGCCGGGCGGCGAGGCGCGCGTTCTGGCCTTCCTTGCCGATGGCCAGCGACAGCTGGAAGTCCGGCACGACGACCCGGGCGGCCTTGCCTTTCTCGTCCACCACCTCGACCGAGATCACCTTGGCGGGCGACAGCGCGTTGCCGACGAACGTGGCCGGATCGTCGGCGAAGTCGATGATGTCGATCTTCTCGCCGGTCAGCTCGCTCATCACATTGCGTACCCGGGCACCCATCGGCCCGATACACGCGCCCTTGGCGTTCACGCCCGACACGGTGGACCGCACCGCGATCTTCGACCGGTGGCCCGCTTCCCGTGCCACGGCCGGAATCTCGACGGTGCCGTCGGCGATCTCGGGCACCTCCAACGCGAACAGCCTGCGCACCAGGTTGGGATGCGTGCGGGACAACGTGATCTGCGTCCCACGTGAGCCACGGGCCACACCGACGACGTAGCACTTGATCCGGGTGCCGTGGTCGTAGCGCTCGCCCGGCACCTGCTCACCGGGGGGCAGCACACCTTCGATGTCACCGAGCTGCACGACCACCATGCCGCGCTGGTTCGCCCTGGCGTCCCGCTGCACGACACCGGCGATCAGCTCGCCCTCCTTGGCGGAGAACTCACCGAACGTGCGCTCGTGCTCGGCGTCCCGCAACCGCTGCAGGATCACCTGCCGCGCGGTGGTCGCCGCGATCCGGCCGAACCCCTCCGGGGTGTCGTCCCACTCCTCGGTGACCTCGCCCTCCGGGCCGACCTCCTGGGCCAGCACCCGCACCACACCGGACTTCCTGTCGATGTCGATCTTGGCGTGCGGGTGGTGCCCCTCGGTGTGCTTGTACGCGGTGAGCAGCGCCGTCTCGATGGCTTCCATGACCGTCTCGAAGGGGATGTCCTTGTCGCGCTCGATCGCCCGCAGCGCGGCGATGTCGACGTTCACCTCGACTCCTCCTTCGCGTCCTTCTCCGCCTGCTGCCCGCCGTGTTCCAGCATCAGCAGTTCGGCGGCCGGCGGCTGCCGGAACTCCACTTCCACCGCGGCCCTGGCCACGGTGCGGTACTCCACGCGGCGGAGCTTGCCGGCCACCAGCAGCTCGACGCCGTTGTCATCGGCGGTGCCGACGCGGGCGGTGAACTCGGCACCGTCGTGCGGCCGGATGCGGACCAGCCGCAGCTTCGCCCGCCGCCAGTGCCGGGGCCTGGTCAGCGGCCGGTCCACCCCTGGGGATGTGACCTCCAGGGTGTACGGGCCACCGAGGATCTCGTCGTGCTCGTCCAGCGTCGCCGACACGGCCCTGCTGACGCCGGACAGCAGGTCGAGTTCGACCCCGTCGTCGGCGTCCACCACGACCTTGAGCAGTTTGCGGCGACCGGCCGTCTGCACGTCGAGCGAGTCCAGGTCGAAGCCGAGCCCGGCGACCGCGTCCGCGACCACGGGCCGCAGTCGACCGGCGAGCGCGTCTTGCGCACCCGCCGGGGTACCGCCGTGCTGCTCGCTGGGCACTGTCGCTCCTGTCTGGCGTTCCTGTCGGCCGAATGCACGCCGACCACGGCCGACGTGCATTCGCCGGCCGTGGTCGCCCAGCGTATCGCGTCAGCCGGAATCGGCAGGGTGGAGAGGACCAGCGGCCGTCCGACCGGGACGGCCGGATGCCGCCTGGCAGGATGATGGCTTGCGACCGCGCGGTCTGCCGCACACGCACGGTCACCGACACCGGCGAGGGAGGGGCCTGTGCGCAGCGCTGACGGGGGCTCCGGCGGGCGAGCGATGAGCAGGCGGACGCTGCTACGAGCGGGCGCGCTGGTCGCCGTGGCCGGACCGCTGGTCGCGGCGTGCACCAGCACCCCGACACCACCGCCACCCGATCCGTTGCAGCCCATGCTGAACGCGGCCACCAAGGACGCGACCGACGCGAAGGCGGCAGCGGCGGCGTTCGCCGACAACGGAGCCACGCTGGCGGTGATCGCGATGGTCCGGCAGCAGCAGGCGGCAGCACTGCGGGCCGAGGTGAACCGCGCCGCGGGCGTCGTGCCGGGCAGCGCGCCGCCGACCACCACGGCCGGCGCCACTCCGAAGCCGAAGCTGCCCGACGAGTCGACCGTGACCGCTCAATTGACCAAGGATCTGGTTACCGCACAACGACAAGCGGCCGCGCTGCTGCCGAAGCTGCCGCGCTACCGGACCGGCCTGGTCGGCTCTGTCGCGGCCGGTTGCGCGAGCCTGGCCGAGGCCTTGGACAGCGCGCCGATCACGGTCACGTCGGCGACATCGGCCAGCCCCGCCCAGTCCGGCGGCTCGGCAACACTGAGCGGGACCACGTCGACCGCGGCGGCCCCGCCGACCGCCGTGGCCTCCACCGCACCGTCGGCGGACAACGGTCCACTGGCCAGTGACACGGCCGCCGCCCTGCAGCACGCGTTGTCCGCCGAGAACGCGGCGCTGTGGCTCTACGGCACGGCGAGCGCGTTCGTGAACGCGTCGGTGACCACCGAGATCGTCGCCGCGATGAACGCGGTGCAGAACCTGCGCGACGGTACGGAACAGCGGCTGACCTCGGGGGAGATCACGCCACAGCCCGCCCAGCCCGCGTACCTGGTGCCCTCACCGGTGACCGATCAGCGGTCAGCGTTGACGGCGATGGCGATCGCCGAGTCGGATGCCACGGTGGGGTGGCGCTCGGTACTGGAACGCACCGACGACCCGGACCTGCGGAGTGCGGCACTGGCCGCGCTGGTCGACTCGGCCGTGCGGCAGACCAGGTGGCGCAGGCTGGCCGGGCAGTCACCGGCGTCGATCGCGATGCCCGGCGCCTCGGCCTGACAATAGATCAGCCGGAGCCGCCGAGGCCCTGCTTCGCGGCGTCCGAGCTGACCCCGCGCAACGTGGTGTCGTTGGCGTCCAGGTTGGTCTTGGTGTCCGCGTTGCCGTCCACGTACTCGGTCATCACGATGATCAGTCGAGCACCCTTGACCTTCGAGAAGTAGCCCGCGTTCTGCAGCGAGTGTGGTCCGCCCGGGATCACCACACCGTCCTCTACCAGGTCGTGCACGTGGCCGGTGCCGTTGCCGTCGCTGATCTTGCGCAGCGCCACCGCCGAGGCCGCGCTGTCCATCCGCACCACGGCGACCGACGTGACGACCTTCTGCCCGGCCACCGACGCCGTGAACAGTGACCTGGTCAGCGACACGCACGGGTGTGCGGCCAGGTAGTTCTTGACCTTGTCCGAGGCGTGGTCCGTGCAGTCGGTCACGGTGCTGGCGTTGTTGTAGGCCTGGAACGCGTACAGCCCGGTCTGGGAGGCAGGTGGGCTCGTCTGCGCCCGCGCCGGCGTAGCCGGATTGTTACGGATCAGAAACCACAGGAAGCCGGAAACCAGGGCGACGCCGACCAGGCCGAGACCCTTGAGCGCGTAGTCCAGCAGCTTGGAGCGGTCCTTGCCGAAGCCACCGGAGCCACGGTTGCCGGATGGCCGGTCGGGTTGGCCGTAGGGCCGGTAGTCGCTGCTCGGCTGCAGGTCGGGCGGTGGAGCGCCAAGCGCTTGCGTCGGCATCCTGGACGTGCCGGCCCACCCCTGGGGCCGACCGGCCTGGGACGGCGCTTGGCCACGGTAGTCATAGGGCTCCGACACAGTTCACCACCGTAACGGGTGACCGTGACCGGGTCACACCCACTGCCGCGTCCGGGCGTGCGAATCGGCGTCCTACGGTGAGGTGATGCTCAGCCAGGAGATCGAGATCCGCACGGGTGGCGCCGAGGTGGTGCGCGACCTGACCGACACGTGCGTCCGGTTCGTGGCGGACGCCCAGGTCAGCGACGGTCTACTGCACGTCTGGGTGCCGCACGCGACCGCTGGACTGGCCGTGCTGGAGACCGGCGCGGGCAGCGACGACGACCTGCTCGCGGTGCTGCGCGAACTGCTGCCACCCGGTCGGCAGTGGCGACACCGGCACGGCTCGCCGGGCCACGGCCGCGATCACGTGCTGCCGGCGCTGCTGCCGCCCTACGCCAGCATCCCGGTGCTCGGCGGCAGGCTGGCGCTGGGCACCTGGCAGTCGATCTGTCTGGTGGACACCAACGTCGACAACCCCGTTCGCCACGTCCGGTTGAGCTTCCTGGCCGGCTGACGGCCGGTCGCCGGCCGGATACTGTCGGTCCGTGAGTTCCCGCGCACCGGGTCGGCAGCCCGGTGGCTCCGGCCGGCGAAGCAGCGGGCCGCGGCATGCCCGGCAGAGCAGGCGGCCGTCCTGGCTCGCGGCTGCGGTGTTGTCGGCCGTCACGCTGTTGGGTGCGGCCGCGGCGATCGTGCTGACCGGCGGCGACGACACGGTGTCCGGCAGTGCGGTGGCAGCGCACGCACCGAGCCGGATCTCGGCACCGCCGAGCACCAGTTCGACACCCGTCGTCCCGCTGACGCCGAAACCCGGCTGGTCGACGCTGACGAACCCGGCCAGCGGGCTGTCCTACCAGATCCCGCCCACCATGTGGACGGTGAATCCGCGGCTCGGCACCGTCGGGCCGGTGAACCTCGCGCAGGGCGCCGAGCGGACCGCGTACACCTGCGGCAAGCCGGTGGAACGGCTGCTGCGCGGGGTGTTGGGCAGCGGTTCGGCACCAAGGGCCGACCCCGGCGATCTCGCCATCGCCATCGCACAGGCAGCGGCGATGCAGTACTACGCGACCGGCGACACACTGCCCAAGATCACGATCGGCGCCGCCCAACCGGTGCGGCGCAGGACGAAGGCCGGCAAGCCCGTACCTGGCGCCCTGGTGCGCGCGACGGCGACGCAGCACGTCGATCCGTGCCTGGCCAGCCAGGGCGAGATACTGGTGTTCGTGCTCCAGTTCGCGGATCATGACGGCGTGCTGCTGGTCAACGCCGACGTGGCGGGCGGACCGGCGAGCCCGGCCCCGGCCACCGACAGCGAGTTGCGGTCCATCGTCGCCACGGCATACCCGACCAGCTGAGCCAGGAGGCCGACGTGCGCACGCTCGTGTTGTGGGACATCGACCTGACCCTGTTGGACCTGCGCAGGCTGGGTGGCAGCTGGTTTCAACAGGCGCTGTTCGAGGTGACCGGCACAAGCGCGGCCGAGACCCCGCCGTTCGGCGGCCGGACCGATCGCTGGATCGCGATGCGCCTGTTGGCCGATGTCGGAGTCGAACCGACAGACGAGCTGATCGACCAACTGCACGCCGCCGCGGTGCGGATCGCCGACGCCGACCGGCAGCGGATGGCCGATGTCGGCGTCGTGCTGCCCGGGGTGCCCGAGGTGTTGAAGGAGCTGGCCGCGCGACCGGAGGTGGTGCAGACGCTGGTCACCGGGAACCTGCGGCCGATCGCCGGGTTCAAGGTCGACACGTTCGGCCTGAGTGAGTACCTGGACCTGGACATCGGCGGGTACGGCGGATCATCCCATGACCGGTCGGTCCTGGTCGCCGACGCGCTGGCCGGCACCCGCGGCCGGCACGACGGTGACTTCGCCGTGGTCGTGGTCGGCGACACCCCGCACGACGTGCGGGCAGCTCTCGCGCACCAGGCCAGGGCGGTCGGGGTGGCGACCGGCAGCTACTCGCACGACGCGCTGGTGGCCGCGGGCGCGCACGCTGTGCTACCCGACCTGGGTGACACCGCACGCGTACTGGCCGCGATCCTGCCCTGATCCCCTACCCTGCCAGGCATGCCGGACGACGAGATCCCACCGGCCCGCACCGTCGACCCGGTCCGCCCGGCACGTCGGCGACGGAGCCGGAAACCGTTGCTGGCGGCCGTTTTCGTGCTCGTGGTGGCCAGCATCATCGTGGCCCAGATCCTGGTGGACCGGAGCTACCACGCGGCGACTCCGACCAGCGATCGGCAGTCGGTGCCGGCCCGCGTGCCCGGCTGGCATGCCGTGGTCGGCGACACCGGGACGATCGCCTACGACGTGCCGCCCGACTGGCAGGTGTCCGACATCGGTCAGGGCAGGCAGCTGCACGACGGCACGTGGCAGCTCGCCATGACGATGCTGGCCGGCCCGGCCAACAACGCCTGCACGGGCTCGGGTGCGGGCACAGTGCCGGAGTTGGCCACGACGGCGGCCACCGCGGCCGACACGGCGAAGCATGTCGCCGACGCCGTGTTCGGGCAGGCGACCGTGGACAGCCCGCGCTCGGTCACCGACGACGGCATCACCGGCTCACTTGTCACCGCGCACGCGCGGGGCTGTGGCTCGGCCGGGTTGGTCGACGTGTTCGCGCTGCCGAATCCAGCCCGACACCAGGCGGTCGTGCTGATCGCGTTCAGTACGAACGTCGACCAGCACGACCTGGACACCATCGTGACGAGCGTGCGCCAGCTACCCGCGCACTAGTGCGACAAGGTGGTTGACGACGTCGGCCACCGGTACCTCGGTGCGCTCGTTCGTGGCCCGGTCCTTCACCTCGACCACGCCGTTCGCGAGGCCACGCCCGACCACCAGGATCGTGGGCACGCCGACCAGCTCGGCGTCCGCGAACTTCACGCCGGGGCTGGACGTGCGGTCGTCCAGCAGCACCGACAACCCGGCACCGTCCAGGTCGGCCGCCAGCTTCTCGGCACCGGCCCGCACCGTCTCGTCCTTGCCGGCGATGACCACGTGGATGTCGTAGGGCGACACCACCCTGGGCCAGATGAGGCCGGACTCGTCGTAGCTCTGTTCGGCGACCACGGCGACCAACCGGGACACGCCGACACCATAGGAACCCATGGTGATCCGAATGGGCTTGCCGTCCGGGCCGAGCGCGTCCAGGCCGAACACGTCGGCGTACTTGCGGCCCAACTGGAACACGTGGCCGATCTCGATGCCACGTGCGGCGACCAGCGTGCCCTTGCCGTCCGGCGCGGGATCGCCCTCCCGCACCTCGGCGGCCTCGATGGTGCCGTCCGGCGTGAAGTCCCTGCCGCACACCAGATCCACCACGTGGTGGTCGGCCTTGTCGGCACCGGTCACCCAGGCCGTGCCGCGCACGATCCGGGGGTCGACGAGGTAGCGCACACCGTTCGCGGTCAGCGCGCCGGGACCGATGTAACCCTTGACCAGGAACGAGTTCGCCGCGAAGTCGGCGTCCTCCAGCAGCGCCACCTCGGCCGGTTCGAGGGCCGCCTCCAGCCGCTTCATGTCCACCTCGCGGTCGCCGGGCAGACCGACGGCCAGCAGCGTCCACTCCGTGGCACCGGGCTGACGCATCTTGAGCAGCACGTTCTTCAGCGTGTCGGCAGCGGTGAACGTGCGGCCCAGTTCCGTCTTCGTGTTCAGAAAGTCGACCAGCGACGCGATCGTCGGCGTGCCGGGTGTGTGGTGCACCTGGGCATCCGGCTTGTCCGCAATGGACTGCTCGGGTGGTGCTGGCGTGATGACGGCCTCGACGTTGGCCGCGTAGTCCGATCCCGTGCTGCGGACGTAGGTGTCCTCACCGGTCTCCGCCTCGGCGAGGAACTCCTCGGACGCGGAACCACCCATGGCACCGGACATCGCGGACACGATGACGTACTTCAGGCCGAGGCGGTCGAAGATCCGGATGTAGGTGTCGCGGTGTGCGTGGTAGGACCGGACCAGGCCCTCGTCGTCCAGGTCGAAGGAGTACGAGTCCTTCATCAGGAACTCGCGGCCACGCAGGATGCCGGCCCTGGGCCGCGCCTCGTCCCGGTACTTGGTCTGGATCTGGTACAGCGAGACCGGGTAGTCCTTGTACGAGTTGTACTCACCCTTCACGGTGAGCGCGAACAGCTCCTCGTGGGTGGGGCCGAGCAGGTAGTCCGCGCCTTTGCGGTCCTTGAGCCGGAAGATGTTGGGCCCGTACTCGGTCCACCGGTTGGTGGCCTCGTAGGGCTCGCGGGGCAGCAGCGCGGGGAACTGGATCTCCTGCGCGCCCATCGCGTCCATCTCCTCGCGCACCACGCGCTCGATGTTGCGCAGGACACGGAGGCCCAGCGGCAGCCAGGAGAACCCACCCGGTGCGACACGACGGACGTAACCGGCGCGGACAAGCAGTCGGTGGCTGGGTACTTCGGCGTCGGCTGGATCCTCGCGCAGCGTGCGCAGGAACAGCGACGACATCCTGGTGATCACGGCTGGTCGCTCCTAGCAGAAAGGCAGGTGTGCGGTGTGGAAAGCGTAGTCACACGGCGTGCCGGCACGCATCCGGGTTACCTACCAGCGGCTACGCTGTGACACCGTGCTCGTGCTGCTCCCCCCGTCGGAGACCAAGGCCGAGGGTGGCGACGGCGCCCCCCTCGATCTGGATCTGCTGTCCTTCCCCGATCTGAACCCGGTGCGCCGCAAGCTGACCGACGCGCTGGTCGAGTTGGCCGCCGACGTGCCGGCCAGCATCACCGCGCTCGGGCTGTCGCCCCGGCAGGACGCCGAGGTGGCCCGCAACGCCGTGCTGTTCGGGGCGCCGACCATGCCGGCACTGCACCGCTACACCGGTGTGCTCTACGACGCACTCGGCTTCGGCGCCATGACCAGGCCACAGCAGCGCAAGGCGGGCACCCGACTGGCTGTCGCGTCCGCGTTGTTCGGCGTCGTGCGGGCCGCCGACCCGATCCCGGCCTACCGGCTGTCCGGTGGCAGCGCGCTGCCCGGCGTCGGCCCGTTGCAGGCGGTGTGGCGGCCGGCACTGGAGCCCCTGCTGGGTGAACTGGACGAACTCGTGGTGGACCTGCGCTCGACCACGTACGCCCACCT
Source organism: Pseudonocardiaceae bacterium (assembly GCA_036279295.1). GTDB lineage: Bacteria > Actinomycetota > Actinomycetes > Mycobacteriales > Pseudonocardiaceae > DATEPR01. The sequence goes on along the minus strand of DASUJK010000395.1, from coordinate 5,303 downwards.
GGCCCGGCTGCCCGAGGCCATCACCGTGCGGGTGGTGAGCGAGCGGGGCGGCCAGCGGACCACGGTGAGCCACTTCAACAAGGCCACGAAGGGCCAGCTGGCCAGAGCACTGGCCCTGGCGCCCAGGGAGCCCACCGGCATGACCGCCGTGCTGCGGATCGCGAAGGCAGCGGGCGTGGTCGCGGAACGCACCGGCGAGACCACGTTCGACCTGGTCACCGAGCTGTAGTTAATTCGGTTGCGGTGAGCTGTCATGTGCTGCAAGCTCTGCGAAGTGTTCGACCGGGGTGACCGGTCCGGCGGAATGAGGAGGTGTGTCCGTGATGAGTAATCCCGCTGTCATGGACGCGGTCCTCGCCCGTCCACCCGCCTCGGGCCGGTGATGTAGCGCTGGTGGGGCGGTCAGATCACCCCACAAGGAGCGCTCCACAGTGCGTCAGCACGATTTCGAAGACCAGTCCGTGTACGAGACCATGCGCCCGCGCCGACAGCGTCGGGGCAGGCTGACCGAAGCCGAACGGGACCGCCAGGCCGGCCTGCGTGAGGACGCGCGGAGCTATGCCGACCGGCCCCTCTACGGCGACCGGTGGTCCACCTGGGACGTGGCAGAACACGGCCCGGAACCACGACCGGCCTGGGTCGTCACCGACCTGGCCGCCGAGGACACCGAACTCGGTGTGCTCAAAACCGGCAAAGAGGCCGACGTGTTCCTGATCCGTCGGGGCATCGGACCCGTCGAGGAAGGCCCGTCCTGCGTTCTGGCGGCCAAGCGCTACCGGTCCGCCGACCACAAGCTGTTCCGGCGGGACTCGCAGTACCTGGAGGGCCGCTCGATGCGGAAGTCCAGGGAGAACCGGGCGATGGCCAACCGGTCGTCGTTCGGTCGCAACCTCATCGCCGAGCAGTGGGCGGTGGCCGAGTTCGCCGCGCTGAGCCGGCTGTGGGCAGCAGGTGTGCCGGTGCCCTACCCGGTGCAGCGTGAGGGCACCGAACTGCTGATGGAGTTCGTCGGCACCGAGGACGGCACGGCCGCCCCTCGGCTGGCCGAGCTGCGGCCCACCGGCGACGACCTGCGCCAGCTGTGGAACGAGCTGCTGGTGGTGCTGGCCACACTGGCCGGCGAAGGTTTCGCCCACGGCGACCTGTCCGCGTACAACGTCCTGGTCTGGGAGGGGCGCCCGGTGTTGATCGACCTGCCGCAGGTGGTGGATCTCACCGCCAATCCGGCAGGCCCGGAGTTCCTGGCACGAGATGTGCGCAATGTCGCGAACTGGTTCGGAGCGCGGGGCCTGCCGGCCGACGCCATGAACCCGGACGAGGTGACGGCCATGCTGCTCGCCGAGGCAGGTTTGGCCTGACCCCGGCGAGCACTGACGCGGCCTTACTTCAGTTGCCGTGCATCTCTGCTCTGCGCAGTCGGTGTACCAGTGTGCGCAGTTTCGGGTCGACCGCGAGCTGGTCGAAGCTCTCCCGCAGCGATCCCTCGTACACCGGCATAGCGGCACGCAGCACTCGGGCACCGGTGTCGGTGATGCCGGTGTACACCCCGCGCCGGTCCTGCTCGCAGGACCGGCGCTCGGCGAGGCCCGCCCGCTCCAGCCTGGCCACCAGCCTGCTCACCGAACTCTGGTTGAGAAATGTGACGTCGTTGAGTTCCTGCATGCGCAGTTCGCCATCAGGCGACTGCGCCAGAGCGATCAACGCCTGTAACTCTGACGTACCGATACCGAATCTGCGTTGTAACGTCCGTTCTACCGATCCGCCGACTCTGGCGTGCACGGCGACGAGTTGTGACCACAGCGCCGAGTCCTCACACGTGATCCGGTCGGCGCTGATGATGCGGACCGCGTCGGTGTCCACCGCCATGCGGTACCTCTCCTCCCGCGGCATGGTGCCGCACGGGACATAACTGTGTCGGAACCAAGCGTCAGAGCTTTCTCTGCCAACGAGGCAGGCGCCATCCGCCAGACTGCTGAGAAAAACCACACACAATGGCCACCGACTGTCACCGGACAGGGCCACCCGGGGCATGCGGCAACCTAGTCGTTACCCGGCGCCGATACGGCGCGCGACGAAGCGGCTGCGCCATCCGGTACACTTGATCGTGGCACCGAGACCGGCTAGCGAGCCTGTCAATGCTCCGCTGGCGCCGATGCCCCAGTCCAGTTCCCAAATGGCGCGATCTTGCGCCGGCCCGTCCTTGTGATCAGCACCGCGGACAATCGCGGGGCCTCCCCGAGACGTGCCACTTGTCGGAGGTCCAACACGTTGTCTGCTGTCCTTGCTCGTTCGTCCCACCGTGCCCGCCGTCCGCAGGAGGGCACCCGTCCGGCTTCAGCGCTGGAGCTGCCCACCGAGCCGGTGGCGACGCCCAGCGAATCGCTCCCCCTGCCCTCCTTCGCCGAACTCGGCCTGCCGGACGCGCTGCTGCGCGCGCTGGCCGAGGCCGGTCTGACTCACCCGTTCGCCATCCAGGCCGCCACCCTGCCCGACACGCTGGCCGGCCGGGACGTGCTCGGCCGCGCGGCCACCGGCTCCGGCAAGACACTGGCCTTCGGCCTGCCGATGCTGGCCAGGCTGGCCGAGACCGGCAGCGCCCGGCCCAAGCACCCGCGTGCTCTCGTGCTGGTGCCCACCCGCGAGCTGGCCGCCCAGATCGCCGACGCCCTGACCCCGTACGCCCGCGCGCTCGGCCTGTGGTGCCGGATCGTCGTCGGCGGTGCCTCGTTCAGCCGCCAGGTGGACGGCCTGCGCCGCGGCGTCGACCTGCTCATCGCCACCCCGGGCCGGCTGTCCGACCACGTCCGCCAGGGCACCTGCGTGCTGGACGACGTGGCCATCACGGCGCTGGACGAGGCCGACCAGATGGCCGACATGGGCTTCATGCCGCAGGTCCGCGAGATCCTCGACCTGATCAGCCAGGACGGTCAGCGCCTGCTGTTCTCCGCCACGCTGGACCGGGACGTGGACAGCCTGGTCCGCCAGTACCTGCACAACCCGATCACGCACTCGGTGGCGCCGACCACGGCCAGCGTCACCACGATGGAGCACCACCTGCTGGTGGTCTCCGCCCAGGACAAGCCGAACGTGGTGGCCGAGGTGGCCGCCCGCGACGGCCGCACGATCATGTTCGTCCGCACCAAGCACCACGTGGACAAGCTGGCCGAGCGGCTGCGTTCGGTCGGCGTCCAGGCCGGTGCGCTGCATGGCGGCAAGGCGCAGAGTGCGCGGACCCGCATCCTCGGTGACTTCAAGGACGGCCGCACCCCGGTGCTCGTCGCCACCGATGTCGCCGCGCGCGGTATCCACGTGGACGGCGTCAGCCTCGTCGTGCACGTCGACCCGCCAGCCGACTCCAAGGACTACCTGCACCGCGCCGGTCGGACCGCCCGTGCCGGCGAGACCGGCACCGTCGTGACTCTGGTCACGCACAGCCAGCGCAGGGCCGTGCTCGGCCTGACCGCGCGGGCCGGTGTCCGTCCGGTCAGCACCCAGGTGCGCCCCGGTGACGCAGAACTCAACCGGATCACCGGTGCCCGCACGCCCAGCGGCGAGCCGGTGCCGGAGATCGTCGAGCCGAGGCGCCGGCCGGCTCGCCCGCGTGCCGCCGGTGCGCCGGGTTACGCCCGCCGTGGCCGCCCGAACGGCGGCGGCGAGTACCGGTCCGGTGAGCGCAGGACCGAGCACCGCACGTCGGACTTCCGGTCCGACAGCCGAGGCCGCAGGCCCCGACGCGACCACCAGGGTGGTTCAGTCTAGGGCCCAAGATTGGCCTAGATCATCTGCCTTCGGCAGATAGGCCGGCCACCGGCCCGATCACAATGATCGCCGGTGGCCGGATCTGTTGTGCCACAACGTCATCGGCCAACTTGTCCAGAGTGGACTTGAACACTCGCTGGGTCCGCGTCGTCCCGTCCGCGATCACAGCGGCCGGGGTGTCCCCGGCACGCCCACCGGCCAACAGAGCGGCCGCGAACGTACCGATCCGCTCGACCGCCATCAGCAGCACCAGCGTGCCGCGCAACGCCGCGAGGGCAGGCCAGTTCACCAGCGACCGTGGGTCGTCCGGCGCGACATGTCCGGACACGACGACGACCTCGTGCGCCACACCGCGATGCGTCACCGGCACGTTGGCAACGGCCGGCACGGCGAACGCGCTGGTCACACCGGGCACCATCGTCACCGGCACACCCGCCTCAGCGCACGCGAGCAGTTCCTCGAAGCCCCGGCCGAACACGTACGGGTCGCCGCCCTTGAGCCGCACCACGAACCGGCCCGCCTTTGCGTGCTCGATCAGCGTACTGTTGATCACGTCCTGGCTGGCCGCCCGTCCATACGGGATCTTCGCCGCGTCCACGACGACCACGTGCGGCGCCAGCTCGTCCAGCAGTTCACGGGGTGCCAACCGGTCCACGACGACAACGTCCGCCCTGGCCAGCAACCGCCGCCCGCGCACGGTGATCAACTCGGGATCACCAGGCCCGCCACCGACCAGCGCGACACCGGCCGTGCCCTCCTGCTGGTCGTCGACCCGCCCCTCGCGCAATGCGTCCAACAAGCCGTCCCGCACGGCCGCCGACCGCCGGGGCTGCCCACCGGTGAGCACGCCGACCAACAGGCCGTCGTGCTCACCGACAGCAGGCGTGACCGCGCTGCCCCGCGCACCGGCGTCCGAGCGCACGCAGAACACCCTGGTGCGCTCGGCATCCTCGGCCACCTGCCGGTTCACGTCGGCGTCCTGGGTGCACGTGACGGCGTACCAGGCGTCGGCCAGGTCACCGGGCGCGTAGCCGCGGGCGTGCCAGACCAGTTCGCCCGCGTCGGCCATGGCCTGCACAGCCGGGGTCACGTGTGGCGAGATCACCTCGACGCGCGCGCCGGAGGACACCAGCCTGGGCAGCCTGCGCTGCGCGACCGTGCCGCCGCCGACCACGACCACCCGTCGACCGGCGAGGTCCAGTCCGGCCAGGTAGTGCAGCTCACTCACCATGCACCTCAGCATGACCGTGTCCGTGGGTGTGAGCATGTCCGGCGGGATCGTCGGGGTGGTGGTGTGGTGTCTGCGGTGCGCCGTGCTTGTCCTCGAAACCGGGCAGCAGCACGCGGTAGGCGCAGGTGTCGCAGTTCATCCTGATGTCGCCGTGCAGGGCCTCGTGATACCGCTCCACCACGAGGTCCGCCAACCCGTCGCAGTCACCGAGATAGCCGGCCACTCGGACGTCCAGGTCGGGATGCTGGTCAGCGAAGGCCAGCGACTGGGTCACCACACGCTGCGGCAGCACACCGTCGAACAGGAAGTACGG
>DASUJK010000394.1:0-3457 GCA_036279295.1 Pseudonocardiaceae bacterium | reverse complement strand
GACCAGCCGGTCCGGAACAGCAGCCAGCCGCCGTCCGGCAGCGGACCGTGCTGCGCCTGCCAGTCTTCGAGGTCGGTGACGTCGAGGAGGTAGTCCGGGTTTTCCGTCGCCTCCTTCACTTTGTCGATGACGACGGCGGGGCCGAGGAGCTTCTGCGGCGGGATCTGGGCGACGTCTTCCTTGTCCTTGCCGGTCACCCAGTGGTTCGGCGCGTCCAGGTGGGTGCCGGTGTGCTCGCCGGTGTGGATGTTGTTCCAGTACCAGGCCGGGCCGCGGTCGTCGTAGCGGCTGATCTCCTCGAGCTGGAACGGCTGCGTCTGGCCCCACTGCGGCGGAAGCTGGAGGATCGGGGTATTCGCGTGCAGGGGCGAGGTGAGGTCAACAACCTCGATCCCGCCGGTGAGGATCTGCGCTGCGAACTCGGCAAGGTCGGCCATGGCGGTCCCTTCGGTCGATTGACGCTGTGACCGTACTGGGGCGGTCGTCCGCCCGTCAAACATCGCGAGGCATTGACGATGCTGAAATCATAGATCTATCATTCTGATATCAGATTAATGAGACCGCGGTCGCGACGGTCTCGCTCAGGGTGAGACTTTGGGAGCAGAAGGTGATCTTAATGGGACAGCGTGCCGGGTACCGCAGGATTGCGCCGCTCGCGCTCGCCGCGGCGAGCCTGGCCTGCGGCGGTGTCGTCGCCGGGTGCAGTTCGGCGCAGCCGGCGCCGACGACGAGCGCGTTCTCCGGCGCGGCCCAGCCGGCCGGGTCGTGGGCGGAACCGAACGGCGACCTCGCCAACACGCGGGACGCGGCGGGGTCGCGGATCTCATCGTCGAACGTGGCGTCGCTGAAGGAGGCATGGACGTTCAAGCTTTCCGGCACTGCCGCGACCGGGATTAGCTACGCCGGCTCGTTCGCCGCGGCGCCGGTCGTGGCGAACGGCGTCGTGTACATGCAGGACCTGTACGCCAACGTGTACGCGATATCGCTCGCCACGGGGAAGCTCAAGTGGGAGTACCAGGTGAACGTCCCGGAGAAGACCGGGCCGGGGCCGGACGGCGTGGCCGTGGCGAACGGCGTCGTCTACGGTGACACGCCGACCGCGGTCTTCGCGCTGAACGCGGCCACCGGGAAGGTCATCTGGAGCAACGGGAGCCTGCTGAACAGCGGTCAGGGCTCGTTCGAGATCCAGCCCGCCGTGGCCGGCGGGCGGGTGTACCTGGCCAGCGCCTACGGCTCCGGTCCGGGCGGCGGGGTTCTCCTCGCGCTCGACGCGGCAAGCGGCAGGGAGCTGTGGCGCTTCAACACCGTGGCCGGCGGCGTGGCACCCGGCGTACAGGCGCTCGGCCTGGGCTCCGGCGGTGCGTGGGAAACGCCGCTCGTGGGAACCGACGGGTCGGTGACCTTCGGGACGGGAAACCCGTACCAGTCGATCGGCAAGGCGATCAGCCACCCGTCGCGGCAGCTGTACACCGACAGCGAGGTGAACCTGTCCGCTGCGACGGGCAAGCTGCGCTGGTACTACCAGGCCGTGCCGAACGACTTCAACGACTACGACCTGCAGACCTCACCGATCGCGGCGACCGTGCGCGGCATGCCCGCGATCATCGCCGGCGGCAAGGTGGGCATCGTCTACGCGATGAACGCCTCGACGGGGTCCTTGCTATGGAAGACGCCCGTGGGCGTGCACAACGGGCACGACAACGACTCCGCGCTGCTGCTCGCGCACCAGCTGACGATCAAGGTGCCGTACACGGTGGAGCCGGGACCGCTCGGCGGCGTGCTCACCAACATGGCCATGGCGGACGGGTCGGTGTACCTGGCCACGATCGACGTGCCAGTCACGTACACGAAGCTGAGCGCCGTTAACGGCAATCAGGGGACCGGCGCCGTGCCCACCGGAGAGATCGAGGCGCTGAACGTGAACACCGGCAAGGTGGAGTGGGACACCAAGGTGCCGACCCTGCCACTCGGCGCGGCTACCGTGTCGAACGACCTGGTGTTCACCACGCTGTACAACGGCGAGCTGGTCGCGCTGAACCGGTCGACCGGGGCGATCGTCTACCAGCGGAAGCTGCCGACGTCGACCAACTCCCCCATCGCGGTCGCCGGCGACGCGGTCCTCGTCCCGGCGGGCGGCCCGGAAACGTCGGCCAAGGGGAGCGGCGGCAGCCCGCAGCTGGTGGCCTACACCGTGCGCTGACGTCAAGGCAGACGCATCCGCCTGTTAGATCGTGTGTGATTCATGAAAAGAAACATATGCGCGCACAGAGAGTTTAACGGGACGCTACCCGGGCCGTTTCCTGTGGATTACCTCTGTGATTTCGGCCTGGAGTGAAACAGGTGGTATTGTACGGCTCGACGGCTTCTCTTGGGTTTGTGGCTGATAGTCAAACAGAGCGTGGAGTAAGCCGTCTTTCGCTTGGCGCCAGGTCACGGCCTATCCGTTGGGTGGCAGGCACTCTGCGAATGCTCTTAGAGCACTCAATTAGCCAACGGCGAGAATAGGTTAAGAATGACTATTTCCAGAACCGCGGGTCATCGCGTCAACCAGCGAAATCGCGGTTTCGATAAACGGTATATTGCGATCTTGGCCGTGGTCGCGGTTGTGGCGGTGGCCGGCATCGCCTACGCCGTCTGGCCGAGCTCTCCTAGCTACACCCCCATGGTCGGCGCGGACCACGCCGGCTCCCTGGTGTTGAACGACTCAGGTTCACAGTTGGTTTCCTGGAACAAGACTTCTTCCTACTGCTCAAGCGACAGCATTTCCCAGCCGACCGGCACCGTGTCCACCGACTCCAGCGGCGACGCCACGCTGACGACGACCGGCAAGCCAAGCAGTTGCGTGGCGATGATCAGCCCCAACGCCTACTCCGCCAGCGTGATCGAGGCCGACATTGACTTCCCCGCGCTGCCCAGCAAGCCGAGCACCATCGCCAACTGGACGTCCTTCTGGCTGACCAACCAGGCGACCTGGCCGGTCGACGGCGAACTCGACGCCGTCGAGGCCGCCCCGGTCACCGGGAAGAACACCGTTTCCTGGCACAGCGGGCCAAATGAATCGTCGGTGTTCGTCGCGTCAACCGACACCTTCCACCAGACGCGGCTGCCCATCAAGGGCCCCAACCTGACGCCCGGCTGGCACGTGGTTGACATCGTGTACACCAAGGGCTCCTTCGCGGTGTACTACGACGGCCAGGAGTACACCAGCTACAGCAGCAGCAAGGTGACCGGATCGGCGCTGAACATCCTGCTCACCAGCACGGTCACACCCAAGTCGGACGCGGCATGGAACCTGATCGGCGGCCCCGAGGTGAACTCCGCCACCTCGCCGGCGACCATCGCGGTGAAGTACCTGCGGGTCTGGTCGTACAAGTAGGCACCACCTGGCGCGGCCGGTCACGGCGGGCCTGAGATGCCGGACTTTCGCGATGGAACGGTGGCCCAGGCAATCAGGCCG
>DASUJK010000393.1:0-7225 GCA_036279295.1 Pseudonocardiaceae bacterium | reverse complement strand
CGGTACGGGGACCTCGCCGGACCACTGGACGCGGCGGGCTACGCATTGGCCAACCTGGCCTCGCTGCCGCACTGCACGGTGGCCGGCAGTGTCGCCACCGCGACACACGGTTCCGGGCAGCACAACCAGAATCTCGCCGCGGCGGTGGTCGGCATCGAACTGGTCACGGCGGACGGCGAACTGCGTACCTACACCCAGGATGCCGATCCGGACGTGTTCCCCGGTCTGGTCGTCGGGCTCGGTGCGCTCGGTGTCGTCACCCGGCTGACCCTGGACGTGGTGCCCTCGTACCAGGTGGCGCAGTGCGTGTTCGACCACCTGCCGTGGGACGCGGCCTTCGACTGCTTCGACGAGATCCAGGACGCCGCCTACAGCGTCAGCCTGTTCACCAACTGGGCCGACGACACCGTCGACCAGGTGTGGCTGAAGAACATCGTGGCCGACGGTCGACCGCAGGACATCCGCGCCGACTTCTACGGTGCGCCCGCGGCAACCGGGCCGAGGCATCCGGTGCGCTCCGCCGGGATGTCGGCGGCCAACTGCACGGAGCAACTGGGCGTGCCGGGCCCGTGGTACGACCGGATTCCGCACTTCCGGCTCGGCTTCACACCCAGCGCCGGCGACGAGTTGCAGACCGAGTTCTTCGTGCCACGACGGGACGCCGTTGCCGCGCTGCGCGCCATCCGGGAGATCGCCGATCTGGTCGCACCGCTGCTGTTCGTGTCCGAGATCCGCACGATCGCAGGCGACGACCTGTGGCTGAGCCCGTGTCACGGCGGCGACCGGGTCGCGCTGCACTTCACGTGGCAGCCGAGGCAGGCCGAGGTCGAGGCAGTGCTGCCGGTGATCGAGGAACGGCTGGCACCGTTCGGCGCCCGACCGCACTGGGGCAAGCTGTTCCACGGTGGCGGCTGGGTCGCCGCCCGCTACCCGCGCCTGCACGACTTCCGCGCGCTGGCCACCCAACTGGACCCGAACGGCACGTTCCGCAGCCCGTTCACGCAGCGGCACCTGTTCGGCACGCCGGACGATTTCTAGGGGTGCATGCGGGCGCCCTTGAGCACCTTGTCCACCGCGTTGCGGGCGCTGTGCACGGCGATCCCGACCAGGTCGAGTTCTGCTGTCGGCACGGCGCGGACGGCCGCTCGGTTGTCCGCATCGTTGCCGGTGGTGAACAGGTCGGAGGTGAAGACCGCCATCGCCATGCCCCGGCCCAGCGCCCGGGAGTGCGCAGCGGTGACTGTCTCCTTGCTGCCCTGGAAGACCAGTACGGGCTGGCGGAACATCGGCAGGTAACGGGTGTCGTCGGCGTCCACGTACGGCTCACCGATCAGGCTGGGATCGGCGGCGGCCAGGCCACTGACCAGGAAGGCGCACACGTTCAACCGCTGCCAGCCCTGGATGTCGTCGCGCAGCAGCACTGCGATCTTGGTGTCGAACCGGGTTTCCACGCTCTCCAGCGTGCCGCCCGGCGCGCGGCCGGTCTTGTACGATCCTGACGTGGTATCTCAGCAGGAGATCACCGCATGGCGGCCGCCGGTGCACGGCATCAGCGAGGTGTTGCACGCGCATTTCGTCGAGCACGCCTACCCGGTGCACACCCACGACACCTGGACGCTGCTGATCGTGGACGACGGCAGTGTCCGGTTCGACCTTGACCAGCACGAGCACGGCGCACTGCGTTCCCAGGTCACCCTGCTGCCACCTCATGTGCCGCACGACGGCAGAGCGGCAACACCGACAGGGTTCCGCAAACGTGTGCTGTATCTGGACGAGTCGGTGTTGGACAGCTCGCTGGTCGGCGCGGCGGTCGACCACCCTGGCATGCGTGACGCGGCGCTGCGCGGCCGGATCGACCAGTTGCACTCCGCGTTGGCGCTGCCGGGTGACGAACTGGAGGCGCAGAGCAGGCTCACGCTGATCGTGGACCGGTTGCGCCGCCACTTGCGCGGCGGCCCGTCGGCACCGTCGCTGCCGGACCGGAGCCTGGCCAGGCAGCTGCGCGATCTGCTGGACGCGCGGGTACGGGAGGGCATGTCCCTGGACGAGGCGGCCGGCCTGCTGCACGCCCACCCGACGCATCTGGTGCGGGCGTTCACCGGTGAGTTCGCGATCCCGCCGCACCTGTACCTGACCGGTCGGCGGGTCGACCTGGCCAGGCACCTGCTGCTGTCCGGCATGCGACCGGCCGAGGTGGCGTCGGCGGCCGGCTTCTACGACCAGTCGCACCTGACCAGGCATTTTCGCCGGATGCTCGGCACCAGCCCGGCCCGATACTCACGCGGGCGCTACCGTCTGTGACGTGACCACCCCGACGATCACGTCGCTCAAAGATGACCACCTGGCGACGATCCGCACGCTGGAGACGCGCGCCGGCCGAGCCGAGGCCGCGGCATGCGTGCTGGAAGGTCCGTCCCTCATCACGCAGGCGGTCGCAGCCGGCGCCACGCTGCGCTTCGCCATCTGTGCCGACGATTCTGTCAATGCGCTGCGGAGTTCCCTTGCCGCCCAGGATGTTCCGGTCCTCCAGGCCAAGAGTTCACTGCTGCGCCAGGCGCTTCGGATGACCCGGCCGGTGGAGTGGGTCGCGGTGGCCGACCTGGCCGCGAGTGGCGAGGACTACGGTGAGTTCGCGCTGGTGCTGGCCGGGGTGCGCGATCCGGGCAACCTGGGCACGATCGTGCGCACTGCTGTCGCGCTGGGTGTCGCGGACATCGTGTGCACCGACGCGGACACCGATCTGACCAGCCGCAAGGTGCTGGACGCGTCCAGGGCGGCCGTGCTGCGGGCCGCCATCCATCGGTACCCGACGCCGGTCGAAGCCGTGGAGGCGTTGCGAGAAATGGGTTTCGAGGTCGTCGCGACCAGCTCACGCGGCACGGTCGTGCAGGCGGAGACCCCGTTGCGGGGCAGCAGGGTGGCACTGGTCGTCGGCAACGAGACCGACGGGGTCGGGGAAGCCGCACTGGCCGTGGCCGATCACGTGGTGCGGATTCCGATGGCAGGCGGTGTCGAGTCGCTGAACGTCGGCGTCGCGGCCGGCATCAGCCTGTACGAGCTGCGAGCGCTGGCCGCGCGGGTGTCGTCCGGTGGCTGACTGGGCGGCGATCCGGCACTCGCTCTACGAGGACGACGCCGCGCTGGTGCTGGACAAGCCGGCCGGGATCTCGGTGATGGGCGAACGGCACGAGACCGACATCGTCCGGATGGCCGCGGAGGCCGGCGAGCCGCTGTTTCCCGCGCACCGTATCGACAAGGTGACGTCCGGTGCCGTGTTGTTCGCGCGGGAGCAGCGATTCCACGGTGACCTGACCCGACAGTTCAATCGCCGCACGGTGACCAAGGCCTATCTCGCGGTGACGCCGACCACCGGCCTGCCGGCTACCGGTGTCATCGACCTGCCGCTGTCGGTCGGCCGAAAGAGCAGGGTCCGGATCGCGGCCGAGCGCGGTGCCATCAGCTACGACCCGGCGACACATCGCTGGTCGACGGCGGAGGCGTTCACGCACGTGCGGACGTATCCGTCGGTGACGACGTTCGCAACGGTGTGGGCGGACGAGCAGCGCACCCTGCTGGTCGTGCGGCCGATCACCGGTCGGCGGCACCAGATCCGCGTGCACCTGGCGTGGATCGGCCATCAACTGGCCGGCGACCCGCTGTTCGACAAGTCCGGTGACGGTGCCCGCACGCTGCTGCACTCGTGGCAACTCGGCTTCGACGCGGCATGGCTGGACGGGCAGCGGATCACGGTGGAAGCCGTGCCCGGACCTGCGTTCGGCGACGGATCGATGTTGGCCACCGCGCGCGAGCGGTTGGCCGAACTGCTGGTCAGCGCGGTGCCGACGGTGGCGGAGGACGGGTCACCGAGCGAGGAGTGACGTCGTTTCGGCCGACGCCGAAACGTGCCGCACCTACCGTGGATCGCATGCCATTGGTGGCCCTCTGCCTGGGCTTCTTCATGATCATGATGGATGCGACCGTGGTCAACACCGCGTTGCCGGCCATCGGTGCCGACCTGTCCGCCTCGGTCAGCGACCTGCAGTGGGTCGTGGACGGCTACACGTTGGTGTTCGCGTGTCTGCTGCTGTCCGGCGGCTCACTCGGCGACCGGTTGGGCGCGCGACGGATCTTCCTGACCGGGTTGACGCTGTTCACGCTCGCGTCGGCGGGGTGCGGCCTGGCCGGGACGCTGGCCGAACTGGACGTGGCCAGGGTCGCGCAGGGTGTCGGTGCCGCGTTGGTGCTGCCGACCTCGCTGGCGCTGATCAACGCGTCCTATCCGGACCGGGCGCGGCGGGTCCGGGCGATCGGCACGTGGGGTGGGTTCGGCGGTGTCGCGGCCGGGCTCGGCCCGGTGGTCGGCGGCATGCTCACCACGTTGGTCGGCTGGTCCGCGGTCTTCTACGTGAACGCGCCGATCGGTGTGGTCGCGGTGGTGCTCACGCTGCGGCATGTGGTGGCGCCACCACCCCGGCAGCGGTCCGGTCTGGACCCGCTCGGCCAGGCGCTGGCGGTGGTCACGGTGGCCGCGCTGGCATTCGGCCTGATCGAGGGCGGCGCGCGGGGTTGGGGCAGTACGCCGGTGTCGTTGGCGTTCGCGGTGGCCGTCGGCGGTGGCTCGGCGTTCGCGCTGGCCGAGCGCCGGCATCCCGATCCGATGCTGCCGCCCGCGTTGTTCCGGGGCCGGGAGTTCAGCGGTGCGATCGCGATCGGTGCCGCGATCAACGTGGGCTTCTACGGCCAGTTGTTCCTGTTGTCGCTGTACTTCCAGCACGTGCGGCACTTCTCCCCGCTGCTGGCCGGGCTGGCGCTGTTGCCGCTACCGGCGATCACGTCCCTTGCGTCGGCGATCGCGGGCCGGCAGAACGCACGGCACGGCCCTCGGGGCATCATGCTGACCGGTTTGTCCGTCGGCGCGCTCGGCCTGGTCGCCATGGCGGTGTGCACGGCGACCACCCCGTACTCGCTGTTGGTGTGGCCGCTGCTGGCGATCGGGTTCGGCACCGGATACACCATGCCGGCGGCCACCGCGGCAGCCATCGAGGCCGCACCGGACGAGCAGGCCGGCACGGCGTCCGGCGCGTTCAACGCCAGCCGGCAGTTGGGCAGCACCATCGGCGTGGCCGTGTTCGGCGCGCTGGTCAGCGGCACGGGCGGGCTACTGGCCGCGTACCACGTGAGCGTGGTCGTCGGCGGCCTGGTGTTCGCGGCCGGTGCGGTGGTCGCGTGGTGTGCCGTGCCCCGGCGTCAGCCAGACTGGGCCCGTGGAGATACGGCCAGCGCGTCCCGCTGACGCGGCAACGGTGTCGGCACTCGTGCACGACGCCTACGTGCACTACGTCGCCAGGATGGGCATGCGGCCGGCACCGATGGACGACGACTACGCGGCCAGGATCGACGCCGGCAGCGTGTGGGTGGCCGAGGCGGATGGCGCGCTGATCGGCGTGCTGGTGCTCACGGTGGAGCCCGACCATCTGCTGCTGAACAACATCGCGGTCAGCCCCGCCGTGCGGGGCACCGGCGTCGGCGCCCGACTGCTGGCGTTCGCCGCCGAGCAGGGCTTTCACCGTGTCTTCTTCGCCAAGACCCTGGCGGAATAGCAGGGCCCGTCACGTCGTTGGGCGAGATAGTTGAATACGCAACTACCTGGGAGCACGGTGAGCACCATGCAGTTCGGGATCTTCACGGTCGGCGACGTCACGCCCGACCCGACCACCGGGCGGACGCCGAGCGAACACGAGCGCATCAAGGCCATGGTCGCGATCGCACTGAAGGCGGAGGAGGTCGGCCTGGACGTGTTCGCCACCGGCGAGCACCACAACCCGCCGTTCGTGCCCTCGTCGCCGACGACGATGCTCGGCTACGTCGCCGCACGCACCGAGCGGATCATCCTGTCCACCGCCACGACGCTGATCACCACCAACGACCCGGTGAAGATCGCCGAGGACTTCGCGATGCTGCAACACCTCGCGGACGGTCGGGTGGACCTCATGCTCGGGCGGGGCAACACCGGTCCGGTGTACCCGTGGTTCGGCAAGGACATCCGGGACGGCATCCCGCTGGCCATCGAGAACTACGCGCTGCTGCACGAGTTGTGGCGCAAGGACGTGGTCGACTGGGCCGGTAAGCTGCGCACTCCGTTGCAGGGCTTCACAGCCACACCCCGGCCGCTCGATGGTGTGCCGCCGTTCGTGTGGCACGGCTCCATCCGCAGCCCGGAGATCGCGGAACAGGCCGCGTACTACGGCGACGGGTTCTTCGCGAACCACATCTTCTGGCCGACGGAGCACTTCCAGCGGCTGATCAACCTGTACCGGGAACGGTACGAGCACTACGGCCACGGCACGGCCGCGCAGGCCTACGTCGGCCTCGGTGGTCAGGTGTTCATGCGACGCAACTCGCAGGACGCGGTGCGTGAGTTCCGGCCCTACTTCGACAACGCGCCGGTCTACGGACACGGCCCGTCGCTGGAGGAGTTCACCGACCAGACCCCGCTGACCGTCGGCAGCCCGCAGGAGGTCATCGACAAGACGCTGACGTTCC
This sequence comes from Pseudonocardiaceae bacterium, assembly GCA_036279295.1. GTDB lineage: Bacteria > Actinomycetota > Actinomycetes > Mycobacteriales > Pseudonocardiaceae > DATEPR01. The sequence goes on along the minus strand of DASUJK010000393.1, from coordinate 682 downwards.
GCGAGTCGTTCGGCGACTACCAGCGCCAGCTGTTCCTGATGGACCACGCGGGTCTGCCGCTGAAGACGGTGCTGGAGCAGTTGGACATGCTCGGCGAGGAGGTCGTTCCGGTGCTGCGCAAGGAGTTCGCGGTCAACCGGCCCGCCGATGTGCCGGACGGCCCGACCCACGCGGCGCGCATACCCACCACCACGTCGGCTTGATCGGAGGAATGATGGAATCGCTGCGGTTGGTGGTCGTCTCGGCAGGCCTGAGCCAGCCGTCATCGACCCGCCTGCTCGCGGACCGGCTGACCAGGGCCGTGCGCACGCGGCTGGTCGAGGACGGCCGGACCGCCGAGCTGACAGTCATCGAACTGCGTGACTTCGCCGTCGACATCGCCAACAACCTCGTCGCCGGGTTCCCCAGCCCGGCGCTGGCCGAGGCGATCGAGGAGGTCCGACGGGCGGACGGCCTGATCGTGGTCACGCCCATCTTCACGGCGTCCTACAGCGGCCTGTTCAAGTCGTTCTTCGACGCGCTGGACAACGACCTGCTGGTCGGCAAGCCGGTACTGATCGCGGCCACCGGCGGCACGGCCCGGCACTCGCTGGCGCTGGAACACGCACTGCGGCCGATGTTCGTGTACCTGCGGGCGCTCGTCGTCCCGACAGCGGTGTACGCGGCCGCGGAGGACTGGGGT
>DASUJK010000392.1:0-3685 GCA_036279295.1 Pseudonocardiaceae bacterium | reverse complement strand
GTGGCTGATCAACGGTAAGCCGTTCGATCCGTTCACCATTCTGAACAGCCTGCCGAACCCGGCTGGTAACACGCCGCCCGCGACTCCGAAGAAGGACAGTTTCAACGTTTGGGAGATCCGTAACGGTGGTGGTGGCTGGGTGCATCCGGTCCACCTGCACATGGAAGAACACCGGGTGCTGATGCGCAACGGGAAGGATGTCACGGGTGGTGGTGACCCTGGCCACCCCGATGACGTCTCGATGGAGGACCTCACCGCGCTCGACCCGAGCGAGTCCGTGATGATCTATCGCGGGTTCCGTAACTTCACCGGACCGTATGTCGTGCACTGCCACAACCTGATGCACGAGGACCACGCGATGATGTTCGCCTGGAGCATCATTCCGTGATCGGACCGTGGGTGGCGTCCGGTCGGCACGCTGATCGGACACCACCCACAGCCCAGAACCAGCGGGTCCGGGCGTCGGCAACCCATGTCCCGCTGTGTTGCCGCATCAGGTTCTTGATCCCGGTCCATGCGGCCTCCTTGTCGGGGAAGTTCCGCCTGCCGAGTCCCGTGCGGTTCACGTAGTAGCCGCCCGCGAGCATGCCGACGTGGATGTGCGCCTCCTCGTCCAGTGGCGCACGCTCGGTCAGTGCCCACTGCTTGACCGGGTCGCCATGCACTTCCGCTGACTCGCCGATCTCCAACACCCCTCTCGGCTGTCATCGCCCTCGCGGACGATTGCGGTGATCTCCCTGCCAGCCACATCGACCTCGTGACACCGGCGAGGCCTTGCACCGCCAGTCCCACCGGGCCGCGCCGAGCAGCATGACGACCAGCAGCACGATCTGCATACCCGCCGGCTGACCGCGCCACCCGGGCCGTCAGCGCGGCGATCCCGTCGCGCGGCCGCGCCCCGTCCAGGGCCGCGCGGTTCCCGAGCCGCCCGCCTGCCACAGTGACCACCAGAAACAACGCGCCGGGAAGCACCAGCAGGGAGAGCCTGTCATAGCGAGTGGCGATCGCGGTACTGCTTGAGCCGCTGAAAGCATCGTTCGACCACGATGCGCCGCCGGTAAGCGATCCGGTCGAACGCCGGTGGTCGCCCGCCCGACGATCCTCGACCGATGCGGTGGGCTCGCTGGTCACGGCATTCACCATCGAACCGGCACCCACCGCTGGCAACCGGTCTCCCCCACCCTGGCCACCGCGCTGTGGCGCCACGCTCACGCGAGGAGCCAGCGCACCCGAGGATGCGCTGCTGCGGACCCGCCAGCACCGTCCCGCGTCCCGCTCGCACTACGACGTGCTGTGGGTCGGATCCGTGCCGCGCTGCCCACCACCTACATCCGGGTCCACACGCGACGACCAGTCATCTCGACGCCCACCATAGGGCGGCGCCGCACTTGGCCACCGACCTTGAGCAGCCTGCTGACCCGGCCTGTGCCCACCACGGCTGACCCGCACCCCCGCCCTCGGCGACCACGAACAGGTCCGCGACCAGTGGCTGACCGCCCCGCGCCCGCTGACCGCCATCGGCAGCGATCGAACCGAGGAACGGACGTCACCACGGTCGCCATCCGCCCACCTGGGCGACCTCGGCCGCGGCCCGGGGATCAGGCCAGCCGGAACCGAAACTTCCTGAACAACTCCGTCTCCTTGCGGTTGGCGCCGCGAAGCCGGAGGGCGTAGCTGACCATGGCGTGGTCCAGCATGTAGAGACGACTGCCTTCCCCGACGGCGTCCGCCGACAGGTGATCGATGGCCCAGTTCAGCGGCGACATGCCGCCATAACGAGCCCGCGGCGCGAAAAGGCGGTCCGCGACGCCGATCTCGCCGAGCATGGTCACGACGTAGCTCAGCGGATACGGCCGGTTGGCCTGGCCTTCACTGGTTCGGTCGAGGTCAGGAAACGAGTCCAGCAGACGGTCCAGCATCGTGTCGGTGATCAGGTCCGTGCGGCCGGTGACCATCGCTGTCTCGATGAGGTAGGGATACGCGATCCCGTTGAGAAAGAAGTCCGAGCCTGGATCCACCTGCCCCCATTGCCCCACCACGTCGTCCACGAACGCGTCCACATCCGGCACCTGTTCCCGCAACCGGCCGAGGTTGTACAGGGCCACCAGGTAGTACAGGCCCATGTGGGTCCGCTCCACCGGAGTGATGGCGGTCAGCAACTGCCGCGCCTCTGCCAACCGGTCCCGGCGATAGGTGAGATATTGCGCTCGGCCGGACATCGCGATGGCGTTGAGCATCGTGAGCAGCGGGTAGATCTTCGGGAAGTCGTCCGACATCGGTTGTGGAAAGGACGGCGGGTTTTTCACCTCGTCAGCGCGATCCAGGTAGTCCAGAGTCTCCTGGAGGTAATCCCGGTCGCCGTCGAAGATGAACCTCTCGTACCCGAGCACACAGATCGCCGACAGCAGCATCGATCCACCCCGGCCTCGGAAGAACGGCGCCGGGATCTTGTCCAGCAGATGCAGCGCTGCCACGACGTGGTTACGTTCGCCGATCAGTCGATCCTCGATGCCCAGTTGGCCGAATGCCAGGAAGACGGCTGTCGACGCGGCGAGCCGCTCGTAGTGACCATGCCGACCATGGTTCTCGTCCTGGATCCGATCCGGTTCGATCTGATCCAGTATTGCGAGGATCTCCGCCGGCACGTCCGTCTCACCGTCGATCAGCAAACCGCGATCGATGTCCAGCTTGGCGAAGGCATCCAACAGGATGCAGCCGGCGGTGAGGCGATGGTACGGGTTGCGCTCCGCCCGTAAGGCACCCCACATCCGGTCGAGCGCACGCTCCATGTCGGCCCGGGAAAGCCCGGCGCCCGGATCCGCCACGTTCAGTATGAAGTCCGCCAGTAACCCGGAGAACGCCGTATAGGCGTCCGCGTCCGGCACCTTCGTGGCCAGGCGGTCGAATGTCGCGCGGATCCGTTCTGCCATCAGGTGGTCGTAGTCGACGGGGTATTGGCCAAGGCCGATACCGCGCACCATGCGACTCCACGGCGTCGCGATCATCCTGGACTCGTTCGTCAGGTCGGCCAGGCCGGTCACCGGCACGTCGGCCGTGACGATGGTCATTGGTTGCACCCTTCTGCGAGGTCGGACGGCACTGGATATGGCAGTGGCGGCACCTCGATGCCCAGGAACTGGGTCCGACGCCCTTCCAACATGGCCAGTGCCCAGTTGAGCCACTTGATCCCTTCGCAGTAGATGGCCACCGGTCGCCGTTGGGCCCGGTAGGAGTCCGTCAACGTGCCATCGAGTTCAGCCTGGAAGTGGAAGGGCGGCATCGCGGTGAAATGGGTGCCCATCATGAAGACGAAACGGATGAGCCAGTAAGGGTCGTCCTTGAGATAGTGGGATTCCTGGTCGTCGAGGTCGTACACGGCGGTCATCACCGTGCGGAAATAGTCCTCCATGCCTTGCGGCTCGGCAGCGGTGTCGACCTTGTCGCCCATCGGTTCCACGTCCCGGACCCGGTAGGCCCGCTGGTAGGGGTTGTCCTTGTCGAACTCGATCTGCACCCGCGGTGTCCGGCCGCGGCCCACCCGGACCCCAATGCCACGTAGCGTAGTTTGATCATGCTGCGCGGGGGTTGACCGTGTACAGGCGGACCGTGGCCGGTCGGTCATGGCGGATGCTGGCTGGCTCACCGGGCTTCTTCACGCGATAACTGTTGTGGCGGGCGCGTTTGA
>DASUJK010000391.1:0-7718 GCA_036279295.1 Pseudonocardiaceae bacterium | reverse complement strand
GCCGCACCCGCCGATCTGCATCGGTGGCAGCGGTGAGAAGCGCACGCTGCGCACCACGGCCCGGTTCGCCCAGCACTGGAACTTCGCAGGTGGCACGCCTGCCGAGTTCGCCCACAAGCGCGACGTGCTGCACGCACACTGCGCCGACGTCGGCCGCGACCCGGCCGAGATCACCCTGTCCAGCCACGTCCGGCTGGACGCGGACGGCCCCGGCAAGGCCGCCGAGACGGCAGCCGCGCTCGGCGAGCAGGGCCTGGACCTGGCGATCGTCGTGCTGCCGACCCCGCTGGACCCGGCAGTGCTCACGCCGTTGGCCGACACCCTGGCCCAGCTGCGCTGAATTTGCCGTGCGTTCCTGGTGAGGGGCCTGGCATGATCGCGGGCGTGGCGACGACTGTGCGGATTCCCGGGCTGGTCCTGACCGATCACGAGTTCCAGATTCCGCTGGACCACGCGAAGCCGGACGGCCAGCGGATCACCGTGTTCGCCCGCGAGGTCGCCGACCCGTACGGGGACGACCTGCCCTACCTGGTGTTCCTGCAGGGCGGCCCGGGTTCGGAGGCGCCACGTCCGACCGGCGTGCCGATGAACCCGGGCTGGCTGGGGCGTGCGCTGCAGGAGTTCCGGGTGATCATGCTCGACCAGCGTGGCACCGGCCGGTCCACGCCGGTCGAGACGCTGCCCGACATGACCGCCCAGCAGCAGGCCGACTATCTCAAGCACTTCCGTGCCGACTCGATCGTGCGCGACGCCGAGTGGATCCGCAACGAGCTGGGCGTCGACAAGTGGAGTGTGCTTGGCCAGTCGTTCGGGGGGTTCTGCGCGATGACCTACCTGTCGATCGCGCCCGAGGGCCTGCGGGAGGCGTTCTTCACCGGTGGTGTGCCGCCCCTGGGCCACCATCCCGACGACGTCTACCGGGCCACGTTCGCCACCATGCTGGAGCGCAACCGCCGCTTCTACCTGCGCTATCCGGGGGACAGGGACCGGGTCCGGCGGATCGTCGAGCTGGCCGACGCCGGCCAGATCCGGTTGCCGGTCGGCGACGTGCTCACGTCCCGCCGGTTCCGCCAGATCGGCAACAAGCTGGGCATGAGCGACGGTGCCGAGCACATGCACTACCTGCTGGAGCGCGACCCGCTGTCGGGTGTGTTCGCCAGGGACGTCGCGGCCGCGATGCCGTTCTCCGGCCGCAATCCGCTGTACGTGGCGGTGCACGAGGCCTGCTACGCCGACGGCGCCGTCACCAATTGGTCGGCCGACCGGATGCGGCCGCAGGAGTTCGCCGACGACCCGACCCTGTTCACTGGTGAGCACCTCTTCCCGTGGATGCTCACCGACTACAGCGATCTGGCGCCGCTGGCCGACGCCACCGAACTGCTGGTCAAACACGAGTGGCCCCGCCTCTACGACGAGGCCCGGCTGCGGGAGTGCGATGTACCGTGCGCGGCCGCGATCTATGCCGAGGACGCCTACGTGGACAGCGCGCTGTCCATGGAGACCGCGCGGCGGATCCCGACCATGCGGCCGTGGCTGACCAACGAGTACGAGCACAACGGCCTGCGGGCCAGCGGCGGCGCCGTGCTGGACCGCCTGATCAAGCTGACCCGAGGTCTCGCCTAGCACTTCGCTTCCCACCACAGCCCTCGGCCATCGCCGCGGGCTGTTTTGTGTGCACCCGGGGTGCTGGGAACCGTCAAGGGTTTCCAAGGCGTTCGGCGGGCGCTAGCATGCCTGTAATAGAACGATAAATTGACGCAAGAAACTTGCAGGGATAAGTCTTAATTTATATTGGGCTTTGCAGCTTCCGCATAGACAACCCGACCGGAAGTTCGCCATGACAAGGAAATGATTACTCACCGCCGCGTTGGCGGGGTTGGTGGCACTGGCCCTACCGGTGGTCGGACTGACACCGACCGCATCGGCCGCCACCCCGAATCTGGCTCCCGGCAACGCGAACGACGGCAACCAGGCCTCCTATTGGGAGTCGACAACAACGCGTTCCCGCACGACCGGCTACTCGTTCGACGGCAACGCGAACACCGTCACGATCAACTTCGGCGCCACCAACACCGGGTTCGTCCGGCTCAACTTCACCGCCAACACCGGCTGGCCAGCCGGTCAGGTCAGCGAGTTCGAGGTCTATGGCCCGACGACGGCGTCGGCGAACCCGGCACTGGGCAGGACGGCCACCGCGAGCAGCTTCACGCAGATCCTGGCGCCCACCAACGCGACCGACTGCGACCAGGCCGTTCGACGTGTCCGATACGGCGGTCGGCGTCGTGCGGGTGCTCGGGTGATACTGGCGTGGTGACCACGGATCTCGCGACCGCGGTGGCCGGCTGGGCGCCGCCGCCGACATCGACCTCCGACCGGATCACGTCCTGGCCGGTCGGTGCGCTGGCCGCGTTGTTGGACCTGCCGGCGCCGGTTGGGCCGCTGCCGCCGCTGTGGCACTGGCTCGGCTTCCTCGACCATCCCCGGCAGTCCGAGCTCGGCGAGGACGGCCACCCGGCCGATGGTCATTTCCTGCCACCCATCCCGGAGCGCCGCAGGATGATCGCGGGCGGCCGGATCCGGGTGCACGCATCGCTGCCGGTCGACGAGCCGATCACGCGTATGTCCACACTGGACCGCGTCACGGTGAAACACGGACGCAGCGGCGACATGGCGTTCGTCACCGTCCGGCACGACTACCGCGTCGAGTCGGGCGGGATCGCCGTCACCGAGGAACAGGACGTGGTCTACCGGTCGCAGGGCGCGGGTCAGGCCCGAGCGGTGGTCCGACCGCCCGCCGAGGCCGCTCCGGAAACCGACTGGCGCTTCGAGATCACACCGGACCCGGCCATGCTGTTCCGCTTCAGCGCGCTGACCTACAACACGCACCGCATCCACTACGACGAGCCGTACGTGACCGGTGTCGAGGGCTTTCCAGGCCTTGTCGTGCACGGGCCGCTGCTGGCCTTGCTGCTGCTGGAGATCCCACGGCGGTTCGTGCCGGATCGGCGGGTCGCGTCGTTCGACTACCGGCTGATGACGCCGTCGTTCGCGGGGGACCGGCTGGTGGTGGGCGGCAGCGCGTCAGGTGGCAGCGCGTCGGGTGACACGATCGAGCTGGCCGCGCACGCGGTCGGTCTCGCCAACTCGATCACCGGCATCGTCACGCTCTACCCCTGATCAGCATGTTTGGGTGGTGATTTGACCGTCTCGGCCAGCGCCTCCATGGCCGGCACGGCACCCAGCAGGGTGGCCATCGTGTCGGCAGGCAGCAGTTCGAGCCAGCCGGCCAGGGCCGACGTGCGCAGCGTGAGGATGCGTCCGTGCACCAGTTCGCCTGCCGGCGTGATCTCCACCCGTACGGCCCGCAGGTCGCTCGGGTCGGGCAGTCGCCGGATCAGCCCGTCGTCGTCCAGCCTGCGCACGATCCTGGACACCATCGTCGGGTTCAGGCCCTCCAGGTCGGTGAGCTCGGCCAGCCCGAGCGGTCCACGTTTCCGGATCAGCCCGAGCACCGAGTACTGGGTCGGCGTCAGGCCCTCGCCGGTGGAGGTGTCGTTGAGCTTCCTGGCGAGTTTGCCGATCACCCCACGCAGGCGCCCCACAAGTTCGACGTCCATCACACCTCACTGACGTTGCTTGCTTGCCGGCAAGCAATTAATATACCGGTTGTGGACAAGCTGGAGAAAGGCACGGCCCTGGCCTTGGGCGGGGGAGCGGTGTCCGCCGAACCGGTGGCGTCGGTTCCGGTGGACGCGGGGGAACCGCTCGCCCGACGCAAACTGATCTTCGCCATCGTGTCCATGGGTCTGTTCATGAGTTCGGTCGACCAGACCATTGTGTCGACCGCCCTCCCTGCCATTCAACGGGAACTGCACGCGCCGATCACGTGGAGCGGCTGGACGATCACGATCTACGCCCTCGGCCAGGTACTCGCCATGCCGATGGCCGGCAAGATCAGCGACATGTTCGGCCGCAAGAAGGTATACCTGATCTCCGCGGCCGTGTTCACCATCGCCTCGCTGTGCTGCGGCCTGGCCGGCAACATCTACCTGCTCGTGGCATTGCGTGCGGTACAGGCGCTGGGTGGTGGCGCGTTCATGCCGTGCGCGACCGGCATCGTGGCCGACCATTTCGGTCGGGACCGGGACCGTGCGCTGGGTATGTTCACCAGCATTTTCCCGATCGGCGGCATCGTCGGGCCGATCATCGGCGGCGTACTCGTCGCCGTCTGGTCGTGGCGCGGCATCTTCCTGGTCAATGTGCCGATCGGCATCGTGCTGATTCTGCTGGCCGCCAAGTTCATCCCGTCCAGCGGCGAGCGGCGGATCAGCAGCCGCATCGATCTGCGCGGTATCGGCCTGCTCGGGTTGCTGATTCTGGCCGGAATGTTCGGAATCACCTATCTGGGCACCGGTGCCGTCACGTTCTACAGCCCTGTCTTCCTGCTCTCCGAGGCGGTCGCGGTCGCCGCGGGCGTGCAGTTCGCCCGGCACGCGAAGCGGCACCCGTCACCATTCGTGCCGTACCAGCTGCTGCGCGGCCGTGGGTTCGGCGTGATGAATCTGATCAACGTGATCTACGGTGCCGCCGCACTCGGGTTCGCCGCCCTGGTCCCGCTCTACGCTGAGGACCGGTTCCACATCGATCCGCTCGGCGCCGGCACACTGCTCACCGCGCGGGGCATCGGCATGATCTCCATCGCGGGCCTCGCGGTCATGGCACTGCGCCGCACCGGCTACCGGATGCCGATGATCGTCGGATTCTTCATGCTGGTCGGTGGACTGGTCATGATGTCGATCGGCCCACACCTGTCGCCGTACCTGTGGTTGGCGATCGCGGCCGGCATCACCGGCTGCGCCATGGGCCTGGTCGTGCCCGCGTCGAACAACGCGAGCCTGCAACTGGCACCCGACCAGGTGGCCGCGATCGCCGGGCTGCGCGGCATGTTCCGGCAGTCCGGTGCGATCGCGGCCGTGTCGGTCACCACCGCCGTTGTCGGGCGCAGCGCCGACCCCGGTATCGCCGAGGCGCACGTGTTCCTGGTGTTCGCCGCGCTGCTGATCGCCGCGTTGCCCCTCATGTTCCTTGTCCCGGAACACAAGGGGAACTGGTAGTTACAGCGTGTCGGTCTTGGTGGCCAGTTCGGCGAGCAGTTGCCGTGCCAGTTCGGCGTTGCGCGGCAGGCACAACACGTCGTAGCGCTGGGCGACCAGTTGGCTGTGTGACGTGAAGTCACGCTGCCCGCGAGTGGCGGCGTACCCGGCAGCGGCCGACGCGAGTCCGAAGACGACGCCGATCACCAGGCCGAGCAGCAGCGGTTCCAGCCCGAAGCCCGCCGTGAAGATGCTCAGCAGCAGGCCGACGAACAAACCGAACCAGGCTCCGCTGACGGCACCCCGGCTGAGCACCTTGCCCCACGTGAGCCGCGACTCGACGCGCTCCACGAGCATCGGCTGGACACCGACGATCGTCACGTCGTGCACCGGGAAGTTGTTGTCCGCCAAGTAGTCCACGGCGCGCTGGGCCTGCTCGTAGGTATCGTAGGAACCGATCGGCCAGCCGGTCGGCGGCGTGGGCAGCGACCTGGGGCGGTTGGCTGCGAATGCTGCGGTCATGGCCCTCATCCCTCCAGGCTCGGTGTGAGTCTCTACTCCCTTAACGCTCACCTGACGCCGAACTACACCCGTTGCCGGAAGTCCACAGCGGCCTATCAGCGGATTCTCAGGTCTGACGGCCGGGCGCGCCGGCCGTCATGCCGTCCAGGAACAGCGCGAGCCAGCGGGCGCGGGCGGTGCTGCCGCCGAGGATCGACGGCAGCCGGTTCGGGTCTGGTTCGCGGGCGCTGGCCGGGGGGAGGACCTGCCGGCCTGGCCGCCCACCGACACCACGGTGACGACCTGGTATCTGGCCCCGGACGGCGGATTGGCCGACGAGCCGTCCGACGCGGCGACCACATTCCGCTACGACCCGGCCGACCCCACGCCGTCGGTCGGCGGCCGGGTGATGGCCAACAGCGGCGGCAGCCAGGACAACACCGAACTGGAGAGCCGAGCCGACGTGCTCACGTTCACCGGCCCGCCGCTGACCCGGCCGCTGGACGTGTTCGGCACCCCGGTGGTCGAGCTGACCGTCACGTCCGACCGGCTCCAGGTGTCAAGGACCAACCGAAAACCGGTGTACTGCCGCGGCAGTACACCGGTTTTCGGGTCGAACAGGTGGTCAGAACACCCGGATCGCGATCTCGGCCGGGTCGCCGAGCAGGCCGTCGATCTCGTCGTCCAGCCGGACCATGGTGAGCGAAGCGCCTGCCATGTCCAGCGACGTGCAGTACTCGCCGACGTAGCTGCGCTTGACCTCGATGCCCCGCTCGGCCAGCTGCTTGTGCGCGCGCCCGTACAGGATGTACAGCTCGCTGATCGGGGTGCCACCCAGTCCGTTGATCATCAGTGCGACCTTGTCGCCGGACACGAACGGCAGGTCGTCGGCGACCGACGACAGCAGCTCGTCCACGATGTCGTTGGCGGGCACCAACTTCGCCCGGCGCCGGCCCGGCTCACCGTGGATGCCGACGCCCATCTCGACCTCGTCGTCGGGCAGGTCGAACAGCGGCGAACCCTTGGCGGGCGGCGTGCACGCGGTGAGCGCCATGCCCATCGTCCGGGTCACGCTGTTCACCTTCTCGCCGATCCGGTACACCTCGTCCAGGTCGGCACCCCGCTCGGCGGCCGCGCCGACGGCCTTCATCACGAAGAAGTTGCCAGCCACACCGCGCCGGCCGACCGTGTAGGTGGAGTCCTGCACGGCGACGTCGTCGTTGATGAACAGGGTGCGGACCGTGATGTCCTCGGCCTCGGCCAGCTCCTGCGCCATCTCGAACGCCATCCGGTCACCGGTGTAGTTGTTCACCAGCAGCAGCACGCCCTTGGGTGACGCGACCAACTTGACCGTCTCGTAGACGTAGTCCGTCGGCGGCGCGGCGAACACGTCACCGGGGCAGGCGGCGTCCAGCATGCCCGGGCCCACCGTCATCACGTGCGCGGGCTCGTGGCCGGAGCCGGAGCCCTGCACGATGGAGACCTTGTTCTCGTTGGGACTGTCGGCCCGCATGATGAGGTTGTAGTCCGGCACGTACTTCAGTGTCGTCGGATTGGCGAGGGCAAGGCCCTCCAGCATTTCCGAGACGAAGTCTTTGGGATCGTTGACGAATTTCTTCACGGGAGCTCCTTGGTCTCGGCGTTGAGGCGTGCACTGTGCTGGTCTGTGCGAAGAAGTTGTTAGGCAGCAGGCCATTCGGCCGCGACACGTTCAGCCATCACGGCGATCGCGACGGCACCGGCGTCCGGCGAGCCGATGCTGCGCTCGCCGGTGTAGCTCGCCCTGCCGCGCATGGCCTGCATCTGGCTGGTCGCGTCGGCCGCTGTCCGGGCGGCGTCGGCGGCGACCTTGGCCACCTCGGCGCCACTCGTACCGGTACCCGTGTCCAACCGCTCGGCGATCGCGTCCGTCATCGGGACGAGAGCGTCCAGCAGTGTCTTGTCCCCGACGTCGGACTTGCCGCGCATCTTGATTCCCTCGGCGGCGGCCCGCAGCATCGCCACGGCGTCGGCGCCGGTCACCTCCTCCTTGCCCTTCACCGCGGCCGCGGCACGCAGGAACGCGGTGCCCCACAACGGACCGGACGTGCCGCCGACCCGCTTGGAGATCACCAGCGCGATCTT
>DASUJK010000390.1:0-2912 GCA_036279295.1 Pseudonocardiaceae bacterium | reverse complement strand
ACGCAAGCACGCACCACGCGGCATCATCCGCGCGATCACGGCCGCGTTCGTCGCCGGTGGTCTGCTGATGCTGATCGGCATGATGGCCGTCGGCAACCTGCACGCCAGCGAACTGGGCACGTCCGGCATGCCCTACCTGCTGAAGAGCACGCTGGGCACCGGCCTCGGCGACACGTTCCTGATCTGCGCCGCCATCGCCATCACCGTGTGCTGCCTCGCCGTGCAGACTGCGGCCATCCGGATGATCTTCTCGATGGCCAGGGACAAGCGGCTGCCGTTCTCCGCGACGCTGGGCCGGGTGTCACCGAGGTCGAAGACGCCGATCGTGCCGGCGCTGGTCACCGGCGTGCTGACGATCGTGCTGCTGCTGGTCAACATCGGCAACCAGCGGGTGTTCTTCATCCTCACGTCGGTGGCGATCATCCTGTTCTACATCCCGTACCTGATGGTGACCGGGCCGCTGCTGCTGCGGCGGCTGCGCGGCAACTGGCCGAGGCCCGACCACGGCAAGTACTTCTCGCTGGGCCGCTGGGGCATCGTGGTGAACGCGTTCGCGGTGCTCTACGGGCTGGGCATGACCATCAACCTGGCGTGGCCGAGGGCCGCCGTCTACGGCAGCGACCACTGGTACTTCCAGTGGGGCGCCGTGGTGTTCACGGCCGTCATCGCGCTCGTCGGCGGCATCATGCTGTGGGTGCGGCGGCGCACCTGGGCGGCCAAGCAGCCGGCGCTGACCGAAGAGGCCGTATGACCTACGACTTCGTGATCATCGGCGGCGGTTCGGCCGGCAGCGCGCTGGCCGACCGCCTGTCCGCCGACCGGAGCACGCGGGTCCTGGTGCTGGAGGCGGGCCGCCCGGACTATCCGTGGGACGTGTTCATCCACATGCCGGCCGCGCTGACCTTTCCCATCGGCAGCAAGTACTACGACTGGAAGTACGAGTCGGAGCCCGAACCGCGGATGGGTGGTCGGCGGATCTACCACGCTCGCGGCAAGGTGCTCGGCGGGTCGAGCAGCATCAACGGGATGATCTTCCAGCGCGGCAACCCGTTGGACTACGAACGGTGGGCCGCCGACCCCGGCATGGCGAACTGGGACTACGCGCACTGCCTGCCGTACTTCAAGAAGATGGAGAACTGCCTGGCAGGCGGCGACTTCCGGGGTGGCACCGGGCCGCTGGTGCTGGAGCGCGGACCGGCGACCAACCCGCTGTTCGGCGCGTTCTTCGCGGCGGCGCAGGAAGCGGGCTATCCGCTGACCGACGACGTGAACGGCTTCCGCCAGGAGGGTTTCGCGCCGTTCGACCGCAACGTGCACCAGGGCAGGCGTCTGTCCGCCGCCCGCGCCTACCTGCGGCCCGCCATGAGCAGGCCCAACCTGACCGTGCGGACCAGGGCGATGGTCACGAAGATCCTGTTCGACGGCACCCGGGCGGTCGGCGTGGAGTACCGCCACTCGGGTTCGACGCGGCGGCAACTGGCCGGCGAGGTCGTGCTGTGCGGTGGCGCGATCAACTCTCCGCAGCTGTTGCAGCTGTCCGGTGTCGGCAACGCGGCCGAACTGGGTGTGCTGGGCGTGGACGTGGTGGCCGACCTGCCCGGTGTCGGCAAGAACCTGCAGGACCACCTTGAGGTGTACATCCAGTACGCGTGCAAGCAGCCGGTGTCGATGGCGCCAGCGCTGAAGCTGTGGCGACGGCCGTTCATCGGGGCGCGGTGGCTGTTCCTGCGCAGCGGGCCGGGCGCGACGAACCACTTCGAGGGTGGCGGGTTCGTGCGCGGGAATGCCGATGTGGCGTATCCCAATCTGATGTTCCACTTCCTGCCGATCGCGATCCGCTACGACGGGTCGGCACCGGCGGGTGGGCACGGCTATCAGGTCCACATCGGACCGATGTACTCCGACGCGCGCGGGTCGGTGAAGATCACGTCGACCGATCCCGCGGTGCATCCCGCGCTGCGGTTCAACTATCTGTCCACCGAACAGGACAAGCGGGAGTGGGTCGAAGCGGTCGGCGTGGCCAGGAACATCCTGAACCAGCCCGCGATGGCCGAGTTCAACGGTGGTGAGCTGTCACCGGGGCCTACGGTGGCCACCGACGAGCAGGTCCTGGACTGGGTGCGCAGGGACGGCGAGACGGCGCTGCACCCGTCGTGCACGTGCCGGATGGGTGTCGACGACATGTCCGTTGTCGACCCGGACACCATGCGGGTGCGTGGGCTGGACGGGCTGCGGGTGGTGGACGCGTCGGTGATGCGGTACGTCACCAACGGCAACATCTACGCGCCGGTCATGATGATCGCGGAGAAGTCGGCCGACCTGATCCTGGGCAACACTCCCCTGGCACCCGACCACGCCGAGTTCTACCGCCACCAGAGGGAAGCAGTGGAGGAGCCGACCGCCGACCGGTGATGTGATCGCGCGTCGCCCGGCCCACCGTGCCATGCTCCGCGCATGCGCGCGCTTCGCTTCCACTCCTACGGTGACCCGGCCGACGTGCTGCGACTGGAGGAGACGACACCGCCGCGGCCCGGCCCGAACCAGGTCCGGATCACAGTGCAGGCCTGCGGACTGACTCCCGCGGACTGGGCCATCTGCGGCGGGCTGCACACCGGAGAGCTGCCGCGCGGCATCGGGCTGGAGGCCTCCGGCACCGTGGACTCGCTCGGCCCCGGCGTGACCGGCGTCCAGCTCGGCGACCCCGTGTTCGGGCCGACGATGTACAGCGGGCCGTCGGCGGGCGCGGCGGACCAGGCCGTGCTGGCCGTCTGGTTCCCCCGCCCCGCCGGGCTGGGCGCGGTCGAGGCGGCGGCGCTGCCGATGGCGACCGAGACCGCGGCCCGGGGCATCACCGCCCTCGGCGATGTCGCCGGCAAAACGGTGCTGATCAGCGGAGCTGGCACCACGATCGG
>DASUJK010000389.1:0-2934 GCA_036279295.1 Pseudonocardiaceae bacterium | reverse complement strand
GGTCCCGTTCACATCCGACTACGCCGCCCGGATGACTCACATCGCGCGCGCATGGTCACGCCACGGTCGGCTGGACTGGGCCGGGGAGGCACTGGCCTTGACCGTCCTCGTGTCTGCGACTGATGCTCAGGAGGCGCTGCCTCAAGAACCGGACGCGGAACACCCGCGCCTGTACCGGGCCCTGTACGCGGTGACGGCCGAGATTCGCTACCAGGACACCGTCGAGCAGTTGGCGGATCGTCGGACTCTGCTGGACGCAATCCGTGCCGAGCTTCGGAACCACACGAAGGCAGGCACGGCACGAGACATCACCTTCATGCTTCGCGACCTCGTCTCTTCGCTCGACGATTAGCCGTCGACACCACAGCCGGTTCAGGACTCAGCTGGTGGCCCAGCGAGAAGCTCCGTGGCCCTTTCGGCTGTTGTGGACAGCTGGGGGTGCTCCCCTACCAGTTCACGTTGGCGTTCGGCTGATAGCCCCAGCTCGTGCAGCAGGTTAAGTATCACGACCGCCGTGGTCACCTCGACGATAACTACGAGTTCCTCCAGGGAGTGCCGCGGCGTCTCCCCTTCATGGGCCAAGTCGTTGCGTGCTCGAGCGGTCCTCGCTGCCCAGTGCTCCAGGTTCGGCATGAGCAGCGATATGGCCTCCGCGTCGGGCCGGTTGGCTAAGGCAATGAGACGGTCTCTCAAGGTGGGGTCGTTGCGAATAACTCCCCGAAACCTGTCCTGGTGCTGTTCCGGTACGTGTTCCAGCATCGCGGCGCGCATCTGCTTGAACTCGGTCGTCGGCATGGGGGCCTCGTCGATGCTGAGACGTCGGTGCAACACTTCCGCGGCGCCGACGGCCGTCAGAAGGTTGCTTTCGATGTACCTGGCCGGCGCGTACCGGAGACCCATGATCATGTTCGTGGCCGACTGAAGACGCTGATGGGCTCCCACCCAGCGAGGAACGACCTGCTCGAACGGAAGCGACTCGCAAGTGAAGAACACGCGCCGCGGATCGGCCGCGTCCGCATCGCGTTCTGTGGAGACGGGCGGCGAGTACAGGACATCGACCTTCCGCCGGAGCAGAGGTCGCCCGTCTGAGGGTGCTTGTTCGTCACGGACCAGTTCGAGACGAAGCCAGATGACCCCGGCAGCACGGTGGGTCGCCAAGGCGACCAGGTCCTGGATCAGGCTCGCCGATTGCAACGCGGTGCGGAACGAGAGGGCTTCGGCGGGGACGATCCGGACGAACGCAGTATCGCGAACTCGGCCCGTGGTGCCGCTTCGCCGATGATCGAAGAACGGAAGGGTATGGAGATGCGCCAGCACGAACTGGGTGCCATCGACAGTGACGGACTGGGAGTCGATCGGCTTAACCGAGATGGTGCCGCTGCCGTCCGGCACACCGTCGGGCATCCCGAGCGTTGCCTCGAAGATCGAGGATGACGCCCACAGCGTGAGGTCTTCGACCGAGACTTCGGCTGCGGCGAACCGCGCTTCGTCCTCGTCGCTGACGTGGACGCCGATGAGGGCAGTGGAAGCGACCAGGGTCTGCTTGTCGGGGGTCTTCACCCGTGCGCCCATGCTTCTGCTGGTGTTGCTCGCATGGCAGTCGAACAGCGTGATTTCGCGTCTTTCTGCAGCGCCGTGAATGACGTCGAACGTTCGTGACCCGCTGTGGACGAGTACGACCCCCGATGACGTGTGGGTCATGAGGCGGTTCTCGAATGCGCCGATGAGCGACAGCTCGATCCTGCTGTTAGGCAGATATCTCAGGACGCCGGGGAACTTATTCTCGGGCTCCTCCGGCAGCCACCAGAGACCGGCCCACTCGCCGGGTTCGTCAAGATTCAGAGGGTCATCGGCCATATCGGATCCCGACCATTCTATGTTTGACCGGACGTGTCATTGTCGGTCCCGAGGTCGCGCCGACAGGACGTCGCGGTCTGAGCGAGCCGATCCAGCGCGTATGCATGGGGAGCCGCATCAGTTTCGGGAACAGCACCACCGGTGGGACAGCGTCATTCTGGGCTGGACGCACCCACACGACGTGCGTCTAACTGGGCGGATCGACGCTGGTGTCGACCTGATTGGTGATTCAGTCCGGGCAGGTGGTCTCGCCTCGGGTCTAGGACGCGGTCGAGCTCGGCCGGGAACGAAGGTGGCGAAGGTGGACCTCGGGTCCGCGGCTCAGAGGGCTGCGAACGAAACCCGGTCGGCGGCTGTCAGTTCTCCCTGGCAAGGTGAACTGCGCAACACGGAGGGCAGGGAGGAGGTCAGTGAATGGTTGAGCGCTTCTTTGGAGTAGACGGGGAGATGTCCAGCAACACCATCGCCGACGGGCGCCGGCTGATCCAGATCGGGCGTCGCCGTGGACACTGCGCCCGACGGCGCCAGGCTGGCCGAGGCGGAGCTCTTCACGTCGCTGGTCGGCTGGCCGGCGCACGACCTCCCGTGGGACAACCGTGCGGCCTCCATCCATCGCATCCCCCGCGCCGATGTCCTGTCCGCGCCAAGAGCCGCTGAGGTGGACGCTCGCCTCTACGACTGGCTGGTCGACCATGGAGCACACGAAGAATGCCGGTGCCGATCAAGTGATGGTTGGTTTCAACGTCGGCGCGTTCGATGTCAATCGCCTCCCGCTGATCTCCGAAGCAGGCACTGGCGCAAGCACTGGTACTACGGACGATGAGAAGCCAAGGCGCCCCGAGCGACAGCCGGCCGTCGACACATACAGGCGAACCAGAGGCCAGCGCGGATGACGCAACTGCAAGAGCGCAAGATGGACGATCTCGTCGACGCCGATTGGGCGGCGGTCGGCGTGACCGCGAGGCGACCCGCAAACGGGCAGATAGGAGTTCCGCAAAAGGTCGACTCAATGATCCGCAAAAGGTCGATTGAATATTCGGCAAACGGTAGACTGCAACCGTGGTGAACTATCTCCCT
>DASUJK010000388.1:0-52641 GCA_036279295.1 Pseudonocardiaceae bacterium | reverse complement strand
CCAGGGTCGGCTTCCGGCGTCACCTGAGGGTCGAGGTGGCGCGCGACGACAAGGTCTACCTGTTCGGCGAACGAGGCCTCACCGTGCTCGCCGGGTCCGGCGTGTCGGCCGTCGCACCGCTGCTGGACGGGTCGCGGGACCTGCCTGCGCTACAGGCCGACGCGCCGGCAGGCCTGGCCGACGACCAGCTCACCGGCGTGCTCGCCCGGCTGGCCGATCTCGGTGTGCTCGCGCTGCGGCCGACCCGACCGGTCGCCGACGACGCCGCCCTCGCCTACTGGGACGGCGCCGGCATGGACGCCGTGGACGCGGCGTCGTCCGTCACGAACGGCACGGTGCGGGTCGTCACCGTCGGCGACATCGACGTGGACCGCTCGTCCGCCGTGCTGCGGATGGCCGGGCTGAACGTGGTCACCGGTGCCGCCGACCTGTCGATCGTGCTGTGTGCCGACTACCTCGATCCCCGCCTGGCCGCTGTCGACGCCGCCCACCGGCTGACCGGCAGGCCGTGGCTGCTGGCCAAGCCGGTCGGCACGATCATCTGGGTCGGCCCGGTGTTCCAGCCGACGGCGGCGGGCTGCTGG
The DNA here is from genome assembly GCA_036279295.1 of Pseudonocardiaceae bacterium. GTDB lineage: Bacteria > Actinomycetota > Actinomycetes > Mycobacteriales > Pseudonocardiaceae > DATEPR01. Next base: position 52,057 of record DASUJK010000388.1, on the reverse strand, counting down.
AGCTGTCTGGAGCAGCCGCTGTCCCGACACCGCAATGCCGAGTCGTGCGCGCAGGAAGCCCTCGGCCACGACGAACTCGTGCGCTGCCCGGACTCGTCGGTGCCGCCGCTGGCTTCGGCCGCGTTGAATCTCATCGCGCTGGAAGCGGTGAAGTGGTTGGCGGGCTACCGGCACGAACACCAGCAGAGCGTGTGGACGTTCGACAGTCTTGACCTGTCCGGCCGGCACCACGCGCTGCGGAACCGACCGCAGTGCCCGGTGTGCGGCGACCCGGACCTGGTCCGGGCACAGGCCCGCAGGCCGGTGGTGCTGCGCCCGGACTGCCGGATCGCCGACAGTGCCGGCGGCCACCGGGCGTTGTCCGCCGAGCGGGTCCGCGACCGCTACCAACATCTGGTCAGCCCGGTGACCGGCATCATCAAGGAGATCCGGCGGGACGACCACGGTCCCGCGTTCTTCAACTCGTTCCGGTCCGGTGCCAACATCGCCGCGAAGGCACGCAGCCTGACCGGTTTGCGGTCCGTGCTGCGCAACTCCAACGGCGGCAAGGGAACCACGGCACTGCAAGCCGAGGTGGGCGCGCTCTGCGAGGCAGCGGAACGGTACTCCGGGTCGTTCCACGGTGATGAGGAACGAATCCGCGGCAGCCTGCGCTCGCTCGGTGAACTCGCCATCCATCCCAATGCCTGCCAGCTGTTCGACGAGCGGCAGTACCGGACCCGCATGGCGTGGAATGCCGAACATTCGCCTTTCCAGTTCGTCGGCGAACCGTTCACGGACAACACGATCGCGGACTGGACCCCGGTCTGGTCGTTCACCCAGCGGCGGCACCGGCTGCTGCCCACCGGCCTGCTCTACTTTGGTGCGCCGACAGTGCCCGGCCAGGTCGCCCTGGTCGCCGACTCCAACGGCAACGCGGCCGGCAGCAGCCTGGAAGATGCCGTCCTCCAAGGACTTTTCGAGGTCGTCGAGCGGGACGCCGTGGCGATCTGGTGGTACAACCGCAGCCGCGTGAGCGCCGTCGACCTGTCCGCCTTCGCGGATCCGTGGATCGCCGAACTCCGCACTGTCTATGCCGGACTGCGCCGGGACGTCTGGGTTCTCGACGTCACGTCGGATCTCGGTGTACCCACGATGGTGGCCGTGTCGCGGCGCACCGACAGCGAGACCGAGGACGTGATGTTCGGGTTCGGGGCACACCTCGACCCCGCGATCGCGTTGCGCCGCGCGCTCACCGAGCTGAACCAGTTGATGCCGGCCGTAGTCGACCCGGGTACCGGCCGGGACCTCGCGTGCGACGACCCGGATGCGACGCGCTGGTGGCGGCAGGCGACCGTGGCCAACCAGCCCTACCTGCTGCCCGACCCGACCCGCGAGCCGCTGCGCCCCAGCGACTACCACCCTGTCGTCTGCGGCGACATCGGTGCCGAGGTCGGCCTGATCCGGCAACGGCTGGAGGCACGCGGAATGGAACTGCTCGTGCTCGACCAGACCCGGCCGGACATCGAGTTGCCCGTCGTGAAGGTCATCGTGCCTGGCATGCGGCACTTCTGGTCCCGGCTGGCTCCCGGTCGACTGTACGACGTCCCCGTGCGGCTCGGTCGACAGTCGGCACCGACCAGCTACGAAGACCTCAACCCACATCCCATGTTCCTGTGAAGCAGAGCAATACCGCTAGGAGTTTGATGGTGTCCAAGGAATCGGGCGCCAGCGCCGCACTGACCCACCTGTGGTCACTCCGCGAGGACGTGCTCGTCGAGGACGGGCCGGAGCGGAACCGGATCGTCATCGTCACCAAGTGGGGCGAGATCGGCATCGACGGCGCTGACGACGTGGTACTCGCGTCGTTGCGCCGTATGAGTTTGGGGCCGATCTCGCTGGAGAACGTGGTGTCCGGCGGTCGGGCCGATGGCAGAACCGGCGGCGACGGCACGCCGGACAACCGGCACGAGTGGGCGGAACTGTGGCAGGTGCTCGATCTGCTCAGTGGTTCCGTGGTGCGGTCGCTGAGCCTCGGCGACGGCGACAGTCCGCTGCTGTCCGCGGTGCCGATCGCCCGCAACGCCACACTGCTGCTGCCCGCCGTCAGCCAGGATCAACCGGTCCGGCTCTCCCGCTTCGCGGCTATTCGGCCCTACAACGGTGACCTGTTGGTGGAATCCCCACTGGCTCAGTATCACGTTGTCCTGCACCGGGATCTCGCCGTGCACGTGGTGACCGCACTGAGCGGGTCGACGTCGGTCCGCGTGGTGGCCGCACAACTACGGGCGGAGCCGAGCGTGGTGGCCGACATAGTGGAGTACCTGGCCGGTACCGGAATCGTGCTGGTCGGCGACGTGCGCGCACCAAGCGGCGAGGCACTCTTCGCCGAGGACAGCGATCCCGTGCTGCTGCGGTGGTCGCACCACGATCTGCTGTTCCACACGCGGAGCAGGATGGGCCGCTACGGCGGCCAGACCGGCGCCGTCTTTCCACTCGCCGACCGGATGCCGAGTCCGGAACTGGTGAAGCCGGTGCGGTCGGGCAAGCGGCTGGCCCTGTTCCGGCCCAGGATGGAGGACCTGCTGGTCGCCGATCCACCGCTGACCCACGTGCTGGAGAACGCGAAGCTGTGCGACGACCTCAGTGACCGCGCGCTGTCCGCGCAAAGCCTTGGCGAGCTACTGTTCCGGGCGGCCAGGATCCGCTCGGTGGCAACCGGTTCGACCGGCACGGACGTCCGCTACGACATCTCCGACCGGCCCTACCTCAGTGTTTACGGACTCTACGAGCTTGAGTTGTACGTCAGTGCCCACAAGTGCGCCGACGTGCCGAGGGCGACCTACCACTACGACCCGCGAGAGCACGTCCTGACACTCGTCAACGACTCGCAGGCGGAGTTGGACGAGTTGCTGGACGGCGCACGGGTGGCCGCGCGAACATCCCTGCAACCTCCGGTTCTCATCACGTTAACCGCCCGCGTGGCCCGAACTTCCTGGATGTACGGCGGAATCGGCTACTCCCTCGCGCTCACGCACGTCGGCGCGCTGCAACAGACCCTGTGCCTGGTTGCCAACGCGATGGGTTTGGCAGCATGCGCGCCCGCCGTGGATCCCGGTGATGCGACCAACAGTGCGCTGCGACTCGACTGGCCGTCCGAGGTAGGTATTGGTGAATTCCTCGTCGGCTGACCAACTTGCCTGGTAGCGTAACTCATCGGTCCAATGCATGTGGTCCGATCACCCGGGTGGCAAGGGGGAAGCCACATGAGTCGGTCCTCTGGAGCAACTCGCTCCTCACCGACGGGACACGCCGACGAGGAACCCGGCGATGTGCCCGGCGGCGACCAGAAGCCCGAAGTCGCTTGGAACCTCGCTCGCGCCACCCTCACCGTTGTCTTCTGCGCCAGTGGTCTCGTCGCGCTGCTTGAGGTGTACCAATCGGAGCCGGACGTGGTGCGGACCATTGTGGCCGCACTGTTGATGGGCGGCCTGCTGGCGATCCAGCTGTTCCACTTCAGTCGCCCCGGCGCCGATCTGCATTCCCGACGCAGCTACCCGCTGCTCGGCCTGTTGGCCTGCCTGGCATACATCCCCCTGGTGGAGTACGGGTTCAGCTGGATCAGCCTGCCGCCGTTCCTGGCCGGCTGCGTGCTGCTGGCGCTGCCGCCCGCCGCGGCGTGGACCAGCTTCGCCGCGATCATGGCCAGCATCTGGTGGATCCGGGTGGCGCTGCACGAGTCGACGATCACCGTGGCGTACGGCGTACTGAATGCCGTGTTCTTCGGTCTGATCGTGTATCTGTTGACGAGGCTGGCAAGTCTGGTCGACGAGTTGCACGACGCCCGGGGCGAGATGGCCCAGATGGCGGTCGCCGAGGAACGGCTGCGGTTCGCCCGCGATCTGCACGACCTGCTCGGGTTGAGCCTCTCCGCCATCACACTGAAGGGTGAACTCACCCACCGCCTGATGGCCAAGTACCCGGAACGGGCCAAACAGGAGTTAACCGAGATCCTGGACATCGCCCGGCGCGCGCTGGCCGATGTCCGGTCCGCGGCCAGCGGCTACCGGGAGCTGTCCCTCAACCAGGAGGCCAAGTCGGCCGAGTCGGTGCTCAAGGCGTCCGATGTCGACGTGCACATGGAACTGGAGTACACCGACCTGCCGGCGCACATCCGCACAATGCTGGGCATGGTGCTGCGCGAGGGCGTCACCAACGTGCTCCGGCACAGCAAGGCCGAACACTGCGACATCGTCATCCGGCAGGCGGGTCGCACCGCGTCGCTGGACATCCTCAACGACGGTGTGGTCGATCCGCCGAGCACTCGCGATCCGGACTCGGGCAGCGGTATCCGCAACCTGTCCGAACGGGTGGCGAAACTGGGTGGCACCGTCGTGACCGAGGTGCAGCACGACAACCGCTTCCGTCTGCACGCCCAGGTGCCGCTGCCGGCCCCCGCTGCCGATCAGCCACGGACACCGGGTGACCGGCCTGCCGACCGGCACTCGCCCGCCGAGACACGCAGCACGCTGCCGCTCAACGCCAAGGCCATGATGCTGATGGTCAACATCGTGTTCTCCGGCATCGCGGCGCTGGCCATGATCCACCTGGTGATGCTGGACAACGACTTCTGGACGGACGCGGCCGGCATCGGCTACCTGGCCGCCCTGCTGGCCCTGCAGCTGGCGTACTTCGGCCGGTCCACCACCCGACTGCGGACCCCGCAGGGCTATGCCCTGCTGTTCGTCCAGGGCTGCCTGATCTTCCTGCCGCTGCTGCAACAGGGCACCAACTGGGTCAGCCTGCCCGGCTGGCTGGGCGGCAACGCGCTGCTGGTGCTGCCGCCGGTGGCCGGCTGGGTGGTGTTCCTCGGCTCCGTCGGGTCCGTCATCTGGTCACACGTGATCTCCACCGGCGACTCGGTCGACATCACGTTCAACGCGGCGTCCGTGGTGATCACCGGCCTCATCGCGTTCGGACTGACGTCGTTGACGAAACTGATCGCCGAGCTGGACACCACCCGCAAACAGCTCGCCAGTATGGCCGTCGCCGAAGAACGCCTGCGCTTCGCGCGCGACCTGCACGACCTGCTCGGCCTGAGCGTCTCGGCGATCACCTTGAAGTGTGAATTGACGAATCGGCTGCTGGATGCGTATCCGGCCCAGGCCGCCGAAGAACTGACCGAGATCCTCAGCCTGGCCCGCCAGGCACTGGCCGACGTCCGCTCGGTGGCCAGTGGCTACCGGGAACTGTCCTTCGACAAGGAGTCGCACTCCGCACAATCCGTGCTGACCGCCGCCGACGTCGTCGTACGCATGGACCTGGACTACGACGAACTGCCGATCCGCGTGCGCACGGTGCTGGCCGTCGTGCTGCGCGAGGGTGTCACCAACGTCCTGCGGCACAGCAGGGCACGGCACTGCGACATCGTCATGCGCCAGGAGACCGACCGGGTGTCACTGGCCATCGTCAACGACGGCGTCCACGTGGACGGCGAGGTGGATGGCACCGCGCTGGACGGCGCCCTGGTCGGCGCACCCAGCAGCGGTATCCGCAACCTGTCCGAACGGGTGGCCAAACTGGGCGGCGAACTCGACTGCGGTGAGGTGCCGGCCGGCCGGTTCCAACTGCGGGTCAACCTGCCGATCTAAGCCCCGCGGATCCGGGCCCGGCGAAGCAGCCCGGCCGGTCTTGGCCTGTCGATCCGGCGATGCGCGGCGGCGGCGCTACAGCCAGCCTGCTTCCTTCGCGATCCGGATCGCGTCCACCCGGTTGCGTGCGTTGAGCTTGGTGACCGCCGTCGTCAGGTAGTTCCGCACGGTGCCCGCGGACAGGTACAGCCGGGCCGCGATGTCCACCGCGTTCGCTCCGTCGGCCGCCATCCGCAACACCTCGACCTCGCGGCCGGTCAGCGGGCAGTCCGCGCTGTCCCACGCGGCCAGGGCGAGATCGCTGTCCACCACCCTGCGGCCGACGGACACCTCGCGAATGGCGCTGGCCAGCTTGTCCGGCGGGGCGTCCTTGAGCAGGAAGCCACCGACCTTGGCCGCCAGCGCCCTGCGCAGCGTGCCCGGCCTGCCGAGGCTGGTCAGAATGAGCGTGCGGCACTCCGGCATATGTTCATGCAGTTCGGAGGCTGCCGTCAGGCCGTCCTTGCCGGGCAGGTCAATGTCGATGACCGCGACGTCGGGGTGAGTGGCACGGGCTGCCGGCATGATCTCGTTCCCGCCTGCGACTTCGGCAACGACCTCGATGTCGGACTCCAGCCGCAGCAGCGCCACGAGCGCCCCGCGGACCATGTGCACGTCCTCCGCGATCATGACCTTGATCACCCCAGGCGCCTCCCCCCGGCTACCACCGAATCACCGCCATCGTCACCATCCCGAGCGCCTGCACAATCCATAGTGGACTGATGTTGCCGGGTTTCTGGCCGTCTAACCTGTCGCCACAAACACCAACCCGAGTTTGTGAAGACACTTTAGCGCAAATGAAGAGTCGGACTTAGGCCATCTACTGCCTAGCTTTGCCGGAATCGACACCTATACTGCGGCGACGTCAGTTCCGACCGTAGTGTGCGCGACAGACATTCGGGACTTTACGGCAAGTCGCGCCTTGTGTCCGTCTTATGGTGGATTATCTATTCGTGATCGGGCGGTCACTGATCGAAGCGGCTGGGCCATCGAGTGGATCTTAACAGTGCCGTGGCACAGCCGCTGAGCTGCGTAAAATCCGTGTCAGGCGACCAGGCCCTGGGCTTCGCCGCGGAACTGGCCGGGCGACCGACCGGCACCCACGCCACCTCGATAGGCCTGGGCGATGTCCAGCCAGTGGTCGGCGTCGGCGCCGACGGCCACCAGGTCGACGTCGGCCCGGTGGCGCCTGCGAGTAGCCAGCAGACAGAAGTCAACCGCCGAGCCGGTGATGCGCTGTGCTGCGTCCTCGGGACCGAACCGCCAGATCGCACCGGACGGTGCGGTCAGCTCGAACCCGAACTGCACGTCCGGCGTCTTCAGGCCACGGGCCAGGTAGCCGAAGTCCCACACCTGGACGGCGAAACCGACCACGTACTTGATCCGGTCGGTCCACTCCCTGGTCCTACCGAGGGCGTCCGCGATGTCCTGACCGTGCGCTACCAGTTCCATCATGCCGGCGGCCGCCAACACGCCGGCCGGGATCGGTCGCACCAGCCAGGGCACCAGCGAAGTCGCCGGCACGGCGTTCAGTGCCTGTTCGCCCTTGGCCCGGTCGGCCCGCCAACGGGCCAACAGCTCCTGCGAGGTGTCGTTCTCGTACTCGGCCAGGGCGGCATTGACCGCCCGGTCGAAGTTGCCCTCCGACTTCGCGGCGATCGCCTTGAACATCTCGGGAGCCGCGGCGGCCGCCGTGGCCAGCCGGAAGATGAAGGACAGGTGGGCGACCTGGTGCCGCACGGCCCAGCCAGGGGCGGGCGTCGGCAGCGACCACTGCGCATCGTCGATGTCAGCCACCAAGCGGTCCACGCTGTCGCCCTCAGCGATCAGCGTGGCGATCACATGCTGTAACTCGGTCACTCGACCGTCCTTCCCCAGGAACCGGATTCCCTCCAACGCGTGTCCAACTCGGGCAAGGCGATCACGCTCCGTCGCCCATGCTGGACGGGTTCAGCATGCTGCAACCGGCCGTCCACAGTCTTCTTCGACCGTGCCATGCCGGTACCAGCCAGTACGCCCAGAACACGTGCCAACCTCCTACCGGTCGCGCACCGACCGACCCCGGAAAGGCGATCAGCAGGCCGCCGGGTGCGGGATCCCGGTCCAGCCTGCTGATCGATTCACGGAGGCAGGTCAAGCGGCGGCTACCGCTACGCCGCGACCGCTTCGGTCTCGGGGTCGCGGAAACACAGGCAACCCATGACCGGAGCCTCCGTCGAGATTTCGGAATTCTGCCACACGTCGAATGTGTCGATCACCAATTCAACATCACGATAAGCGTTGTTCACCCTCACGGCGTCGAGGCCGAGGCTGGTGAGGAGAACGAACGAGTTGACGGTTGCGGTAGCAGACATTGAATGCCTCCGAATAAGGAGTCGGCTTCGTGATGGCAACAATCATGCGACTCCCGAGTGCACTGTTGCCAGTGCCACTCTCACCAGCGGTGGGTGTTCTTTTCATACCCCGGCCGGTCTTCTCACTACTCCATTTGCTGTCGATCATGTCAAATCAAATGATCAATTCTGAGGATTTCACTCGACATGTACGAAATAGCCACCAACTGTAAATTGCCTGCTACCCCCCGTGATGGCAACGCGAAAATTTCCGCAGTGCGCCCCTCACGCCGCAACCGGCGACTCGCCCCAGGTCAGCCAGGCCCTGGAATACGAAAAGGGCGATTCATGAATTCAACGTAGGTTACCGGAGGCAACTCACTGCCCCACCGTGCCGCGTGATCGACCAGGACACGGGAGCACCCGGTGAAAAAGTCATACGGAGCGTGCTGACCGGGACACGCACACGGATGAGCACGGCACTGGTGACCGGCCAACATCTGCCGGACGATCCATGTGGACTTCGATCGGGATATGCGGTTTTCCGCGGTTTGCCGGCCGAAGCAGGCTGAGGAACGAGCGGAAGGTAGCAGATGGCGTCGAACACGATCCGCCGGCACCCTGCGACCGTCAGCGCGGCCGCGATGCCCAGCGACCGGGACAACGCTGCCGCCACACAGCGGGACGGCCTTGGGGGTCCTCGGCCGGCCGAACGCGATGACGTCGTCGCCGGCGCCGCGGTTCGCGGACCGGACCGCAGCGCGACCGGCCATCGGGCGGCGCACACCGCCGCCGGTGGCCACCAGGAGGGGACATGACCTACTTCATCCAGAACGTCCACGCCGTCGAGGAGTTATGCCGGGAGCTCGTCGCCGCCGGCTTCTCACCGTTCGTCGGCGCACAGTGCGAGGCCCTGTCCCGACTGCACGAAGCGCTCGACCTCACCGTCGGCGTGCTCACGGTGCCGAGGGACGACAACGCGATCGGCATCGCGGCAGGTGTGTCACTGGCGGGCGGCTTCCCCGCGGTTCTGCTGCGCAACACCGGCCCCGGCATCTCGGCCGAGGTCATCGCGTCGGTCGTGGCGCCGCACGAGGTGCCGATGCTGCTCATCGTGGCGCTCGACCCCGAGTCGGCGGCCGACACCGACGCCGACACGGCGGCCAGCCGCGCGGCCGGCAATCAGACCATGGTCCGGCTCAGTGAGCAGGTGTTGACCGAGTTCGGCATCGAGAGCGTGCCGCTGGACCCGACAGCACAGCCGGCCCGCCAGGTCGACGTGGTGCGGGCGATCGTGATCGACCAGCTCCGGCCGGCAGCCCTGCTGGTGCCCGCCGACGCGCTGGGACGGTCGGCATGAACATCGGCACGGCGGTCCGCGCGATCGCCGCGGCGGCCCACGGCCAGCCGGTCGTGTTCACGGCCGGCATCACCGGCCGGACCGCACGGCGGGTGGCCGACCGGCCGAACCACTTCTATCTGGACGGCTCGTCCGGGCTGGCGTCCTCCATCGGCATCGGTGTCGCCCTGCACGCCAGGAACACCACGCTGGTCGTCGACGACCCGGACAGCCTGCTGACGAACCTGGCCGCGCTCGTCACGGCCGGCATGCTCACCGACCTGCCCCTGGTGCACATCGTGCTGGACGGCACGCCCAGGGCGTCCGCGGGTGGCGGCGCGACCCCGAGCGGCCGCACGGACCTGTGTGGCCTGGCCATGGCGGTCGGCTACCCGAGGGCGTACACGATCGACCGCACCGAGAAACTGACCGAACTGGTGCGCAGGGAAGTCGCCAACTGCCCGTCCCCGGTATTTGTCCGATGTGTACTGGCGGACACCACGTCGCCGGTGCGGGCGCGGGCCAACCGGACACGTCGGACGACCACTCGTCGCGAGGACCCACCTGCCTGGTTCACCGAAGCGGCATGAGAATTTCACACTGCTCACCGCACGAACACATATAGCAAATGATGATCACGGCACTTTTGATACCAGCCGGCCGCCGGTTAGTATCCGTCGAGTAGATTTTCGGATTCGAGTGAATATCGGCGGACTGCGACGAACGGCGTCTAGCACGGAAGGACGACGCCATGGATGACATCATCCTGAAGGCCGTTGAGCGGGCCATCGAGAAAATGCGCAGCAATCTCGGTGACAAGCTCACGATCGATGACCTGGCGCGATCCGCGATGTTCAGCAAGTTCCATTTCTCGCGGGTCTTCCAGCGCGTCACCGGGGTATCCCCGGGACGATTCCTGTCCGCGATGCGCATCGAGGAGGCGAAACGCCTGCTGCTGACCACGTCGATCACTGTCGCGGACATCGGACACCGCGTCGGCTACAACAGTGTCGGCACGTTCAGTTCCCGGTTCAGCGGCAGCGTCGGCGTCTCCCCCATCACCTACCGCCAGCTCGGCGGTGTCGCACCGCGCATCCCGGTCGCTCACCGGCAGGCCGAGGACGGCGAACCGACGACAACGCTGCGCGGCCACGTGTACGGCCCCCCGGTCGGCAGGCTGGGCCAGGTGTTCGTCGCGATGTTCCCGAGCCGGGTGCCCGAAGGCGCGCCAGCGCGGTACACGATGCTGAACGGCCCTGGCCCATACCAGTTGCAGCAGGTCCCGGTCGGCACCTGGTACCTGACCGCGCACGCCGTCGCGAGCACCGACGACGGCACCGAGATCCCGCACATCGGCTGTTACGGTCCCTTCACGACGGAGGCGGACACCGCGGCGCGACTGGCCGACGTGCAGTTGCGCCCCACGCGCAGCATGGACCCCCCGCTACTGCTGGCCCTGCCCGACCTGCGCGCCGTCGCGGAGCTCGACCTGGCGGGCTGACGCGGAGTCCGTGACACGGAAAAGACACCGGCTCCAGCCGGTGTCTTTTCCGTGCGTTCATTGACTCTGCGTTCTTTTCCCAGACAGTCAAGCATTCTCTCCGGCAACTTCAGAGAAGACTTGCATGTCGGATGGCTCCATCCTTGGAGCGACGAATAGTGACGAATTTTTTCAGGGTTCGTGTTCGAGCACGAACAAAGAAAAAACACTAGCGCCCGCCGCTCAGGTCACCACGAAAGGGAGATCATGCCATCTTTTCGCGAGCGCGCACGCAAGCTGATACCGGGCCTTGCGGCCGTGGCCGTTCTCGTGACGATCTTCTTCGTGGGACAGGCACAGGTTTCGGTAGCAGGCGCAGCACAAATCGCTGGCGCGTACAAGTTCAAAGAAATGCCGATCGCGCTGCCGCCCGGGTACAACAACCAACACTTCAACACCGTCCGGCAGGTGAATCCCGCTTATCTGCACCTGGACGCGTGGATCTCCTCGGTCGGCGCCAGTATCGCCATCAACGACCTGACCGGTCACGGCCGCTCCGATTCCATGTGCATTGTGGACACCCGGACCAATGACGTCATCGTGACCTACACGCCGACCGCTGTCGCCGCCGACCGGTTCACGCCGTTCGTGCTGGACGCGGCGCCGCTGCCGATCGACGACACGATGGCACCGACCGCGTGCACGCCGGGCGACTTCAACGGTGACGGCCGGATGGACCTGCTGGTCACCTACTGGGGCCGCACCCCGGTCCTGTTCATGGCGAAGGCGAGCGCGACGACACTGTCACCGACCTCCTACCAGCCGCAGGAGCTGGTGCCCGAGCAGTCGGTGGACGGCAAGTACCACGGCTCCCGATGGAACACCGACGCCGACTACGTCGCCGACCTGGACGGTTCCGGGCACCCGGACATCATCATCGGCAACTACTTCCCCGACTCCGACGTGCTCGACCCGCACGGCCTGAACAACGTGCAGATGAACCAGTCGCTGTCCAACGCCGGCAACGGCGGCGGTGACCACGTGCTGCGGTGGTACGCGGGCACGTCCGGCGACCACCCGAGCGCCTCCTACGTGATGGAGCCGGACGCGATCCCGTTCGACGCGTCCACCGGCTGGACGCTGGCCCTGTCCGGTGCCGACCTGACCGGCAACGGCCTGCCCGACGTGTACATCGGCAACGACTTCGGCCACGGCCACCTGCTGTACAACCGCTCGACGCCGGGCAACATCCGGTTCACCGAGGCCAAGGGCATCCGCGAACCCGACACACCCAAGTCGTTCCAGCTGGGCAACGGCTCGTTCAAGGGCATGGGCGTCGACTTCGCCGACCTGAACGACAACGGCCGGTTCGACTTCATGGTCAGCAACATCACCACGGCGTGGGGCCTGCAGGAGAGCAACCTGCTGTTCATCAACAACGCCAGGAGCGACGCGGAGATGACCAGCGACCTGAAGCAGAACATCGCGCCGTTCACGCAGGAGTCCGAGCAGTACGGCGTGGCGTGGACCGGCTGGAGCTGGGACGTCAAGATGGCCGACTTCCTCAACAACGGCAGCCAGAACATCATCCAGGCGGACGGGTTCGTCAAGGGCACCATCGACCGGTGGCCGTGGTTGCAGGAAATGGCCATGACGAACGACGACCTGCTCACCAACCCGGCCATGTGGCCCAACATCAAGCCGGGTGACGACGTGGCCGGCAGCCAGGTGCTGGCGTTCTACGCCAAGGGCACCGACGGCAAGTACGCGAACATCACCGGCAACGTCGGCCTGAACGTGCCGACGCCCACCCGGGGTATCGCCACCGCGGACACGACGGGTGACGGCGCCATGGACTTCGCGGTGGCCAGGCAGTGGGGTCCGCCCGCGTTCTACGCCAACGAGGCACCGCGGCGCGGCAGCTTCCTCGACCTGAACCTGTTCCGCCCGGCCACCGACGGCACCGCTGGTGCCGGCCTGAGCAACACCGGTACGCCCGCCTACGACGCGACCGTGCGGATCACCACACCGAAGGGCACCCAGATCGGCCAGCTGGACGGCGGCGGCGGCCACGGCGGCTTCCGCAGCTTCCAGGTCCACTTCGGACTCGGCTCGTACTCGGGTCCGGTCGGTGTGCACGTGCAGTGGCGGGACACCCATGGCCAGTTGCACCAGCAGACCACCCAGTTGAACCCGGGCACGCACACGCTGGTGCTGTCCAGTGACGTCCAGGAGGCATCGAGCCGATGACTGCCACCATCCACCCGGCTCTGCCGTCAGCAGCCGAGCCGGCCAAGACCAAACCGAAACTTGATCCCCGCTACGTCGCACTGCGCAACTTCGCGATGTCCATCTCGGCGTTCAACATCTTCGGCTACACCCTGCTCGGCTTCGAACAGCCGTGGATCTGGCCCATCTTCGCCATCCTGGTCGGCTACACGGCCGAGATCGTGTTCGAACTGATCAGCGCGTGGGCCTACAAGCGGCCGGCGAGGTTCACCGGCCGTGGGTTCCGGGGACTGTACGAGTTCCTGCTGCCCGCGCACATCACGGCCATCGCGGTGAACATGCTGGTGTACGCGAACAACCAGTTCTGGCCGGTCGCGTTCGGCGTGATCGTCGGTGTCGGCGCCAAGCACGTCCTGCAGGCACCGGTCGCCGGCCGTATGCGGCACTTCATGAACCCGTCCAACTTCGGGATCACCGCGGTCCTGCTGGCGTTCAGCTCGTGGGCCAGCATCTCGCCGCCCTACCAGTTCACCGAGAACGCCAACACCTACTGGCGGGTGATGATCCCGATCATCATCGCGACGGCCGGCACCGTGATCAACGCACTGCTGACCAAGAAGACCCCGCTGATCGTGGGCTGGATGGGCGGCTTCGCCATCCAGGCGTTCATCCGGCACTGGATCTGGCACGTCTCGCTCTACTCGGCGCTCGGCCCGATGACCGGTGTCGCGTTCGTCCTGTTCACCAACTACATGATCACCGACCCGGGCACGACGCCCGCCAAGGCGAAGCCGATGTTCGTGTTCGGCGCGTCGGTCGCCGTGGCGTACGGCGTCCTGATGCTGTTCAACGTGGTGTACACGCTGTTCTTCGCCGTGTGCATCGTCTGCGCCATCCGTGGTATCGGCTGGTGGGTGGCACATCTGATCACCAAGAGCAAGCAGCGCAAGCTGACCCTGGTCGACTCGACCTCGCAACCGACGGCGACGTCGTTGCCCGAGGCCGCCTGACCGAGTTCGATGGGGCGGCCGGGGCACCTGACCGGCCGCCCCCGCGGACAGGACGAGACCCTATGGAAGGGCACGCGATGTCCAGAGCGGAAACCCTGTTCGTGTTCGACACGGACACCGACCAGGCGGAACTGACCGGTTGGCTGCGGCACTTCGCCGCGGTCGACATCCCGGCCGCCGAGTACCGGCTCGGCAACACCCCGGTGCTGGTGGCCACGGGCGCCGGAGTGACGCTGCCGCCGCCGGGCGAGCTGCCCCAGCCGGTCGGGACTGTCGAATCGAGCGGCGAGTTCCGGCTGGGCCGCAGGGCACTGCGGCCGGCCGGCACCGTGGTTTCGGTTGGCGACACCAGGATCGGCGACAACTCCGTCGCGGTGTTCGCCGGTCCCTGCAAGGTGGCCAACCGCGCCCAACTGCTGGCGTCGGCGCGGGTCGCCGCCGACGGTGGCGCGGTCGGCCTGTCGGACACCACGTTCGCGCCGCCGGACTCGCGGCACTCGCTGGCGGCGCTCCGCTGGGCCGGCCTGGACCTGCTGTCCGAGGCGCGCGAGGAGACCGGGCTGCCGGTGCTCACCGAGGTGACCGACCGCAGGCACGTCGAACGGCTGGCGAGGGTGGTGGACGGCTTCCAGATCGGCACCCGGGACATGCAGAACTTCGCGCTGCTGGCCGAGGTCGGCGCGACCGGCCTGCCGGTGATCCTGCGACGCGGCTACGGCTGCACGGTCGACGAGATCCTGGCAGCGGGCGAACACGTCCTGGCCCAGGGCAACGACCAGCTGATCCTGTGCGAGCGCGGTATCCGGACGTTCGACCACGCCACCCGGTTCACCCTGGACCTGTCCGCGGTGGCGCTGCTCAAGGAACGCACGCACCTGCCGGTCATGGTGGACCCCAGTCACGCGGTCGCCGTCCGGTCGCTCGTCGGGCCGATGACGCTCGGTGCCGCGGCGGTGGGTGCCGACGCGCTGCTCATCGACGTGCACGTGCGGCCGGACGAGACGCTGTGCGACGGCAATCGGGCGCTGTGGCCCTCGGAGTTCGAGGGGCTGATGACCAAACTGGACCTGCTGGCCACCGGGCTCGGCCGGCAACTGGCCGGTGTGCGCAGGCGGGCCACCGTCACGCCGATCACCGCCAGGAAGGCGGCTTAGCCGAGCTGGCGCGCGTACTGCTCGAAGATGTCCAGTACCGCAGGGTCGCGGATGGACGACGCGCTCACGACGGCGGTGGCCGGGGCGCCGAGCAGGATCTTCTTCACCGGCACCTCAAGCTTCTTGCCGGTCAGGTTGTACGGCACCTCGGGCACGACGAACACGTCGTCGGGCACGTGCCGGGGGGACAGTTCGCGACGCAGCAGCGCCCGCACGCCGGTGGTCACCGCCGCGACGTCGGCGTCATCGGCGACCGCGAGGAACAGCACCAGCCTGCCCGGACCTCCGTCCCCGTCCTCCAGGTGCACGACGAGGCTGTCCCGGATGGCGGGCTGTCCGTCGATGACGCGGTAGAACTCGCTGCTGCCCAGCCGAACCCCGCCTCGGTTGAGTGTGCCGTCGGACCGCCCGGTGATCACGCAGCCACCCCGGTCGTTGAACGTCGCCCAGTCACCGTGCCGCCACTGGCCCGGGTACTGCTCGAAGTAGGCGGCCCGATAGGCGGTGCCGTCATCGTCGTGCCAGAAGAACACCGGCATGGACGGCATCGGCGCCGAGATCACCAGTTCGCCCGGCACGCCGACCACCTCGTCGCCGTGCTCGTCCAGGGCACGAGCGTGCACACCGAGACACCGGCACGCGATCTCGCCTGCCCGCACCGGCACCAGCCACGCGCCACCGACGAACCCGGTGCACACGTCGGTGCCACCGCTGCCGGAGTTGAGGTACAGCGTCGGGCTGACCGCCTCGTACACCCAGCGGAAGCCGGCCGCCGGCAGCGGTGAGCCGGTGGACAGCAGGCCGCGCAGCGTCGACAGGTCGTAGCGCTTGTTCGGCTGTTGCCCGGTGCGGCGGCAGCCCATCAGGTACGCCGCGCCGCAGCCGAACGCGGTCGCGCCGCTCTGCTCGACGATGTGCCACAGCTCGTCGCGGTCCGGATGGTGCGGGTCGCCGTCCATCAGCACGATCGCCGACCCGACCAGCAGCCCGGACACCAGGATGTTCCACATCACCCAGCTGGTGGTGCAGAAGATGAAGCTGCGGTCGCCGGGGCCGAGTTCGGACTGCAACGCCGAGGACTTCAGCTGTTCCAGCACGATGCCGCCGTGCGAATGGGTCATCGCCTTGGGCAGGCCGGTGGTGCCCGAGGAGAACAGCACCCACAGCGGGCAGTCGAACGGCACCCGCTCGAAGGTGAGCGGGCCGGGCTCGGCGCACAGCTGCGACCAGGTCGCCCGGTTCGACTGTTCGTGCAGGTAGGGCACTACGACGGTGTGCCGCAGGCCAGGGATGCCGGCCTCGATCACGGCCAGATCGGCCACCCGGTCGACGGCCTTGGTGCCGTAGCGGTACCCGTCCACCGCGATCAGCACGGTGGGCTCCAACTGGGCCAGCCGCTCGATGACACTGCGTGGGCCGAGTTCGGGCGCGCAGCACGCCCAGATCGCGCCGATGCTGGTCGTGGCCAGCATCGCGACCACGGCCTCCGGGATGTTCGGCAGGTAGCCGACCACCCGGTCGCCCCGGCCGACGCCGAGTTCGCGCAGCCCGGTGGCCGCCGCCGCGACCTGGTCACGCAGCTGCGCGCGGGTCATCTCGATACGCGGCCTGGTCTGCGAGAACGCCAGCACCACGACATCGTCGGCCGGCCCGGCCAGCGCGTGTTCGGCGTAGTTCAGCGTGACGTCGGGGAACCACCGCGCGCCGGGCATCGACTCCTCGGCCAGCACGACGGTCGGGTCGCCGTCGGCCAGCAAGTCGAAGTAGTCCCAGATCGACCGCCAGAACCCGGCCAGATCGTCGACGGACCACTCCCACAGCGCCTGGTAGTCGGCGAAGTGGCGGCCCCGGTCGGCCAGCCAGCGCAGATAGGCGGCCAGGCGGGACGTCTCGGTGTTCTCGGCGGTCGGGGTCCAGAGGACCTCGCCACCATCTGAATTGGCGGTCGGTGCCGGCACGGCAAAAGTAGAACCGGGTTCCAGGGCCAGCGTCAAGCGACGGACGTCACACGTGACCTCGCCGGGTGGGCGTGCCAGGCCGCACGGGTCGCGGGATGATCGAGGACGCCATCGTCCCTGGGCCGAAGGGGGCCGCCGCCCGCATGCCGTTCCGTCGCAGCGCAGGTCAGGACACACCAACACAGCCGGCCGCTGCGGGGACCGTGCTCAGAGGGCTGATGCTGCCGGTGTTCCTGCCGGTCGTCGTGACCGAGGTGGGCAACGGCGCCGTCACGCCCGTCATCGTGACCACCACCCACCAGTTCGGCGGTTCGACGGCGGTCGCGGCGCTGATGGTCGCGCTGCTGGGCATCGGCAGGGTGCTCGGTGACATCCCTGCTTCGGTGCTCGCCGAGAAGGTGGGCGACCGCAGGGCGATGCTCATCGCGGCGGGCGTCTCGTTTGTCGCGTACGGCACGTGTCTGCTGTCCGGGTCGCTGTTCGCCTACGGTGCCGGCCTGCTGGTCGCCGGCATCGCGAACGCGACGTTCTACCTGGCCAGGCAGTCGTATGTGATCGAGACGGTACCGACCAACATGCGTGCCCGAGCGCTGTCCGCGCTGGGCGGCTCGCACCGGATCGGCCTGTTCATCGGGCCGCTGCTCGGCGCGGGTGTGATCACCCTGTGGGACGTCCGGGCGGCCTACGTCGTCGCGATCGCGGCCAACGTGGTGACCATCGTGCTGCTGGCGGTGGTCAGCAGCGACGAGTCCGAGGCAAGCACGCGGGCACGGCGGGTCCAGGAGCACGGCTCGGGCCGGGTGTTCGCCGACCACTGGAAGCTGTTCGCCACGCTGGGCCTGGCCATCATCGCGGTCGGCGCGGTGCGGGCGGCCCGGCAGACCGTGGTGCCGATCTGGGCACTGCACATCGGGCTCGGCCCGGCACAGACCAGTCTGATCTTCGCCATCGCCAGTTGCGTCGACATGGCGCTGTTCTATCCGGCCGGCAAGGTGATGGACGTGTACGGCCGGCTGGCCATCGCGCTGCCGGCGATGACGATCCTCGGCGTCACGATGGCACTGCTGCCGCTGACCCACGGCCTGATCACGCTGACCCTGGTGGCCATGGCGATGAGCTTCGGCAACGGGATCGGCGCAGGCATCATGATGACGCTCGGCGCGGACACCGCCCCGGTGGTCGGCCGCCTGCGTTTCCTCGGCATCTGGCGGGTGCTCGGTGACAGCGGCAACGCGGTCGGCCCGCTGGTGGTGTCCGTGATCGCGTCGGTCGCCAGCCTGGCGGCCGGCATCGTCACGGTCGGCTCACTCGGCCTGTTGGCGTCGGTCGGCCTGTACGTGCTGGTGCCGAAGTACTCGCCGTTCGCCCACCGGAAACGGCAACCATCCACAACGGACTAGCCGCGGACCGTCACGCTGCCCATGTCGATCACGACCGTACCGTCCGCCTTCGTGGTGCGGAACGCGGCCGTGTCGCCGTCGAGCCAGATGGACACCGTCAGCGCGTCCCCGGGGAACACCGGCGCGGAGAACCGGCCGGACATGGCGGCGAACCGGGCCGGATCGGAGCCCGCGACGGCGTGCAGCAGCGCCCGACCGGTGATGCCGTAGGTGCACAGGCCGTGCAGGATCGGGCGGGGAAAGCCGGCCATGGCGGCGAACTTCGGGTCCGAGTGCAGCGGGTTGCGGTCGCCGGACAGCCGGTACAGCAGCGCCTGTTCCGGCCGTGTCCGGTAGGTGATCCGGTGGTCGGGCTCGTCGGTCGGCTCGACCCAGGCGGGCTTGGGTCCCCGGTCGCCACCGAAGCCGCCCTCGCCGCGGATGAACGCCGAGCTGCGCGACGTGACCAGCGGTTCGCCGTCCCGCGTAGCGACCGACTCGCTGGTCACCAGTGCGCCGGAACCCTTGTCGTAGATCCCGGTCACCTTCGACGTGACCATGACCGTGCCGGCAGGCGGCAACGGCTGGTGCAGCTGGAAGGCCTGCTCGGCGTGCACCAGCATCGCCGGGTTGAAGTCGCCGATGCTGCCCCGGCCACCGCCCTGCGCCGCCAGCACGGCGAACGTCGGCAGCACCAACTGCTCGACACCGGCCGAGTTCTCCGTGGTGAACCCGAGTTCCTGGGTCGGGTCATCGAGGCCAGCGCCGACGCCGACGGCGTACAGCAGCGTGTCCTTCGACGTCCAGGACCGCTCGACAGGTTCGGACTCGACGCCGACGACATCGTGGTTGAGCGGCACCGCGTTCCCCTCTCCCGCTACAGGCCGATCCGGGTGGCCAGCCGTTCCCGATGGTAGGCGGAGTCGCCGAGGAACTGTTGGTCGAACGCGGCGCGCTTGAAGTACAGGTGGGCGTCGTGCTCCCAGGTGAAGCCGATCCCGCCGTGCATCTGGATGTTCTCCCCGGCCGCGTGCGCGAACGCGTCGGACGCGTACGCCTTGGCCAGCGATGCCACCACCGGCACCTCGTCCGAGCAGTCGGCGACGGCCCACGCCCCGTACAGCACCGCCGAACGGGTCGACTCGATCTCCAGCAGCAGGTCGGCGGCCCGGTGCTTGATGGCCTGGAAACTGCCGATCGGCCGGTCGAACTGCTCGCGGCTCTTGGCGTAGGCGACGGCCATGTCCAGCGCGGCCTGCGCACCGCCCAGCTGTTGCGCCGCCAGTGCCAGCGCCGCCCGGTCCAGCGTCCGGCCCAGCACCTCGCCAGCAGCACCGTCGACGCCGATCAGCTGGGCCGACACGTCGTTGAAGTCGATGTGTGCCAGCCTGCGCGTCTGGTCCAGGGTCGGCACCATGCGCGCGGCAAGTCCGGGCGTGGCACCGGTGACCGCGAACAGCGACGGCCCTGCCTCGGTCCGCGCGCCGGCCAGCACCAGGTCGGCGTTGTGTCCGTCCAGGACCAGGCTGCGGTAGCCGGACAGCCGCCACTCGCCGGCATCGTGACGTGCGGTCAGCCCGCTGCCGGTGCCGTCCCATGCACCACCGTCCTGCGCGAACGCGAGTGTGGCGACCAGCTCCCCCGTCGCGATGCCGGGCAGCCACTGGTGTTTCGCCGCCTCGTCCGCACCACACAGCAACGCGTTCGCGGCCAGTACCGCGGAGGCGAAGTATGGTCCACAGTAGAGTGACCGGCCCATCTCCTCCAGCACGATCGCCTGCTCCACAAAGGAGAATCCGGCACCGCCGTACTCCTCGGGAATCGCGAGACCGGGCAGGCCCAGTTGCGCACCGGCCTGCTTCCACACCGCGTCGTCGTAGCCGGGCACGGTCTCCATCAACTCGCGCACCGCGGCCATCGACGACTTGTCGGCCAGGAACCGCCGCACCGAGGCCCGCAGTTCCCGCTGCTCGGCACTCTCCGCCAACTGCATGTCGACTCCGCTCATCGGGCAGCTTTGGGTTCCTTGGGCAGTCCGAGCGCGCGCTCGGCGATGATGTTGCGCTGGATCTCGCTGGTGCCGGAGTAGATCGTGCCGCTCCGGCCGGCCAGGAACACGTTCTGCCATTCGGTGGTCGGATAGTTCTCGCCGTCCGGGCGGACCAGGCCGTCCGCGCCGACGACGTTCATCGCGATCTCGCCGAGCCGCTTGTGGTACTCGCTCCAGAACAGCTTCGCCACCGAGGCCTCCGGGCCGGGCTGCTGGCCCTGGGCCACCTGGGCGAGCGTGCGCACACCGCTGAACCGCATCAGCTGCACCTGCGTGTACGCCCACGCCAACTGCTGCCGGATCAACGGGTCGTCCAGCCGGTCGTACGCCCGTGCGGTGTCCACGAGTGCCCAGAACTCCTGCTCGAACCGCAGGTGCTGGACCGTGGCGCGGCCGCCGCGCTCGTGACCCAGCGTCGTCATGGCGACCCGCCAGCCGTTGTTCAAGCCCCCGACGACGTTGAACAGCGGTGCCCGTGCGCCGTCGATGAAGTCCTCGCAGAACTCGGCGGCACCGGACATCTGCCGGATCGGCCGGAACGTCACAGCCGGTCCGGTGAACGGGATGAGCACGTAGGACAGGCCGGAGTGCTTGCCGATGTCCGGATTCGTCCGGCACAGCACGAACATCATGTTCGCCCGAGCCGCGCCGGAGGTCCACACCTTCTGGCCGGTCACGACGATCTCGTCGCCGTCGACGACACCCTTGGTCTCCACGGCGGCCAGGTCGGACCCGTGGCCCGGTTCGGAGAAGCCCTGGCAGTAGACGTCCTCGCCGGAGACGATGCGCGGCAGGAAGTGTGCCTTCTGTTCGTCGGTCGCGTGCACCAGGACCGCGGGTCCGACCAGCGTCTCCCCCATGCCACGTACCACCCTGGGCACGTTGGCCGTCGCGAACTCCTCGTTGAGCACCGCGACGCGGACCGCGTCCATGTCTTGGCCGCCGTACTCGGCAGGCCACTGCGGGCAGACCAGCCGCGCGTCGGTCAGCCGCTGTTCCCACTCCCGGTAGCGCGGGTCGGCCAGCGCGGCGCCCAGTCCGTCCGGCCTGCGACCGCCGGTGACGCCGAAGGACCGCCAGTCCGTCAGGTCGCCGAGCCCGCTCGGGGTGTTGGTGGTCAGCCACGAGCGCAGGTCGGCCCGGAACTCGGCGACTTCGGGGCCAAGATCGAGTTCCATGGCCTGTCTCCTCGGATCGACGCCAATCCTAGAATTCAATTCCAGGAAGCTGGCCTGTGTCAACACCTTGACATGGCGATCAGTCCGGCCGAAGCTAATTTCAGAAGCTTGTTCTAGAAATCGTCCTGCGGAGGCGGGTTGATCATGGGTCGGCTGGACGGGCGGGTCGCGATCGTGACGGGTGCCGGCCGGGGCATCGGCGCCTCCGTGGCCAGGCTGCTGGCGTCGCAGGGTGCCCAGGTGGTGGTCAACGACCTCGGGGTGCGGCTGGACGGTTCCGGTGTGGACAGCGGGCCGGCGGCGACGGTGGTGGCCGAGATCGTGGCCGCCGGCGGCAAGGCGATCCCGGACGGCTCCGACGTGTCCGACCACGGTGCCGCCGAGAAGCTGATCGGCATCACGATCAGCGAGTTCGGCCGGTTGGACGTGCTGGTCAACGTGGCCGGCATCCTGCGCGACCGCATGGTGTTCAACATGGCGGAAGCCGAATGGGACGACGTGATCCGGGTGCACATGAAGGGCACCTTCAACACGACGAAGTTCGCCGCCGCCCACTGGCGGTCGCTGCACGATGAACACGCGCAGAACCGGATCGTCAACTTCACGTCCGTGTCCGGCCTGCACGGCGCACCCGGCCAGCCCAACTATGCCGCCGCCAAGATGGGCATCGTCGGCCTCACCTACTCCAGCGCGCACTCGCTGGCCAGGTACGGGGTCACGGTGAACGCGATCTCGCCGGGCGCGGCCACCAGGATGACCGAGTCGGTGCCGACCGAGCGGCGCCGGAGCCCCTCTTCTGATGACAGGTCGCCGGACAACGTGGCGCCGGTGGTGGCCTACCTGGCCGGCGTCGACTCCGGCTGGATCAACGGCCGGATCCTGCACGCGGCCGGTTACCAGGTGGCGCTGTACAACAACCCGGAGCCGATCAGCCGCATCGTGGGCACCGCACCGTGGGAGACCGACGCACTGGCCGAGCAGATCGAGCGGGCGTTCGGTCCGCTGTTGGGACGGTAGCCATGGGTGTGCTGGACGGCAGGGTCGCGCTGGTCACCGGGGCCAGCAGGGGCATCGGGGCGGCGATCGCCGAACGCTTCGCGGCGGCGGGTGCGCGGGTCGCGGTCAGCGCGCGCACGGTCGCGGCAGGCGACCATCCGCTGGCCGGCAGCATCGGTGAGACCGTCGAGCGGATCCGCGCGGCAGGCGGCGCGGCGGCGGCGTTCCGCGCCGACCTGTCCGAGCCGGCCGACCGGCACCAGCTGATCACCGACGTGACCGGCTCGCTGGGCGCCGTCGACATCCTGGTGAACAACGCGGCCGTCACGTACTTCACACCGATCCAGGAGTTCACCCGGCGCCGGTTCGAGCTGATGTTCGAGGTCCAGGTGGGCGCGTCGGTGCACCTGGCCCAGTTGGTCGCGCCGGGCATGTGTGAACGTGGGCAGGGCTGGATCCTGAACATCTCGTCCGGCGCGGCGCGGCACCCCACGTTGCCGCCGACGGCGCGTGCGCTGCGCGGTGGCACCGTGTACGGCATGTGCAAGGCGGCCATCGAGCGGTTCAGCACCGGACTGGCCGCCGAGCTGTACGCCAGCGGTGTCGCGGTGAACGCGCTGTCGCCGAGCAAGGTCGTGCCGACGCCGGGCACGATCTTCCACCACCTGACGACGGAGACCGACCCGAACGCCGAACCGCCAGCCGTGATGGCGGAGGCCGCGTTGGAGCTGTGTCATGCTCCGGCTGCCGAGCGCAGCGGGCGGATCGCGTACTCGCAGGCCTGGTTGGACGAGTTGGGCGTGCCGGTCCCCTGACGAACGTGGAGGAGCCCGATGGCAGGCAGGACGAAGGCGGTACCGGTGCCGACGCCGGAGACGCGGCCGTACTGGGACGGCGCGGCAGCAGGTGAGCTGCGGATCCAGCGGTGCACCGAGTGTGGCTCGCCGTTCTTCTATCCGAGGACCAGTTGCCCGTTCTGCGGTTCGGCCTCGATCGAGTGGTTCACCACGAGCGGTCGGTCAACGCTGTACTCGTACACCATCACCCACCGTGCGGCCCCCGGCTTCGAGGAGGACGTGCCGTACGCGATCGCGGTCGTCCAGCTGGCCGAGGGGCCCCGGATGATGGCCAACATCGTCGGGGTGCCAAACACGCCGGACAACCTCGTGCTCGACATGGATCTGGAAGTCGTCTTCGAGCAGCGGGGCGAGCTGCGGCTCCCCCAGTTCACACCGACGGGAGTGCGCGCGTGACACCGGTGGCGATCGTGGGCGCGGCAGAGACCGACCAGGTCGGGGTGCTGCCCAACCACTCAACGCTGGCCCTGCACGTCGAGGGAGCGCGCAACGCACTGGCAGACGCGGGCCTGCGCCTGTCCGACATCGACGGGATGGCGTCGGTGTCGGCACCCGGCCCGATCCAGGTCGCGCACGCGCTGGGCATCACACCACGGTGGATCGACGGCACCGGCGTCGGCGGCACGTCCTTCCTGTTCCACGTCCGGCACGCGGCAGCCGCCATTCAGGCAGGTCAGGCCACGACCGTGCTGATCACGCACGGCGAATCGGGCCGGTCGAGGGTCGGTGCCAGCCGTTATCAGCAGACCCCGTCCAGTCCAATGGGGCAATTCGAGGCACCATACGGCACATTCGGGCCGACCACGACGTTCACAATTCCGCTGCTGCGCTACATGAAGGAGTTCGGTCTCACCGCCGAGCAGTTGGCATCCGTTCCGGTGGCCCAGCGGAAATGGGCGGCACGCAACCCGAGGGCCATGCACCGCAAGTTGATCACAGTGGAGGATGTGCTCAATTCCCGGATGATCTCGTACCCGTTCCATTTGCTGGAGTGCTGCCTGGTCACCGACGGCGGCGGCGCGCTGATCGTCACATCCGCCGACCGCGCGGCCGATCTGCCGAAACCACCGGTGTACGTGTTGGGCAGCGGCGAGACGTTCGAATCGCCGATGATTTCCCAGATGGCCGACTTCACCACGTCAGCGGCATTCCGGCGCTCCAGCGCGGCCGCGTTCGCCGAAGCCGGCATCGCCCACGCCGACGTGGACCACGTGATGATCTACGACGCGTTCGCCCACGTACCCATCTACGGCTTGGAGGACATGGGCTTCGTCGGTCGAGGCGAAGCAGGCCCGTTCATCGCCGACGGCCACACGTCACCAGGTGGCCGGCTACCGTTGAACACCAACGGCGGCGGCCTTTCCTACACCCACACCGGAATGTACGGGATGTTCCTGCTCCAGGAGTCCGTCCGCCAACTCCGTGGCGAAGCGGCCGCCCAGGTACCGGGAGTGGAAATCAGCGTAGCCCTCGGCAACGGTGGCATGTTTATGGCAGCCGGCGCACTCGTACTCGGCAATCACCGGCCGTGAGTAGTTGCCGATCATGAAATTATTGCATCCTTCGAGTGAACCTTAGCTCTCTACCAGAGGGCGGACCCCACCTCTTTCGAGAGTTCGACCCAATAAGCCGACCATAATCGCTACGCTCTGCTCTCATCTGGTCATGAGCACCGATCGGGGGCGAGTGATGGCGGACAATACCGGGACCGGCGATCAAGTGCCGGACCCGACCGTGCTGGCACAGATCACGACCGAAGTTGCACAGGCAAGAGCAACCGATCTTCGAAACGATCTGGAGGATTCCACCGGCGCTGTCAACATCCGCACCGCCCAGGCGAAGCTGCACACCACCCAGGCGGCGACAACGGCCGCGATCGGGTCCGGCTTCACGTTCACCCCGGAGCAGATCGAGACCCAGCTGACCCAGTGCCAGGACCTCTACGTCCAGTACGTCAAAGCGTCAACGACGGCTCAACGGGCCGAGGCCGCGGTCCACGCTCCCGCGCCTGACACCGCGGGCAGCATGCTCCAGGCGAACCAGACACAACAGTCGCTGACCAACCTGAAGGGTGTGATCCAGAGTCAGCTGGACTTCTTGAAGAACTGGCAGCACACCTTGTCCGCGGTGAAGGCCCGCTATCTGCAGACCGACCACTTGAGTGAGAGTCAGTGGCAGCAGTTGGCCAAGGGACCACACTGATGGCGCTTCGACAAGCGGCCGTCTCGATGTGTCTGATCGCGGCGGCAGTTGTTGTGGTCAGTTGTTCGTCCGGTACGGGTGGCCGCGCCGAACCGGCCGCCGGCATTCCGACAGGTGGTCCGACATCGCAGGCGCCCAAGGTCGACCAGCCGTTGAATGCGTCCACATTGGTCGCGCAACCATGCTCGTCGCTGACCACCGGCAACGTAACCGGCATCGGACTCAGCAATCCGGTCAACAGCCCCGACAAGGACGCGAACGGAACCAGCTGCGTCTGGGCAGGTGAGGCCGGTGGAAGCATCGCAGTCTCCTGGGTGACGGCCAACACCCACGGCCTGTCCGACCTGTACGTGAAGCAGTCGACGTTCTCCTACTGGCAACCGACAACCATCGCCGGCTACCCCGCCGTGTATGCGGACGCGTTGGGTGATCACCGGTCCGACGGCGACTGTGTGCTGTATGTCGGCGCCAGTGATCAATTGGCGTTCTTCACCGAGTACGACAACCCAGGCGACGCAGCGCATGCCTGCCCACTGGCCGGTAAAGCAGCCGCGGATGTGATCGCGAATCTGAAGGGGGGTGCGTGATGGGCTCGATGAGCGCGCAACAGATCTACGAGAACTTCCACCAGCGCGCGACGGGAACCGGCGGGCTGACCTCGGCACAGCGGTTCGCCCAGGAACTCGCCGACTGGTACCCGGACAGCGCGGTGTCCGTGCAGAAACTGGTGGACGGCATCCAGTCGGGCTGGCAGGGCGATGCTGCCGAAGCGGCGTCGCAGGGGCTGACTCCGCTCGCGGAGAACTCGCTGACGACTGGACAACAACTCGACACCGCGCAGGACCTGATCTCCCGCCAGGTCGGCAGTTTCCACACCGCGGTCTCGGAAGTCCGACCTGTGCCATCGGAACCGTCGATGGTGGACACGATCGGCGCAGTGCTGCTGGGTCAGGCTCCGGTACCGATGTTGGCACAGATGGCGCAGCACAACGCGGTGCAACAGGCCAATGTGGACGCCTATCAGAAGTACGTGTCCGCCAGCCAGTACAACACCACGAACCTGCCTCTCCTGGCGGAGTCGGTGGCCGCCCGAACCACGCCCATCACTGTCGCACCGATGACCGTGACCGAAACATCGGCGGTGACCGGCACTGCCGCCACCCCGCACCTGTCCTCCGCCACGAGGCCGGTCAGCACCGGGACCACCACTGTGCCCGGACAAGTGGTCCCACAGGCGGACAGTGTTCCGACCGCACCCACGGCTGGCAGCGCCGACCCGGCAGCACCACAGGGCTCCGGGGCCGGCGTCGGGGCTGGTGCCACGCCAACGACGATGGCCAGTGCGGCTCCCCCGGTGACCATGTCGGCAGCAATGTCCACGACGCCCGCCGCGGCAGCCACCGGATCGGCACCGAGCCCTGGCCGACAGGCGGGGCCGACCGGTATCGCGGTTCCGCCCGGTGTCGGCCGTGGTGAGCCTGCCGTGACCGGCGATGTGCGAGGTGGTGCTCGCGGCGGTGCGGCGCCCGGTGCGGGGTCGGTCGAGGAGGAAACGCTGCCCGGGGAACGGATTCCTGGTTCGACGTCCACGACCGGTGGTCCGATGATGGGTAGTCGAGGTGCCCGGGGTGACGCCGACGCCCAACACAAGCGGAAGTACGGCGTCGACGAGGACGGCGAGACGCGCTTCGGCATCGCCGAATATGTCGCACCCCGGGTGATCGGCGAGGAACAGTGACGTTGTAGGGCATGGGGGGTCTGTTGCCGTGGGTCCAGTGACGGTCACGGTTGATGCGCTGTCCACCATGCTGCACGCGCAGGGTATCGGCGAACTGCCGGTGGCGATTCGACCTGGCCCGGTCTGGCGCGACCCCGATGGGAACCGGGACGCCGAGGCCGCCGCGTGGACGGAGTTCCGTGAGGTCGGGTGGGTGGACCGGGATGGTCGCCTGGTCACCGACGCGCAGGACAGCCTGCACGTCGTCGCGCATCCCGCCCTGGAGTACACGGCGATCATCGTGCGGGCAGGCCGCCAGCACGTCGTGGTGGTGGCGGCACGGGGCGACGACAGTGTGGTCATCCGTCGGGAGGGTGGTGCGGTCACGCTGTCCGGGCAGCGGCGTCAGTCGCTGCCGGAGACGCTGTTACGGCAGATTCCGGACGCGCGCCCGGCTCCGATCGACGCGTTGAACGTCCGGTCGGCCGACGCGCCAGGTGCGCTCGTGGAGCTGAGCCGACGTCGTCTTGTCGGGCAGGGCGAACTGTATGTCGGCATGCGGGACCGCTACGGGCGGGTCCGGGTCAGCGACCCGATCCGATACCAGGACTACGAGATCGGGCGTGTCGTCGTGGTCATATCGGGTGACTACGTTTCCGTCGCGCCCGCGACGAAGGCGTTGCTGCTGGCGCGATTAAACGAAGATCGCCTTGCGATCGAAGGGGCCTAGCGCTCCACCTTGCTCAGAGGCGCTATGAACTGGTCCGCCGCGACGTAGCGGGTACCCCGCGACAGACTCGCCGCGGCAGCGATCAGGCAGGCCGCTATCGCGAAACCGAACGCCACGTGCAGGCCGGCGTGGAACGGGCCGGAGATCAGCTGGGGGAAGAATCCGTTGCCGGTCAACGCGGTTCGGTCGGCCTGTGGTAGGTGGTCCAGCACGTTGTTGCCGACCAGGTGCTGGATCGGGTTGTAGCCGAGGAAAGCGGCGAACAGCACCGACACCGGCGGTGTGGCGCCGACGGCGGCTGCCACCGCTGCCGGCACGTGGTGGGCCGCCAAGCCGGAGGTCAACGTCTGCGGCAGCACCGCCGCCAGTCCGGTGATCATCAGCGTGAAGAAGATGCCGATGGAGAACACCTGCGCGGAGTTCTGGAACGTGGCGTTCATACCGCCGCCCGCGCCTCGGTGCTGCATCGGCAGGCTGTTCATCACCGCTGCCCGGTTGGGTGACGCGAAACAACCCATGGCCAGGCCGTTGAGCACGAGGATGCCGGCGAACGCCGGGTACGGGAAGTCGATCGGCAACAGTTCCAGCAGGCCGAACGTCGCTGCCGCGACCAGCATGCCGCTGGTGGCGAACGGTCTCGCGCCGAACCGGTCGGACAGGTACCCGGAAATGGGCCCGGCCAACAGAAAACCGGCCGTCAGCGGCAGCATGTGGATTCCGGCCCACAGCGGTGTCGCCTCGAACGAATACCCGTGCAGCGGCAGCCAGATCCCCTGCAACCAGATGATCAGCATGAACATCAGGCCACCGCGGCCGAGCGCGGACAGAAAAGTGGACAGCGTGCCGAACGTGAATGCTCTGATCCGGAACAGCGGCAGCCGGAACATCGGATGTCGGACCCGGGTCTCGATCACGCCGAACGCGATCAGCAACGCGGTCCCGATGACCAGCGAGCCGATCACCGTCGGGCTGGTCCACCCCATGATGTGGGTGCCGTAGGGCTGGATGCCGTGCGTGATGCCGACCATCACCAGCACCAGGCCGGCAGCGAACGTGACGTTGCCCAGCCAGTCGATCGGCTCACCCGATCGGGTACCGAGGTCCCGCAGCTTGCGGAACGCCCAGATCGCGCCGAACAGGCCGGCCGGCACGGAGACCAGGAACACCAGCCGCCAGTTGATCGGAGCCAACAGCCCACCGAGCACCAGACCGATGAACGAACCACTGATACCGGCGACATTGTTGATGCCCAACGCGAGGCCACGCTGCCGTGCCGGGAACGCGTCGGTGAGAATCGCGCCGGAGTTGCCGACCAGGAACGCTCCGCCGACTCCCTGCACGATCCGCCACACCAGCAACCAGATCGCGCCGCCGTGCCCGGTCATCCAGTCCACAGTGAGCGCGAGCGACGCGAACGTGTAGATCACGAAGCCGAGGTTGTACATCTTGACCCGGCCGAACATGTCACCGAGCCGACCCACGCTGACCACCAGCACACTGCTGGTCACCAGGTAGCCCAGGATCAGCCACAGCAGGTACGCGCTGTTGCCGGGTTCCAGCGGGTCGAGCTTGATGCCGCGGAAGATGTCCGGCATCGCGATCAGCATGATCGACGAGTCGATCGTGGCGAGCAGGACTCCGACTGTCGTGTTGGTCAGAGCGACCCATTTGTACCGGTCATCAGCCACGCCAGCCCTCGCCACGCCGCGCCCTCCGTTGTCAGTGGTTTCGCCAGATCACCAGCGCGTCCAGTACCTCGACCGTCGACCCGCGCACCAGCAGCGGGTTCACCTCCAGCGACTCCAGCCGATCGTCCAGCGACGCGGCGAGTCCGACGATCCTGCTGACCACCCTGGCCACCTCGGCCAGATCGGCCGGTTGCCCACCTCTGGCACCGTGCAGCACCGCGGCGCCCCGCAACTCCGCCAAGGCGGACCGTACCTCCGCCTCGTTGACCGGCACCAGCCGCTGAGCTGTGTCCCGGAGCACTTCAACCCATACCCCACCGAGGCCCACCGCCAACACCGGGCCCCACGCGGGATCGCGGACCACGCCGACCAACAGTTCGATGCCACCACTGCGCTGCGGCTGCACCAGGGTCGCGACGCCGGAGTGGCCAGCCCCTGACAACATGGCCGTGACCTCGCGAAATGCCGTACGCACGGCATCCGGGCCAGCCAGGCCGAGCCGCACGCCACCGATGTCGCTCTTGTGGCCGAGGCCGTCGGCGACCGCCTTGAGCACCACCGGATAGCCGAACCGGTCAGCGGCGGCGACCGCGCCGGATTCGTCGGCGGCCAGCTCGGACGGCACCACCGGGATGCCGTTGTCGGCCAGGAACGCGGCCGCCTGATGCTCCACCCACATGCCGGTCGGCTCAGCGGGCAACAGCGGGGGCGGCAGTTCGACCGGGGCGCTCACGGTCCGACCGGCCTCGGCCCACCGGACCGCGGCGCCGATCGCGGACATGCCGTGTTCGATGCCACCCAGCACGTACGGGTAGTTCGTCTCGTTCTGCACGATCCTGCCGAATTCGCTGATGTCGGTCAGCACGTTGCTCACCACGATCACCGGTCGGGGCGAGTCGTCGATCAGCTTGGTGACCGCGCGGTAGAACGCCAGCGACTCGACCGGTTCCGGCGGGGTGAACCTGGGCAGGTCGGACAGCAGCAGCACCTCGTCGATGCCGGGGTCGGCGGCCACGATCTGGAGTGCCCTGGGCAGTAGTGTCCGGTCCACGACGACGTAACCGGTGACGTCCAGCGGGTTCTGGATGGTGGCGAAGTCGGGCAGGATCGCGCGCAGCCCGGCCACGGTTTCCGGGGCGAGCTCGGGCAGCAGCAGGCCTTCCTGCTCGGCCCGGTCGGCGATGATCTCCGATGCGCCGCCGGACGGCGTGACCACACCGAGCCGACGCCCCGGCAACGGCGGCGCACTGCCCAGCAGTCCCGCGGTGATGACCAGGTCCTCCAGCGAGTGCACACGCAGCACGCCGAGTTGCCGGAACGCCGCGTCGATCACCCTGTCGTCGCCGACCAGCGCACCGGTGTGCGCCTGCGCTGTCACCGAGGCCAGTTGGCTGGCGCCGATCTTGAGCGCCACCACGGGTTTGCCGGCCGCGGCCGCCCGGCGGGCCACCCTGGCGAACTCGTCCGGCCGCCGCACCGACTCCAGGAACAACGCGATCACACGCGTGTCCGGGTCGTCGACCAGGTACTCCATCACGTCGGTGACCGACACCATCGCCTCGTTGCCCATCGAGGTGAGCAGGCTGATGCCGACGTTGCGGGCCTGCGCGAACGACAGGATCGAACTGGCCAGCGCACCGCTCTGCAACACGACCCCGACCGAGCCCTGGACCAGGGACATCACCGGCAGGCCGTACGGCGTGATGCTGGCGGCCGCGTTGATGTAGCCGTTGCCGTTCGGGCCGAGCACGGTCAGCCCGTTGGCGGCCGCGAAGTCGATGATCTCGCGTTCCATGGTGCTGCCCTCGGCACCGGTCTCGCCGAATCCCGCGGTCAGCACGACGTAGTTGTCGATGCCCAGCCGCGCGCCCTCGCGCAGCACCGGGAGCACGGCGGTGGTCGGAACCATCACGTAGGCGAGGTCGACGGGTTCACCGATGTCGGTCAGGCTGCGGTGGGCGCGCTGGCCGTGGACCACCTCGGTGCGCGGGTTGACCAGGTGCACGGCACCGGGGAACCGGTGTTTGCGCAGGTTGTCGAACGTGTTCTTCGACCAGCCTGACTTGTCGGTCGCGCCGACAAGGGCGATCGACGTCGGGTGGAACAGCGTGCGCATGCCCAGGGTCATGGTTCCGCCATTTCTAGAACCGCGCTCTAGTAATATGATCAGCCTGCCCCGCGGCGACCAATGGTGTCAATAGGTCGCGCGGGTGCCGGATGAGCAGCAGGGAGAACGGCGATGGCGCGCAAGGCGGAGAGCGTCGGCGGCAACGCATGGCAGTGGAGCCGCACGGCGGGTACCCGACGGGCCATGTTGGACGCGGCTCGCGAGGTGTTCGGCAAACAGGGCTTCGCCGAGGCCAGCGTGGCCGCCGTCGTGGAGCGCGCCGGATCCAGCGTCGGCAGTCTCTACCACCATTTCGGCGGCAAGACCGAGCTGTTCCTGGCGTTGTGGGAGGACCACCAGGCCAGCCACGAACAGAACGCGTCCGCCGCCGTGGCCAAGGCCCGCGCCGAAGGCGAACACGACCCGCTCAACCTGCTGATCGTCGGCGCTCGCGCGTTCCTGGAGGGCTCCTGGCAGCGACGTGACCTGGTGCGGCTGTTCATGGACGGCAACGGGCCACCGGGATTCGAACTCGTGCGCAGGACCCGCAACCGCGAATGGCTGCGGCAGAACGCCGTCCTGCTCGGCGCGGGCGCCGACCCCGTCGACCGGCTCACCGTCGCCGTGCTCACGTCGATCATCGGCGAAGCCGGCCGCGAGATCGCCACGTGCACGACCAAACGGGAGGCCGCGACGATCACCGAGTCGGCGGTCCTGATGATCCGCAGGCTGGACCCGCTGAACCGGGAGACCGAGTGATCGAACAGGCTTTCTTCGGCACCAGCGGCGAGGAGTTCCTGCCCGCACCCCATGCCAGGAGCTGGTGGGCGGCCTCGATGCTGCACGGCAGGCTGCTCGGCGGCCTGATGGCCCGGTCCACCGAGCTGGCCCACGGCGAGGACGGGCTGCGGGTCAGCAGGCTGACCGTGGACCTGTTCCGCAACGCACCGATGAGCCCGGTCCGGGTGCGCACCGAGCGGATCCGGGACGGCCGTCGTATCCGGGTCGTCGAGGCGACGGCCTACGTCGGCGACATGGCAGCCGCGAAGGCGACGGCCGTGCTGCTGCGGCAGAGCACCCAACCCGACGGCGAGGTGCCGGCCACGCAGGCCTGGGACGCGCCGCCGCCGGAGGCGCTGCCGGCGGTCCGGTCCCGGTTCCCGCCGCAGACCTGGCGGTTCACCGAGCACAACGACCCGGCCCGGCACTGGTCGGCGCAGGGCAACCGCAGGCTGTGGATGCGTGAGACCTGTCCGTTGGTCGACGGTGAGCCGCTGTCCCCGCTGGTCCGGGCCGCGCTGGCCGCCGACTCGGCCAGCCCGCTCGCGCATGCCAGCGACGTCGGCCTGGAGTACATCAACGCCGACTACACGCTGTACCTGAGCCGACTGCCGGTCGGCGACACCATCGGCCTGGAGTCCGGTGGCCACACCAGCGCCCAGGGGATCGCGGTCGGGCACTGCACGATGCACGACCGGACCGGCCCGATCGGCTACGCCATGACCACCGCGATCGCCAACCCCGGTGTCAAGCCGCCTCGACGGCGCGCCGCTGACCTGGCCGAACAGGCACCGGACCGCTCGTGACCCCGACGCAGTGAACCCCCACGAAAGGTGATCATGTCCGATCTGGAGTTCTCCGTCGCGGACGGCATCGGCACGATCCTGCTGAACCGGCCACACCGTAAGAACGCTTTCACGATGGACATGATCGAACAGTGGTCGGAGATCCTGCGGCGGGTGCGGACCGACCCGGATGTGCGTGTGATCGTACTGACCGGGGCCGGCGACGCGTTCTGCTCCGGCGTCGATCTCGGCGGGTACGCCGAGGGCGAGCGGCCCACCCCGTTGCAGCGCAAGGAAGGCCTCACCGAGCGGATCCACCGCGTGCCGCTCGCGCTGGAGGATCTGGACAAGCCCGTCATCGCGGCGGTGAACGGGGTCGCGGTCGGCGCCGGGATGGACATGGCGTTGATGTGCGACATGCGTGTGGTGGCCAGGTCGGCCCGGTTGTCCGAGGGGTACATCCGCGTCGGCCTGGTCCCCGGTGACGGCGGCTGCTACTACCTGCCCAGGCTCGTCGGCACGGCGAAGGCGTTGGAACTGCTGCTCACCGGGGACTTCGTGGACGGCGACGAAGCGGCCCGGCTGGGCATCGCGAACCATGTCGTGGACGACGCCGAGCTGATGCCGTTCGTGACCCGGTTGGCCCGCAAGCTGGCCGACGCTCCCCCGGTCGCCGTGCGGATGATCAAACGGGCCGTCTACCAGTCCGCGCGCACCGACCTGCGGACCGCGCTGGACCTGATCTCGTCCCACATGGCCGTTGTCACGTCCACACAGGACTCAGCCGAGGCGTACACGGCGTTCCGGGAGAAGCGGCAAGGCAACTACATCGGTCACTGAAACGGAGGAACCAGTGTCGTTCCAAGGTTTTGACCTGCCCGAGGACCTGCGACTGTTGTCCGACACGGTGGCCGAGTTCGTCCGGGACGAGATCCGGCCCGCCGAGGCCAGGGTCCCGGGTGACGCCCGGGACCTGCCGGCGCACGAGCTGGTCGCCCTGCAGGAGAGGGCTCGCGCTGCCGGGTTCTGGTGTCTGGAGGCACCGCAGGAGTTCGGCGGCGGTGGGCTCGGTGTCTTCGAGGGCATCGTGCTCACCGAGCAGATGGCCAAGCACCGCTACAGCTTCCCGCATCCCGGCGCAGGTGTGTTCGGCATCGACCCGCCCGTCGTGCTGTACGGCGGCAGTGCGCAGCAGATCGAGAAGTACGTGCGGCCCACGATCGAGCACGCGTGGTCGGCGTTCACCGCGATCAGCGAGCCGACCGGCGGCTCCGACCCGGCGCGCGCCATCCGCACCACGGCCACCCGCGAGGGCGACACCTACCGGATCAACGGCCACAAGCTGTGGACCACCGGTGCCGACGAGGCCCGCTACGGCATCGTCTACGCCCGCACCGACACGGGTGCGGGCCGAGCCGGGATCAGCGCGATCATCGTGGACGCCGGCACACCGGGCATGCACGTGACGAGTGTTCCGGTGCTGCGTGACCACTGGACCACCGAGGTCACGTTCGACAACTGCGTCGTGCCGGCCGAGAACCTGGTCGGTGAGGAGGGCCACGGCTTCGCGCTGGCCCAGCAGTGGCTGGTGCGCGGCAGGCTGCGCTACGCGGCGCAGGCGATCGGTGTCGGCGAGGAGGCCCTGCGGATGGCAGCCGAGTGGGCCAGTTCGCGAGAGACGTTCGGCGCGCTGCTGGCCACCCGGCAGGCAGTGCAGTTCGCGCTGGCCGACGCCAAGGTGAAGCTGACCGCGGCCAGGCACCTGACGTGGGAGGCGGCCTGGGACGCCGACCAGGGCCGGGACGCGCGCACGAAGGCGTCGATGGCGAAGCTGTACTGCACCGAGGCGGGTTTCGAGGTGGTGGACGCGATGATGCAGATCCTCGGCGGCATGGGGATGACCAAGGATCTGCCGCTGGAGCACTGGTTCCGTGGCCTGCGGGTGTCGCGAATCGTGGAGGGGCCGAGCGAGATCCACCGGTTCCTCATCGCACGGGACATGCTCGGCGGCGCGGCACTGGGCCGCGGATGAGCGCCGACCTCGGGCCGTTACTGCGGCCGGCGTCCGTCGCGGTCATCGGCGCGTCCGCCGATGCCACCGTGATCAGCGGGCTGCCCCAGCGGCTCCTGGCGCAACACGGTTATGCCGGCGCGGTGTACCCGGTCAACCCTCGGTACACCGACATCGACGGCGTGCGCTGCTGGCCGGACATCGGCGCCGTGCCCGGGCCGGTGGACGTGGCACTGATCGTGGTCAACGCCGAGCGGGTGACCGCGGTGGTGCGGGAGTGCGGCAAGGCGGGTGTCCGGTTCGTGGTGATCATCAGTTCCGGTTTCGCCGAGCAGTTCGACGGCGCAGAGCGGGACAACGGCCTGCGGACCGTGTGCGCGGAGTATCCGGCGATGCGGGTGATCGGGCCGAACGCCGAGGGTCTGATGAACGTGGTGGACCGGGTGCCGCTCGGTTTCAGCCCGACCATCAACTACCAACGTGGCCTGCGCACACTGCTCGCCGGTGACGTCGCGGTGATCTCGCAGAGCGGTGGCCTCGGCTTCGCGTTGTTCAACGACGGGCTGGCCAGGGGCCTCGGCTTCAGCCACGTGATCAGCACCGGCAACGAGCTGGACCTGGACGTGGCCGACCTGGCCGAGTACCTGCTGGACGACCCGGCGACACGGATTCTGCTGCTGTTCGTCGAAGGCCTGGACCAGCCGGGACGCCTGGGCGCCATCGCCGCCGGGGCGACCGCCCTGGGCAAGCGGGTGGTGCTGGCCAAGGTCGGCGTGTCGGCGGCGGGCAGCCGAGCCGCACTGGCACACACCGCACACCACACCGGCGACGAGGCCTGGTTCGCGCGCCTGATCGCCGAGCACGGTGTGCTGCGGGCGCGGGACCAGGAGGAGATGGTCGACTTCGCGCTCGCGCTGTCGCGGACCCGACAGCCGACCGGCAGGCGGATCGGCATCATGACCACCTCCGGTGGTGCTGGCACCTGGCTGGCCGATGACGTGGTGGCGGCCGGGCTGGACCTGCCGGTGCTCAGTACGGAACTCCAGGCCCGGCTGCGCACGCTCATCCCCGCGTTCGGCAGCCCGGCCAACCCGGTCGACGCGACCGCCCAGGTGCTGGGTCGCGGCGGGCTGGCTCCGCTGCTGCGGCTGGTCGCGGACAGCGGCGAGGTGGACGCGCTGGTGCAGGTGGCCACGCTGGCCGACACGCACCAATTGGAACGGGAAGGTGCCGCGTTGGCCGAGGTGGCGGCCGACATCCCGCTGGTGATCTACAGCTACACCCGGCCCGCGCAGGCCAGCGTCGACCTGCTGGCCGAACTGGGCATCGCCTACTTCACCAGCGGACGTCGGGTGGCGGGTGCGCTGGCCGCACTGGTGCCACGTAAGCAGATCAGGCATAGTCAGCCACGTGACGGCCATAACCTTGCCTGACGGACGACAGCTCGACGTGGAGATCTCGGGGCCGGACAACGGAACCCCGCTGATCTTCCATCATGGCACCCCCGGTTCGGTGACCCAGTTCGGCGCGATGCGCCGAGCCGCGCACGACCGCGGGCTACGCCTCGTGACCTTCTCCCGCGCCGGCTACGGCGCGTCGACCCGCCTGCCCGGCCGCGAGGTCGTCGCGGCAGCCGACGACGTGGCGTTCCTGGCGAACCATCTCGGCGCGTCCCGCTGTGTGACGGCGGGCTGGTCGGGTGGCGGCCCGCATGCCCTGGCCACGGCGGCCAAGCTGCCCGAGCTGGTGGCCGGTGTGCTGGTCATCGCGGGTGTCGCGCCGTTCGACGCGGAGGGCCTGGACTTCCTGGCCGGCATGGGCGAGGACAACGTCGTCGAGTTCACCCGCGTGCGCGAGGGCGGCGAGGCCGCGGTCCGGCCCGGTTACGAGCAGCAGGCCGTCGAGATGAGCAACGGCGACGTGGCCACGCTGATCAAGGAGATGTCCACCATCCTGCCGGAGGTCGACCGCGCGGTGATCACCGACGAGTTCGGTGAGGACATGCTGGCCAGTTTCAGCGAGGGCCTGCGGCTGGGCGTGGACGGCTGGATCGACGACGATCTCGCGTTCGTGCGGCCGTGGGGTTTCTCGCTGGACGAGATCACCGTGCCGAGTTTCATCTGGCAGGGCAGCGAAGACCTGATGGTGCCGTTCGCGCACGGTCAGTGGCTGGCCGAGCACATTCCCGGTGTGACAGCACATCTGTTGCAGGGCGAGGGCCACCTGTCCATCACGGTCGGTGCGCTGGAGCAGATGCTGGACGAGCTGATCACGGCTCTCTGACGCGACAAACAAGGGGGCGTGGCTTGCTGCCACGCCCCCTTGTTTCGCTGTCAGCCGATGTGGGCCGGCACCGCGTCGACCACCTCACCGGAGGCGACGGTCTGCGCCGTGCCACCCGACTTCGGCTGCGCCCTGACGAACACGAACACCACCACGGCGCTCGCCGCCATCAGGATCGCGCTGACCAGGAACGCCACGTTGTAGCCATGGATCGTGCCGTTGGCCACGCTGGCCGCGGACGGACCGTGCGCCACCAGGTAGCTGGCGAACACGGTGGTGAAGATGGTGTTGAGCAGCGCCGTACCGAGCGAACCACCGATCTGCTGCGTGGTGTTCACCAGCGCACTGGCCACGCCTGCGTCGTGGTTGGCCACGCCGTTGAGCGCCGTGTTGCTCAGTGGCACGAACACCAGGCCCATGCCGATGCTCATCACGACGAAGGCCGGCAGGATGCCCGTCGCGTAGGACGAGTGCAGGCCGAGCTGGGTCAGCCAGCCCATCGCGCCGGCGGCCAACAGGGCACCGGTCGTCATCAGCACCCGAGGACCGAACTTGGGCAGCAACTGCGCCGTGACGGCCGCGGTCAGGATGATGCCACCGGAGAACGGCAGGTACGCGACGCCGGTCCGCAGCGCCGAGTAGTGCAGCGTCTGCTGGAGGTAGTACGTCATGAACAGGAACATGCCCAGCAGACCGGAACCCAGCAGGATCGACGTCAGGTAGGACGCACCCCGGTTGCGGTCCAGCACGACCCGCAGCGGCAGCAGTGGGTTCGCCGTCCGCGATTCCAGCACCACGAACGCCACCAGCAGCACGACGGAGGCACCGAGCAGGGCGAGCGTGGTCCCGGAACCCCAACCGTCGGTGGCGGCCTTGGTGAAGCCGTACACCAGGGTGACCAGGCCGAGCGTGGACAGCACCGCGCCACCGATGTCGTACCGCGTGTTGCCCTCGGCCTTGCTCTCCCGCACGATCGGGAGTGCCGCCACGAACGCGATCACGGCGACCGGGATGTTCACGAACAAGCACCAGCGCCAATCCAGGTACTGGGTGAGCAGGCCACCGGAGATCAGGCCGATCGCCGCGCCACCACCGGAAATCGCGCCGAACACACCGAATGCCTTGGCACGTTCCTTGGCCTGGGTGAACGTCACGGTGATCAGCGACAGTGCGGCTGGCGCCAGCAGCGCACCGAACGCACCCTGTAGCCCACGGGCCGCGAACAGCATGCCAGCGTTGGCAGCGGCACCACCGAGTGCGGAGGCACCGGCGAAGCCGATCAGTCCGATCAGGAACGCGCGCTTGCGTCCGATGTAGTCGGCCACCCGGCCGCCGAGCAGCAGCAAACCGCCGAACGCCAACGTGTACGCGGTGACGATCCACTGTCGAT
Organism: Pseudonocardiaceae bacterium; assembly: GCA_036279295.1. GTDB lineage: Bacteria > Actinomycetota > Actinomycetes > Mycobacteriales > Pseudonocardiaceae > DATEPR01. The sequence continues at coordinate 12,732 of DASUJK010000388.1, read as the reverse complement.
TGGCGTCGGAGATGTGCAGCGCGGCCTGCGCGGACGGCAGCGCGATGTTCACCACGGTGGCGTCCAACACGACCATCAACTGCGCGATGGCGACGACCGCGAGCGCCAGCCAGCGCTTTGGATCAGGAGCCAGTGATGACAGGTTCGAGAGTCTTGGCGCGCCGGCAATGGTGTTCTCAGACATGGATGTCCCCTCTTAAGAATGCGACGCCTCAATTACCGGCGACATTGTTCGGGCACGATTGGCGTCGTTGCCGGCCCGCGAATTTACTTGGCGCGATGAGTCAGCACGGGAATAAGCACGTCATCGACGACGTGTTGGGCAAACCGTTCGTCCAGCGAATCGCAGATCTCCAGCCGCCGGGCCAGCACCATGGAATGCATGACCTCGTGCAGCAGATGCGGATCGGTGGCCGGATCGAGTTCACCGCGCGCGGCGGCCCGCCCGATGACGGCTTCGTGAACGGTGTGCTTCTTCTCGTACATGTACTCACGCAGCGTGCGGGCGAGCACCGGGTTGCGCGCCGCAGCGGTCATCACCCCCGCGACGACCTCGCCGTCCAGGCTGTTGCCGAGTTGGCAGGCAACGGTCATCAGGGCGAGCAGGTCACCGCGTAGGGAGCCGGTGTCCGGAGGTTCTGGCGTCTCCGAGAAGTGGTGCGCCAACGCCTCCGCGACAAGTTCCGGCTTTTCCGGCCAGGTCTTGTAGATGGTCGCCTTGCTGACGTGAGCACGAGCAGCCACAGCGTCCATCGTCATCCGGTCGTAGCCGACCTCGGCCAACAGTTCGTAGACCGAGTCGAAGACCGCCGTCCGACGTTCGGGCGCCCGCCGCGTGGCTCGTGTCCCGGTCACCCCCGTTGCCACCATGGCTGGTCCCTCCCTCCGGTCGACCGAGTACGAAACCGTTTCGTACTCCTTCCTCGCCAACGGCCGTCCGACCAGGCATGTTCCGACATTCACAAAGTGTGACCCAGGACACCTCGGCTTGTTACGGTCCGGAACGAACAGCCAGCACGAGGTAGCGATCGGCGGCGTCATCGACCTCGATGCGGTGCCAACCAGCTGCGGCCAGTGCTGGCCGGATGCGGTCCGGCGAGCGCAGGTCGTCGGCGCTGAGTTCCGTGCCGCGCCGCGCCGCCAACGCCGCCCGACCCACAGGGTGGAACAACGCGAGCCGACCACCTGGCCGGCAGACCCTGGCCAGTTCCGCCAAGCCGGCCACCGGATCGGGCAAGTGCGTCACCAGTCCGGCCGCGAACACCGCGCCCAACGTGGCGTCGGCCAGCGGCAGGTTGGAGGCATCGGCGAGCAGTAATCTCCCTGCTGAGGTGCGGCCACGCCGGGTCGCCTCCTGGAGCATCTCCACGGTCAGGTCGACACCGAGCACGACGCCATCCGGGCCGACCGACTCCCGCAGCGCGGGCAGCGCCCGACCGGTGCCGCACCCGATGTCCACCACCGCGTCACCGACCTGGGGCGCGAGTTCGGTGACCGCCTGCTGGTAGCTGGGACCGTCGTCCGGGAACCGGTCCTCCCAACTCGCGGCACGGGGACCGAAGAACGCGCGCGTCGACTCGATACCGGTGCCCGGTGGAGTCCCGCCGATCGCGCTCATGGTGATTCGAATCATAACCGCACAGTCGTGGCCGCAGGCACGGACGACGAGCCGAGCGCGACGCCGAGTATGCGGCCGTCCGGCGAGATCGCTGCTGGCCACGGCGCCGACTGTGGGCGGCCGAGATGGCTACCTTGGCGGCCAACCGCACGGAGAGAGGACACCACCATGCGCTTGTCCGCCCGCAACCAGCTCACCGGCACCGTCGCCGGCATCGACACCGGTGCCGTGATGACCATCGTGAAGGTCCGCCTCGACGGTGGCCAGGAAGTCACCGCATCGGTGACCAAGCAGTCCGTCGACGACCTCGGCCTCACGGTCGGCGCCCCGGTGACCGCCCTGATCAAGTCGACCGAGGTCATCCTCGGCGTCGACTGACTCCGGTGGTGGGCGGCGGTTTCTGGTTCGGGGTTGACCTGCCCGCTCCCTCGCCGTGCGAGTTCGACGCCGGGTGCCTGGCCTCAAGGGCGAGGGAGCGAAGGCAGACCAACCCCCAACTCAACGCCGCTACAGCGTCTTCGCCAGCCGGTCTGCCAGCAACCGGATGAACGACGACGGGTCGCTCAGCTCGCCGCCATCGGCCAGTAGCGCCATGCCGTAGATGATCCGCGACGTGTCGGCCAACTCCGCGTCGTCAGCCCGCTCGGCGTGGGCCTCACGCAGTCCGCTGACCAGCGGGTGCGTCGGGTTCAGTTCCAGGATCCGCTTGACCTTCGGCAGCTCCTGACCCATCGCCCGGTACATCCGCTCCAACGCGGGCGTCGCGTCGTTGACGTCGCCGACGATGCAGGCGGGCGACGTGGTGAGGCGCGCGGACAGGCGCACCTCCTTCACGTCGTCGGCGAGCGTCGTCGTCATCCACGTCAACAACTCGGCGAAGTCCTGCCGCTGCTGCTCCCGCTGTGCCTCGGCGGCCTGCTTCTCCTCGTCGGTGTCGAGGTCGACCTCGCCCTTGCCGATCGACGTGAACTGCTTGCCGTCGAACTCGTGGACCGCCTCGACCCACATCTCGTCGACAGGGTCCGTCAGGTACAGGACCTCGAAACCCTTGTCGCGGAACGCTTCCATGTGCGGTGAGCTCTCGATCATGGACCGGGAGTCGCCGGTGGCGTAGTAGATGTCCTGCTGGCCGGGCTTCAGCCGCTCCAGGTACTCGCGCAGCGTGGTCGGCTTCTCCGCATCATGGGTCGACGCGAACGACGAGATCTCCAGGATCGTCTCGCGGTTGTCCAGGTCGCCGAGCAGACCCTCCTTGACCACCCTGCCGAACTCGGTCCAGAACTTCGAGTACTTCTCGGCGTCGGCGGACATCATGTCCTTGACGGTGGACAACACCTTCCGGACCAGCCGCTTGCGGATCATCTGGATCTGTCGGTCCTGCTGCAGGATCTCCCGCGACACGTTCAGCGACAGGTCCTGCGCGTCCACGACACCCTTGATGAACCGCAGGTACTCCGGCATCAGAGCTTCGCAGTCGTCCATGATGAAGACACGCTTCACGTACAACTGCACACCGCGCTTGCGCTCCCGCAGGAACAGGTCCAGCGGCGCGTGCGACGGGATGAACAGCAGGGCCTGGTACTCGAACGTGCCCTCGGCCTTCATGTGGATCGTTTCCAGCGGGTCGGCCCAGTCGTGGCTGACGTGCCGGTAGAACTTGAGGTACTCGTCGGGGTCGACGTCGTCCTTCGAGCGCGCCCACAGCGCCTTCATGGAGTTGATCGTGGTGTTCTCGCTGGTCGAGTTACCTTCGGAATCGGTGACGTCGACATCCATTTTGATCGGCCACGCGATGAAGTCCGAGTAGGTCGTGACGATCTCGCGGATCTTCCATTCCGACGTGTAGTCGAACAGGTGGTCGTCCTTGTCCTCCGGCTTGAGGTGCAGGATGACCGACGTGCCTTGCGGCGCGTCGTCGACCGTCTCGATGGTGTACGTGCCCTCACCGCTGGACACCCAGTGGGTGCCCTCGGTCTCGCCGGCCGCCCTGGTCACCAGTTCCACCTTGTCGGCGACCATGAAGCTGGAGTAGAAGCCGACGCCGAACTGGCCGATCAGATCGGTGGACGTGGCCGCGTCCTTCGTCTTCTTCAGCTTCTCCAACAGCTCCGCGGTACCGGACTTGGCGATCGTGCCGATCAGGCTGACCACGTCGTCCCGCGACATGCCGATCCCGTTGTCCCGCACGGTGAGCGTGCGGTTCTCCCGGTCGACCAGCAGGTCGATGTGCAGGTCGTCGGATTCCAGCTGTAGATCCTTCTCCAGGAACGCGGTCAGCCGCAGTTTGTCCAACGCGTCCGACGCATTCGAGATGAGTTCCCGAAGAAAGGTGTCCTTGTTCGAATAAATCGAGTGGACCATCAGCTGCAACAACTGACGCGCTTCAGCCTGGAACTCAAGCGTTTCAACCTGGGTAGTCACTGATTTCCCTCCAGCGGACAAGCACCGTGAGCAAATGATACTTCCGGCGCCTGCCCGCTCGCCACGACCCTTGGTCTAGCGGGTGAGGGTCGCCACCGAGACCTGCCAGAGGCGTTCCGCCGCCGCCGGGTCCAGCGCATACGGCGCCACCCCGGTGCGGGTGCCCGGCTGGTTGAAGCCTGCCTCCGTGCTGTTCTCGAAGTAGCGGCCACCGATGCCGGCCAGCAGCGGTGACGTGGCCACGAACACCGACGTCGCCGCACCCTGCTCCGCCGTCTTCCACACTGCGCCACCGCCACCGGCGGCAGCGCGCATCCGGTCCAGGTCCTCGTCGGAGACGTAGCGCTGGAGATTGGTCCGGATCGCACCGGGCATCAACGCGTTCACGGTGATGCCGTCGGCGGCCCAGCGCCGGGTCGCCTCGACGCCGAACAGCACGTTGGCCGTCTTGGACTGGCCGTAGGCCGACCACGGCTCGTACTCGCGCTCACGGAAGTGGATGTCGTCGAAGATGACCGCCGAGCGCAGGTGCGCGCTGGAGCTGACCGAGACGACCCTGGCACCGCCGGCCGCCGCCAGCGCGTCGTGCAGGCCGGTGGCCAGCGCGAAGTGGCCGAGGTGGTTGGTGGCGAACTGGAGTTCCCAGCCCTCCGGGGTGCGCATCTCCGGCGATGCCATGACACCGGCGTTGTTCACCAGGATGTGCAGCGGACCGGTCCAGTCGGCGACGAACGCGGCGACCGAGCCCTGGTCGGCGAGGTCGAGAGCGGCGACGGTGACCTGCTTGTTGCCGGTCGTCGCGATGATGTCGGCCGCGGTGGCCTCGCCGGCAGTCCGGTTGCGGACCGCGAGCAGGACCTCGGCGCCGGCACCCGCGAGCGCACGCGCGGTTTCCACCCCGATGCCGGAGGCGCCACCGGTCACGATGGCCCGGCGGCCGGCCAGGTCGATGCCTTCGATGACCTCGGCGGCGGTGGACCGCGCGGTGAACTGCGTGGTGATGGGTGTGTGTACAGCCATGAGCATTTCCGTCCTGTGACCAGGTAAGCTATGAAGTGGAGGTTCCTCCGCTACCACTCCAAGGTAAGTGGAGCCTCCTCCGGATTGCAATGCGAGCCATGTCACAGGAAGGTGGGACCGTGCCGGGCACCAGCGAACGACCGCTGCGCGCGGACGCCAGGCGCAACCGGGACCGGGTGCTGGACGCCGCCGTGCGCGCGTTCTCCACCGACGGCCCGGACGTCACGCTGGACTCGATCGCGAAGAGTGCCGGCGTCGGCATCGGCACGCTCTACCGACACTTCCCGACCCGCGAGGCGCTCGTCGAAGCCGCCTACCGCAACGAGTTGGCCAAACTGTGCGACTCGGTGGCCGACCTGTTGTCGACCATGCCACCCGTCGCGGCCACCCGCGCGTGGATGGACCTGTTCGTCGACTACATGACCACCAAACGCGGCATGGCCAACGCGCTGAAGGCCGTCATCGCGTCCGGCGGCAACCCGTTCTCGGAAAGCCGCGACCGACTGGTCGGTGCGATCAGCACCCTGCTGGACGCTGGCGTGGCCGAGGGCTCGGTACGCAAGGACGTCGATCCGGCCATCGTGCTGTCCGGCCTGTCCGGCGTCACGCTGGCGGCCGGCGAGCCCGGTCAGCGGGAGAACGCCAACTGCCTGCTCGACCTGCTCATGGACGGCCTGCGCTACGGCGCGGACTAGGCAACGGTCACGGCTGGCCGGTGCTACGCCAACAACCCACTCTCGTTCGCCCACGCCTCGAAGCAGCCCGGCCCGAACGGTAGTCGGTACTGCCCGATCAACAGGTCGTCAGCGAGCGCGGAGACCAGTTTCACCGTGAGCAGGTCTTGGCGGATCGCTTCACACAGGAGTGCGAGAGTCGGCCGGAGCCGAATCTTGTGCTGCTCAGCGGCCCGCCGGCCAGCGCCATCGTCAATCACAGCGGAATGAGCGCTTGACGATCACCGACGACAGCCTTCAATGCACCCAACCACTCGTTCGCAGCAAAGTAACGACCACCAACGCGCATCAACGCCGGCCAACGCCGAGGTCGCCGGCTAGGGCAACGGCAACGTTTCCAGGGGCACCAGATAGCGGGCCGTGAAGCCGAGTATTCGGGTCGCCGGCTCCAGGTCCATCGGTGCGGTGCGGCCGGGGAACGGCCTGCGGAGTTCGCTGTCCGGGTGGTATTTGCGCAGCAAATCCTCGGTCGCATACGGCGCCAGGATCTCCGGTGCGGCAAGGAACAGCGGGCACACGCCGGTCACCGGTGCCGACACGGCGAGCCACGTCGCCTCGGCCGCGTCGCGTACGTCCAGGTACGTCCACGCCTCCCTGGCGCCCTCACCGGGATCGGCCAGCATCCGCTCCAGCCGGAACGCGATCCGTTCGTCGTCGACGACGAATGGGTACCGCAGCGCGACCACGTCCATCCCGTGGCGCCGCGCCACCATGTGCGCTGTCGCCTCGTCGGCCTGCTTGGACAGCGCGTAGCAGTCCTCGATCTGGAACGGCGTCCCCAGGTCCAGCGGAAAGTACGGCGGATGCAGGATGCCGGGGGCGAACGACAGCCCCAGGATCGAGTAGCTGCTCGCGATCACCGCCCTGCGCACACCCGCCTTGCCGGCCTCGTCCAGCACGACGAACGTGGCCCTCGTGTTGCCGGCGAAGACATCCACCGCGGTGCCGTGGTTCGGGGACGGCAGCGCGGCCAGGTGCACAACGGCGTCCACGTCGGCGAGCGCGGCCCGGACGACATCGACGTCACCGGCATCGCCGATGAACAGCCGGTCGACATCAGCCGACGAAGAATCTACATTGGACAATGCGCTCACCGTGATGTCGTTGGCGCGCAGTACGTTCAGCACGACCGAACCGATCAGGCCGAACGCCCCGGTGACGAGCACTCGGGTCATGGGCACTCCAGTCCACCGTCGGGGCGGCGCACCGTGGCAGCCCAGCTGTCGAACAGAAACCGGGTCGGCGGGTAGTTCGCCGCCGCGTGCTCGTCCAGGTCGACACCCAGCCGGGGGACGCCGACGGCGTGAGATGGCCGTCCACCGGCACCGGCGTGCCGGGGAAGACCTCGTGGGTCGCGTCGTTGTAGGTGTGCGACTCCTGGTAGCCGAACGCGGGTGTGGAGATGTCCACGGCCAGGTTCGCGGCGACGCCGACCGGCGAGATGTCGCCCGGCGAGTGGAACGCGGTCCGCACGCCGACCAGTTCGGCCAGCGCGACGAGTTTCCTGGTCGGTGTGAGGCCGCCGACGGCGGATGTGTGCAGCCGCAGCAGGTCCACTCCCCCGTCCTTGATCAGCCGCACCGCGTCCGGCACCGACCCGAGCTGCTCACCGACCGCGATCGGCACCGGGGACGCGGCCCGCACCTCGGGCAGCCGGTCGTAGTGCTCCGGCGCGATGACGTCTTCCAGGAACGACAACTGGTACGGCTCCAGCGACCTGGCCAGCACGACCGCCTGCTTCGGGGTCAGCCTGCTGTGCACGTCGTGCATCAGGTTGACGTCGACGCCCAGCCGGTCCCGCGCCGCCTCGAACAGTGCTGGCGTGGCACGCAGGTAGCGCTCGGCGTCCCAGCCGTCCTGGTGTGGCGAACGCGGGTAGCCACCTTGTGTGCCCGGTGCGCCGTACGAGCCGAGACCGGGTTGGCTGGCCTGCAACCGGACATTGCGGTAGCCCTGCTCGATCAGCTCGGCCGCCCGGTCCAACGTCTCGGCGATGGATGCGCCCGCCGCGTGCGCGTACACCTCGACGGCGGCCCTGCTGCGCCCGCCGAGCAGTTCGTACACCGGCATGCCGGCCCGTTTGCCCGCGATGTCCCACAGCGCCTGGTCGACGCCGGACAGCGCGTTGTTCAACACGGGTCCGTTGCGCCAGTACGACGAGTAGTGCACCAGCCGGGTGATGTCCTCGATGTCGGCCGGGTGCCGTCCGATCACCAGTGGTGCGACGTGCGACCCGACCGCCGCCACCACCGCCTCGTACCGCTGGGTGAAGGTCGCACAGCCGAGGCCGTACAGCCCGTCCACGGACGTGTCCACCCGGACCACGACCAGCGGCAGCCCCTCGGGCGCGGTCACGATCGCCCGGACCCCCGTGACCCGCACGGCGTCCCGGGGCGCCCATGGCGGCATGGCCGCCGGCAGTGCTCCCGAGGAGTCCAGCAGGCGGTCCGGATCGTGCTTGGTCACGGTTGTTGACCCTACACAGCGGCGCCCGGTTATGCGCCCATTTACCGCGTTGTTCGGATTACCACTCCTCGGGCGAAATTCGGCAAACCGATGTCCGAACGGCGCAATCGCGGTCCCGAATTGACGAACGTCATCGCACGGAGAGTCGTCTCCAGGGCGGCAATGGGTGTGGCTTAGTACCTCACCGGGTGAAGAATTCAATTCTGACGTGCCGCGCCTTGCCCCTACCGAAACGGCCGTACTACGTTCTGATTCGATCAGCCCCGTTCCTGGCGGACGGAACGGGACAAATTAATCCGTGAAGGTGGTGCAATTCCAGAATGGGCGTCTACCTGATCGGTGCGTTATGGGTCATCGCCGCTGCCGCCGCTGCCGGCGGACTCGCCTACTACCTGCGTCGGCGTTCGGAGAAGGAAGGCCGGGCGGAGAACAACGAGTCGGCCGGCCAGGTGTTCACGATCGTCGGCGGCCTGCACGCCGTGCTGGTCGCGTTCGTGCTGATCGGCTTGTTCGACTCGGTGGGCGCCGCGCGGGACAACGCCAATCAGGAAGCCAACAGTCTCGTCGCGATGACGTGGGCAGCCGACTCACTGCCGGAAGCCCAACGCAGCCAGATCGACAGTTTGGCCGACAGTTATGCCAGCCAGGTCATCAACCAGGAATGGCCGAAGATGAGTGCCGGCGCCGACGTGAACGACAATGCGTGGAGCACGCTGGCGCAGCTGCGATCGGTCATCGCGGACGCGACCGTCACCGTTGGTTGGCAGACCGACCGCAAGACCGAGGCGGCCAACCAACTCTGGATGGTCTACCAGGACCGGCAGGCCCGGATCGACCAGGCCACCAACAACGGTGTCGGCACGGTGATCTGGTTCGCCCTGGCCATCGGCAGCCTGTTGTCGCTCGCGCTGCCGATGTTGTTCGGCGGCCCGAAAGCACACGCGCACGTGATGATCATCGCAGCCCTGGCCGGCACGCTGGCGTTGTTGGTCTTCGCGATCTACCAGTTGCAGAACCCGTTCGCAGGCGGCTCAGCAGTGGGACCGGAGGCCTTCCGCACCGCACTGGAACGGCTCGGGTGAACAGGCACAGCGCGAGGGTGGCCACCGGTGCCGCCGCGGCGATCGGACTGGTGGCCGTGCTGCCGGTACTCACCGCGGCACCCGCGCCAGCACTGACCTGCCCGGTACTGGAGATGGCGGGCGGCATCGATGTCCGTGTGCCGGTGGTGGACGCCGCGCTGTCGATCCGCTTGCAGGTCCCGCACTGCAACCCGCTGCCCGTGCCGGAACCGACCACGACCACGCCACCACCACCGCCGCCCCCTCCCCCGCCGACGACAACCGTGGCACCGCCGAAACCGAAGCCGACGCCGAAACCGCCGCCCCCGTCCACCACCAGGCCCCCGGCGCCACCCCGGCCGGTCGTGCACACAACGCCGCCACCACCGCCCACGACGCCACCGCGGACCACGGTCGCGCTGGCACCACCGCCGCCGCCCCCGCCGCCACCACCTCGGCGGCCACCGCCGACCACACCGGAAACCCAGCCACCGCTGCCGACGATCGCTCCCGTGGCCGTCAGCGATGTCGCGGAGCGCACGAAACAGCGGCAGTGGGGGCTGACCGTGCTGATCATCCTGGTAGGCGGCGGCGCGGCCGGCAGCCGGATGCGGCCGAGCAGACGAGCCGGCCGACGGTAGTCCACAGTAGACAGTAGGGGGAAATGGCCATGGCCAGCGAGTTCCAACGCGCCAAGATTCGCGGCGTGTTCCGTGCGATGGATGTCGACGGGGACGGTCTGCTCGAACGGAGCGACTTCCAGGCGCTGTCCGACCGGTGGACCGGGCTGCGTGGCTGGGCACCCGGCTCGGCGCCGTACTCCGCGTTGAGCGCGGTCATGCTGGGCTGGTGGTCGGCACTGGCCGGGGCCGAGGCGCACGAGAAGGTCAGCCTGGAGGACGTGCTGCTGCTGGTGGACCAGTTGGGTGAGATGTCCGACGCCGTGAAGGGCACCGCGACGGCGATGTTCGACGCCATCGACGAGAACGGCGACGAGGAGATCTCGGCGAGCGAGTACCGCCAGCTGATCGAGGCGTGGAACGGCCGCAGGACCGACACCGACGAGATTTTCCCGCTGCTGGACCTCAACGGCGACGGGCACATCTCCCGCGCCGAGTTCACCGAACTGTGGACGGAGTTCTGGGCAGGCGACGATCCGAACGCGCCCGGGACCTGGGTGTTCGGCCGCTTCGACCTGCCGGCGACCACCAGCGGCTGAGTGCGGGCCGGCCCGGCCACCTATAGGGTCACGGCCATGAGGGTCGGCCTGCTCACCCGGGAGTATCCGCCGGACGTGTACGGCGGTGCCGGGGTGCACGTCGAGTTCCTGGCTCGGGAACTGCGGCCGCTGGTCGAGCTCGCCGTGCACTGTTGGGGCGCCGACCGGCCGGACGCGACCGGCCACACCGCGGCGAGGGACTGTCAGCAGCCCGCGTTCCGCACGATCGACATCGCGCTGTCCATGGCCGACGCCCTGGCCGGCTACGACGTGGTGCACAGCCACACCTGGTACGCCAACCTGGCCGGGCACCTGGCCAAGCTGACCTACGGCGCACCACACGTGATCACGGCCCACTCGCTGGAACCGCTGCGGCCGTGGAAGGCCGAGCAGCTCGGCGGCGGCTACCACGTGTCGTCGTGGATCGAGCGGGACGCCTACGCGGCCGCAGACGCGATCATCGCCGTCAGCGACGGCATGCGTGCCGACGTGCTCACCGCGTACCCGGATGTCGACCCCGACCGTGTGCACGTCGTGCACAACGGCATCGACACCGCGCTCTACCAGCCCGATCCGGGCACCGACGCGCTGCGGGCGCACGGCATCGACCCGGACCGGCCGTATGTGCTGTTCGTCGGCAGGGTGACCAGGCAGAAGGGTGTGCCACACCTGATCCGGGCGGCCGCCTCACTGCGCGAGGGCGCCCAGTTGGTGTTGTGCGCCGGTGAGGCGGATACCCCCGAGCTGGACGCCGAGTTCCGGACGCTGGTCGACCAGTTGCGGGCGAGCCGGCCCGGCGTGCACTGGATCCCGGAGATGCTGCCGCGTCCGCAGGTCGTGCAGCTGTTGACGCACGCTGCCGTGTTCGCCTGCCCTTCGGTCTACGAGCCGCTGGGCATCGTGAACCTGGAGGCGATGGCGTGTGGCACGGCGGTGGTGGCCAGCGACGTCGGCGGCATTCCCGAGGTGGTCGACGACGGGAGGACGGGGTTGCTCGCGCACTACGACGAAGCCGATCCGGCCGCCTTCGAGGCGGCGCTCGCGGACCGGATGAACGAGTTGCTCGACGATCCGAACCGGGCCGCCGAGATGGGTCGGGCCGGCCGCGACCGGGCCGGGCACGAGTTCGGTTGGGGTCGGATCGCCGAGCGGACGGTCGGGATCTACGAGGCGTGCTGGAGGTCGGCGTGAGCGACGGATCTGACGTACTGGGCATCGTCCTCGCGGGCGGCGAGGGCAAACGCCTGATGCCGCTGACGGCGGACCGGGCGAAACCGGCCGTGCCGTTCGGCGGGGTGCACCGGCTGGTCGACTTCGTGCTGTCCAACCTGGTGCACGGCGGAGTCCGGCACATCTGTGTGCTCACGCAGTACAAGTCGCACTCGCTGGACCGGCACATCAGCACGACGTGGCGGCTGTCGTCGCTGACCGGCGAGTACGTGACGACCGTGCCGGCACAGCAGCGCCTTGGCCCGCGCTGGTACCAGGGCAGCGCGGACGCCATCCTGCAGAGCCTGAACCTGGTCTACGACGAGTCGCCCGAGTACATCGCGGTGTTCGGCGCGGACAACATCTACCGGATGGATCCCCGGCAGATGATCGACGCGCACGTCAAGTCCGGCGCAGGCGTGACGGTGGCCGGCATCCGGGTGCCGCGCACCAGCGCCAGTTCGTTCGGCGTGATCCGGACGACCGACGGCACGACCCTGGAGGACTTCCTGGAGAAGCCCGCCGATCCGCCCGGCCTGCCCGACTCCCCCGACGAGTCGTTCGTGTCCATGGGCAACTACCTGTTCACCACGCAGGCGCTGCTCGACGCGCTGGAGGAGGACTCGCACCGGATCGACTCGCACCACGACATGGGGCGGGACATCATCCCGGCGATGGTGGCCAAGGCAGACGCCGCCGTCTACGACTTCACGACCAACGTGGTGCCCGGCGAGACCGAGCGCGATCACGGCTACTGGCGTGATGTCGGCACCATCGACAGCTACTACGACGCGCACGCCGACCTGATCTCCACGCACCCGGTGTTCAACCTGTACAACCGGCGGTGGCCGATCCTGGCGCTGCCCAGCCAGCGGCCCGCGGCCAAGTTCGTGGAGGGTGGCACCGCGACCCAGTCGATCGTCAGCCCTGGCTGCATCATCTCCGGCGCCCAGGTGGTCGGTTCGGTGCTGTCGCCGGACGTGT
>DASUJK010000387.1:0-21352 GCA_036279295.1 Pseudonocardiaceae bacterium | reverse complement strand
TCCACTGTGTACCACTCGGGTCGCGCTGTCGGACAGCTCAGTGCTGCATGCGGTACGAGCGCTGGCACGGATAGCCGTCGTTCGTCGCCGACCAGTTCGCCGGGTAGCCGCGCTGTGCCCACGCAGCGTAGGCCTGCGCGTACGAACAGCCGGTCGTGTGCGGCCACCGGCAGGCTGCACGCAGACCGACCGTCTTCGTCGTCGGTGGGTCTGTCGTGGTCACCGAAGTCGCCGCCGTGCGGCAATCGCCATCCATATCGTCTTCATTGGCAACTGGATTTCGTCAGCGGGCTTGAACTGTTCCAATTGCCTTTACCGCCAACCGGAAGAACGCACCCCGACGCGGCGTTGTAGCTGGTGGAGGTGGTCGCGACGACCGAGACGACACACTGCGTGGAATGTGGCGACGAACTGCCCGCCGGGCGGGCCGAGCTGGGTTACACCTACTGCACGAAGGACACCTGTCAACGCAAGCACAATCGGGGCCTGCGGGTGACCGTGCTCGGCACGAACAAGGGCGCCGAGATCATCGTGACCGGCGACGCCGATGAGGTTCGCCGCCGTGGTGAGGCAGGCGAACTGTCGACGAAGGACACCGGGCTGGGCCTGGACTACCGGTCCCCGGTTGCGGGGTCACCGGCCGCCGTACAGCCGCCGAGGCGCCCGGCACCACAGCCCGCTGCCCGGCCGTGGACCGCGCAGCAGGAGAAGCTGGTCCGGCTCTACCACGACATGGGCCTGAGCCCCGGCCGGATCGCCGAGCGGGCCCGGCAGACGGCGCCTCGACTGGGCATCACCGAACGGCTCGCCGTCCAGATCCTGTCGGCGCCTCCGCGCTGATCCCGATCTGGCGCGACGTCACGGACCCATCATGACGGAGGCCGTGGCGCTGAGGGTGCCGGTCAGCCGCAGCACGTCGCCGGTGTTCACGAGACCGGGGCAGCCAGCGACGGAACCGGGGTGCAGCGTGCCGGTGCCGGTGAACTTCAGTTGACCGCTGGTCCCGTTCGTCCAGGTGAAACCGGCGGCACCAGCGACGGAGAATCCGCACGTCATGATCGTGACGTGCGGCAGCGCGCCACCGGTGCCTGCGCTCTGAGACCCACGGCCTGGATGGAATGCGGCGCCCCACCCGACTGGACGGTGGCGTACGGCAACGGGGCGTGTGTGACGTTGGCCAGGCTGCCGCGCGGACCGAGCGTGCAGGAGAAGCTCAGCCCACTGTTGACATCGGTGACTTTCACGGGTCCGGACGCGGCGAATGCCGTGTTCGCTCCGGTGATCGTGATCGTCGGAGCGGCGAATGCCTGCCCGGCGGCGAGTGCGACGGCGAACACGGCGGCGACAACGGTCAACAATGTGCGAACTACATGCCTGCGCATGGTCGGCAACCATACGGCCGGTGACCAGAATTCCGGAAGGCCGGCATGCCGATCTTGTCACCGAAGCAATAGAAGCAGTTCTGCTTTTGTCACAATTGGCGCTGTTCCGCACCGCACCACCAACTGGTGCGTCCGCCGACCTTTCCCATCATCATCGGGGCGTGGTCACGCGGGCACCGTGCGCCGGGTTTCCGGAACGGTATGACGTCGAGCGTGTGCACTCCGCCGTGCTTCAGCGCGGCGGACACCGCACGACGAGTGGCACGCAGGAGTCGCTCGATGTCGGGGCCACCGAGCTCGTCGACCGGACGAGCGGGGTGAACGCGAGCCTGCCACAGGATTTCGTCCGCGAGCAGGTTGCCGATCCCGGCGATCGCGTGCTGGTCCAGCAGCCTGGCCTTGACGGGTGCGGTACCCCTGGTGATGGCGGCCCGAAACTCGCCTGCCCGGATCGTCGCGACATCCGGGCCGAGGTCGCTCAACGCGGGATCGAGCACGACACGGCCAAGGCGACGCGGGTCGACCAGCATCAGGCTGCCGCCGTCCTGGAACGTCAGCGAAAAGCGCGACCAACTGTAGTCACCGGGCGCGCGCCTGCCCTCCCAATAGTCGCCACCGTCGATTTCTGTTCCGTCCGGATCAGCGACCACGATCTTCCCGGACATTCCCAGGTGCAGTCCGAGCGTCGGCCCGCCATCGGTTTCACACCACATCGACTTGCCCCGCCGATGCGCGGCCGTGAGCTGCCGCCCGATCAGCGCGCCGCGAATCTGGCCGGGTCGATGCGGCCGACACACATAGGCATCGGAGTCGTCCACGTCGGTGATCGACCGGCCCAGCGCGGCCCGCTCGATCACCGAGCGGGCGAACTCCGCCTCGGGCAGCTCAGGCACCGACGACTCCCTCGTTCGAACCCATGCGCAACACGCTACGACGCCGACTACGCAATCATGGTCACGCACGCACACCGAGACGACGGAGAGCGACATGACAAGTGGCGTATTGGCGGCGGTGCGCAGCGCCGTCTCAGCGGGACAGGTCTTCGCCGAGCCGGTGGAGCGGGCCGGCACGACCGTGATCGGGGTCGCCCGGGTGTATGGCGGCGGTGGCGGTGAGCAGCTCGCGGACGGCTCGTCCGCGGGCGGACTGGGCATGCTGGCCGCGCCGGTCGGCGCCTACGTGATCCGTGACGGCCGGGTGCGCTGGATCCCCGCCGTGGACGTGAACCTCATCGTCGTGGTGGTGGCCGTGACCGGCGTTGTCGTCATGATGCGCAGGGCACGCCGCCGGAAGGCCGCCCGAGCCGAGGCCCGGGCGCGCTGATCGACCAGCCACGGGGATCGGAGCGGCCCCGACCCGCGTGAATCCCTGCGGGTAACGCCCGTCGGCGGCCGATGGCGGGGGTCACCATCCGGCTGGCAGGCTCGTTCGCCGTCGCCCGCGACGGCACGGCCGACAGTGGGCTGGACAGCCGCAAGGCCCGCCGTTTGCTGACGCTCCTCGCCGTCAACAGCGAGCGCAGGGTGCCGGTCGACCGGATCGTCGACGTCCTGTGGTCGGACAACCCACCGCGCAGGCCGGCCGACAACGTGGCCACCCTGGTCAGTCGGTTGCGTGCCGCGCTGGGCGACGATGACGGCCAAGGACCTGGCCGAACGAGCGGGCTGCGACCCGAGATACATCAGTGAATGGCTGGGCGGCCAGGCGGCCGGCGGCTACATCGGCCACGACCCCGCTACGCAGCGGTGCACGATGACCGAGGAACAGGCGTTCGCACTGGCCAATCCGGACGGTCAGGTGTATCTGCCGGGCGCGTTCGCGCTGGCGCTCGGCGCGCTCAAGGCCGAACCGAAGATCACCGAGGCGGTTCCCGCACTGGACGGCGTGGAGGCGAAACTGCGGGCCGGGGCACGTGCGGCGGACGCCGGGGTCACGAGCCGGACGTCGTTCGAGGTGGCGTCGGCCCAGACGTTCACCGGCACCGGCTACGACCTGGTGACGACGTTCGACTGTCTGCACGACACGGGCGACCCGGTCGGCGCCGCCCGGCACATCCGCGAGGCGCTCGGTCCTGGTGGCACGTGGATGATCGTGGAGCCCGCGGCGACGGCCACGTTGGAGGGCAACCTGAACCCGGTCGGCAGGGCGTACTACTCGTTCTCCGGCTTCCTGTGCGTGCCCAACAGCCTGTCCCAGCCGGGTGGCTACTCGCTGGGCGCGCGGGCCGGTGTGGCCGCCATCCGGCAGGTGACGACCGACGCCGGGTTCACCCGGTTCCGCAGGTGGCCGAGACGCTGTTCAACCTGGTCTACGAGGCCAGGCCGTAACCACAACGCTCGCCGGGTGGACCACGGGGTCGCCCGGCGAGCGGTGTCGACCGCAACTGTCGGCCCCAGGTGACACGATCGCGGACAACGCCGCGAAGGGAACCTGATGTCCGTCCGCTACCAGCTGGTGATCGACTGCGCCGACCCCGACCGCCAGGCCAACTTCTGGGCCGCGGCACTGCGCTACGAACTCGCGCCGCCCCCGACCGGTTTCCGCACCTGGGACGACTACTACCGCGACCTGGGGCTGCCGGATGAGCTGGTGACCGGCGGAGCGGACCGGATCAGCGACCCGCACGGTGGCGGACCGGCCATCTGGTTCCACGCTGTGCCGGACCAGAAGACCGTGAAGAACCGGCTGCACATCGACATCCACGCCAGCGGCGACCGGGCCGATCCGATCTTGACGCGGCAGCACCGGGTGGACGCCGAAGCCGACCGCCTGGTCGGCCTCGGCGCCACCAGAGCGGTCGTCATGTACGAGGAAGGCGTCGACCACTACGCCGTCGGCATGCGGGACCCGGAAGGGAACGAGTTCGACATCAACTGATCGCCCGGCCGGCAACGTGTCGGCCGGGCGGTCCGCTGAGGACCTACGCCACGCTGGCCGGCAGGTCGTCGCGCACGACCACACCGTCCTTGGCGACCAGGACAACGCGGGCGGCCGCGGTGATGTCCTCGGTCGGGTCGCCGTCGACGAGCACGAGGTCCGCCCGCTTGCCCAACTCGACGGTGCCCACGGCGTGCAGCACGTCCATGTTCTCCGCGGCGTTCCGGGTCGCCGCCACGATCGCCTGCATGGGTGTGAGCCCAAGGTCGACCATCTGTGCCAGTTCCGCCGCCAGGTCGTCGTGCGGGTTGTACGGCGTGCCGGCGTCGGTGCCGGCCGCGATCTTCATGCCGGACCGCACCGCGGCCACGAAACTCGCCCGGCCGTGCTCGGCCTCCCGTTCGGCCTTGTCGGCCACCCACTCCGGGACGCGCCCGCGCGCTTCGATGATCCGCCGCACCGCCATCAGCGTCGGCACCAGGAACGCACCCTGGTCCAACGCCAACTGGAGCGTCTCGTCGTCCAGCCGCATCCCGTGCTCGATCGAGTCGATGCCGGCCAGCAGGGCGTTACGAATTCCCGCCGTGCCGATCGCGTGCGTGGCCACCCGGCGTCCCGCGTTGTGCGCCTCCCGCGCCACAACGGCGAGTTCTTCCTCCTGCAATGACGTGTTCCGCGGATCCACCCCGGCCGTCAGCACACCGCCGGTCGCCATCACTTTGATGAACGCCGCGCCTTCCTTCAACTCGGCCCTGGTCGCTTTGCGGACTTCGTCCACGCCGTCCGCCTCGCGGCCGATGAAATGGCCGTGCCCACCGGTCATCGTGATCACCCGGCCGGCCGCCACCACCCTCGGGCCGACGATCATCCCGGCTTCGATGGCCCGGCCCAGTTCGATCACGATGCTGCTGGCAGCACCGCAGTCCCGCACGCTGGTCACACCACTGTGCAAGGTCAACTCGGCCATCTTCGCCGCCCGCAGCGACGCCATCGGCACCGAGTCGGTGCGGACCTGCTCGGCGAGGTCGGGACTGCCGTCGTTGCACAGGTGCACGTGCGAGTTGATCAGCCCTGGCAGCAGGCTGCGGCCCCCGGCCTCGATGACCGCGTGCGCAGCGACCGCCGGTGCCTGCTCGGTCGGCCCGATCCACTCGAACCGGCCGCGGTCCACCAGGACCGAGACGCCGGTGCGGGCCGGCGCACCGGCGCCGTCGACAAGGCGGACATCGCGCACCAGTAATGGCTCAGCCGGGCTCATCGGGCATTGACGAATTCTGTGACGGCGGCGATGAACTTCTCGTTCTCCTCGATGTGCGGCATGTGCCCGCTCTCGTCGAACACGACCAGCGTCGAATTCGGCACCAGTTCGTCGATCAGCTTCGACTGGGGCAACGGCGTCACCCAGTCGTGGCGCCCGGCCAAGATCAGGGTCGGCACGGTCACGTCCGGCAGCAGCGACCGTACGTCGTATTTCGGGATGATGTTGGCCATCATGTAGTTGGCCACCTCGTAGGCACCGGTCATCCTGGCCTCGACCGCTTCGATGACGGTGTCGTCCTTGTGGTGGAAGTACAGCGGCATGCACACCTCCCACCACTCGTCGAACTCCTGCTGCGAGGTGATCTCCCCGTTGAACAGCCGGGGAATCGCCGCGAGCTGCTCCGGCGTGGCCATCACCTGCGCTGCCTCCTGCGCGTCGTCCCAGAACTGCATGGACGGCGTGGTGTCGGCCAGCACCAGCTTGCTCACCGACGCCGGGTACCGGGTGGCGTACACCTGGGCGACCATGCCGCCGAACGACTGGCCGAGCACCAGGATCGGGCCGAGCCCGAGGTACTGCCGCAACGCCTCGGTGTCGTCGGCCATCTGCTCGATCGTGTACGTCGCCTCGTCGGTCCGGCTGGAGCGGCCGTTGCCCCGGTGGTCGATGAACACCAGTTGCACGTGCTCGGCCAGCGGGTGCAGCCACGGCCGGAAGTACGTGTGGTCACAGCCGGGACCGCCGTGCAGCACGAACATGACCGGCTTCTCCCGGTATGCCGTGCCCTCCGGTACGTAACCGGCTCCCTCGACGTCGAAGAACAGGTCGACGCCGTTGACATGTGCGTACATGGGACGAACTCCTCGGGTCGCGGGGGCGGGTCAGGACTTCAGGTACCGGTCGAGCCACTCGGTCAGCGCGGCCAACCGCTCGGTGCGCCCGGCGAGGTCCGCCACCGCGTACGGGCCGCCGTGGAACATGCCGGGCAGCCGCAGCATCTCGACCGTCCGGCCGGCCAGGTGCAGCGCGTTGTAGAACACGTCGCCCTGTCCACTCGGGCAGCGCAGGTCACCCTCGTGCTCGACGATCAGCATCGGCGTCTCGCAGTCGGCCGCGTATGTGGCAGGCGACATGCGGACGTAGGGCACCATGCTGTCCGGGCCGTGGCCTGGGTCCTCGGCCATCCAGCGTGCGACGACCTGCGGGATGTCCGAGCCGACCATGCCGTTCCAGTCGGTGACGGGGCACTCCGCGATACCGGCGGCGAACCGGTTGTCGTGGGTGAGCAGCCAGGAGGTCAGGTAACCGCCGCCGGACAGGCCGAACGAGCCGATCCTGGCCGGGTCGACCAGACCGAGCGACACGGCGTGGTCCACGCCGGCCAGCAGGTCGCCCGCGTCGTTGTTGCCCCAGTCCGCGATCAGCGACTTCGCGAAGTCCTCACCGTAACCGGACGAGCCTCGGTAGTTGACCAGCAGCACGCCGTACCCGGCCGACGCGAACAGGTGGTCGTCGATGGAGAACGAGTGGCCGTAGACGGCGAACGGGCCGCCATGGATGTCGAGCACGGTCGGGTACGGGCCGGAGCCGCCGTTCGGCTCCAGGAACCAGCCCTCGACCGGCGTGCCGTCGGCACCGTCGAAATGCAGCTCGTGCACGGTGAACGGTGATGCGGGCAGCCAGTCGCGGTGCACACCGGCGACCGGGTGTTCGGTGCGGTCGCCGACGTCGAACACGGTGAGGGTGGCCGGTTCGGCGAACGTCGTGCGGGCCAGCAGCAGCTTGGTGCCACGCAGCACGATCGGCGTGACGGAGAAGTCGCCGGTGTGCACGATCTCCGACGAACCGTCCGATGTGGAGATTCGGGCCAGCTCCAGTCGGCCACCGGTCTGCACGTAGAGGTAGACATCGTCGGCCGGGTCGACCACGAGCTTCGCCTCGAACAGCGTGCTGTTCATGTTCATCTGCATCAGGCCGCCGATCTGGCCGGGCAGCGTCATGTTCAGGTCGGTGTCGGTGCCGGTGGCCGGGTCGTGCACGGCAAGGTCGAGCCGCTTGTACACGTCCCAGCCGGTGGTGCGCACGATCCGGCCGTCGGACAGCCACGCGGCACTCGGCGGGTAGACGAGGTAGTCGGCGTCGAGCACGACGTGGGTCTTGGCGCCGTCCGCGCTGACCGTGCGCAGCATGACCGACGCCGTGGTCGGTTCAGCGAAGCAGTCATACAGCAGTGTCGTGCCGTCCGGCGACCACTGCACCTGGCCCACGATGCCGTCGTGGAACGTCAGCCGGGTCGGGGTGCCGCCACCGGCGGGCACGGTCCACAGGTCGGACTTGACGTCATCGGTCAGGCCGAGCGCGTCCCGCCGCCACACCGGCCGGGTCACCCGGTAGGGCTTGGCCGGGTCACGCAGCGGCTCGTCGCACGCGGTGAACGCGAGCGTCGTGCCGTCCGGCGACCAGCGCGGTGCGCCGGCACCGCGGGGGAAGTCGGTGAGCACCTCGGTGGTGCGGTCGGCCAGCGTGAGCACGGCGACCTGCGGCTTGCCGGCCACGTCCCGAAGGTACGCGATCCGCGTGCCGTCCGGGGCGAACGCGGGCGCACCCTGCCCGGCTTCGGTGTCACCGAGCAGTTCGGCCACACCGTCCGTGCCGGATCGCCACAGCAGAGTCTGCTCCAGTGCGGTCCGGCCGTCCCGGGTGGTGGCCGCGTAGACGATCGAGTCGCCGTCCGGTGCCAGGTCCGCCGCCACGATCTCGGGCAGCCGGGACAGGTCGTCCGCCGTGAAGAACCCTTGCTGTGCCAACTGGTCTGCCATGTGCTCTCCTCGTGGGGGTTCAGTCGTCCGCATCGACGCGCACGAGCGGGAAGTGGCAGGCGGCGACCTGTTCGGGCCGGCCTGCCGGAACGAGTGTGGGCAGGGTGTCCACGCAGACGGTGCGTTCACCGAGCACCCTCGGCCCCTGCGGGCACCGTGGGTGGAAGGCGCAGCCGGTCGGTGGGTGCGCCGGATCGCCGGGATCGGCGGCCACCACGGCGGGCGGCTCGTCGTCGAACATCCGGCCGCTCGGGTCGGGCACGCTGGCGCGCAACAACTCCGTGTACGGGTGCGCCGGCTCGGTGAGCAGCCCGATGTCACCCTGTTCGATCATCCGGCCCAGGTACAGCACGCTGACCTCGTCGCACATGTACCGCGCGATGGAGAGGTCGTGCGTGATGAACACCAGCGCCAGGCCGGACTGCCGCTGCAGGTCCAGCAGCAGGTCGAGGATCTCCGCCTGTACCGACGAGTCCAGCGCCGACGTGACCTCGTCGGCGATCACCACCTCCGGCTGGACGGCCAGCGCCCTCGCGATGACGATCCGCTGCCGCTGGCCACCGGAGAACTCGTGCGGCAGCCGGTGTGCCGCATCTCCTTCCAGCGCCACCGTTTCCAGCAGCTCGGTGATGCGGTCGCTGTCGATGCGGCGGAGCGAGGAACGCGGGTCGATGGCCTCGGCCAGCGCCCGCCCGACCGTCATCCTGGGGTCCAGCGACGCGAACGGGTCCTGCGGCACCAACTGCACCTGCCGACGCGCGGCCCGCAGCTCACGCCGGTTCATCGTCGCGATGTCCCGCCCGCCCAGCGACACCGAGCCGGACAGCGGCTCCAGTTGCCCGACCAGCACCCTGGCCAGGGTGGACTTGCCGGAACCGGACTCGCCGACCACACCCATGGTGCGCCCCGGCTCGATGGCCATCGACACGTCGTGCAGCACCCGGGCCGAGCGCGAACCGGAGCCGTAGCCAGCGCTGATTCCGGTCACCTGGAGCACGGACCGACGCTGTGTCGTTGATTCGCTCGCAGGCTCGCTCATCGAATCTCCACCAATGCCGGGTCCACGGCATGACACGCGGCCACACCGCCATCCGGAGTCGGTCGCGGGAGTGGATCCTCCTCGCGGCAGCGCGGCATGGCCAGTGGGCAGCGCGGCGCGAACGAGCACGCGTCACCGACGTCACCGGGCCGTGGTGGCCTGCCGGGCAACGGCCGCAACGGGTTCGTCGCCCGGTCGGCGTCCTCGCCCGGCGACGCGGCCAGCAGCGCCTTCGTGTACGGGTGGTGCACCCGGCCCGCGCGCAGGTCGGCCACCGCCACCTCCTCCACGATCCGGCCCGCGTACATCACGCAGACCCGTTGGCACAGCGCGGAAACCACGTTGATGTCGTGCGAGATCAACAGCATCGCGGTGCCGTGGTCGGCGTTGATCTGGTGCAGCAGGCGCAGGACGTCGGCCTGCACGGTGACGTCCAGCGCGGTGGTCGGCTCGTCCGCGATCAGCAGCTTGGGCTCGGACAGCAACGCCATCGCGATCATGGCGCGTTGCCGCATGCCGCCGGACAGCTCGTGCGGGTACTGGTGCATCCGGCTCTCCGGTGCGGACACCCGCACCTCGCGCAGCCGCTGCACGGCCAGTTCGGCCGCCTGCCGGCGTGGCACTCCCCTGTGCACCCGCAACACCTCGGTGAGCTGGGTGCCGACGTGCAGCGCGGGGTTGAAGCAGCTGGCCGGGTCCTGGAACACGACACCGATGTCGGTGGCCAGCCGGGTCGGCGGCGGCACGTCCGCCCGGCTCAGGTCGATGCCGTTCACCTGGTGCCGGGCGGACGTCCAGGTCAGGGCGGCCGGCAGCAGCCTGGCCATCGCCATCGCCGTCACGCTCTTGCCGGAACCGGACTCGCCGACCAGGCCGACGATCTCGCCTGCCCGGATGTCCAGTGAGACACCCCGGACGAGCTCTGCGCCGCGCGCGGACACGGTCAGGTCCCGCAGCTCCGCGACGACATCGCCGCCGCCAGCAGCCGCGACCGGGGGCGCTTTGGGCACCCGCGCGGACGCCCGGGAACCACGCTCCGGCAGCGCGTGCTGGCGCGGTTCCCAGTACCGGGCGAGCCCGTCGCCGAGCAGGCCGGCGCCGAGACCGGTGAGCAGGATGCCGACCGACGGGCCGAGCGACTCGATCGGGTTGACCGACAGGTCCCGCAGGCCGGAGGCGAGCAGCATGCCCCAGTCGAACGACGGCTGTTGGACGCCGAGACCGAGGAAGCTCAACCCGGACAACGCGACGATGCTGGTTGCGAAGCCGACGGAGGTGAGCACCAGCACGGGTGCCGCGATGTTGGGCAGCACGTGCCGGGACAGCAGCCGCGCCCGGCCGGTACCCAGCAGCCGCGCGACGACCACGTAGTCCCTGGCGCTGACCGAGGCCGCCAGCGTGTTGGTCAACCGGGCGAACTGCGGGCAGAACGCCAGCCCGATCGCGAACACCACGGACACCCGGCCCGGCGAGAAGATCGCGGTCACCGTGAGCGCGACGATGATCGGCGGATAGGACACCAGCAGGTCGATGACCCGCGCGCCGACCCCGCGGACGAACCGTCCCGCGAGGACGACGCCCGCACCGAGCAGCGTGCCGATGCCCACGGCGACCGCGGTCGCGCACAGCGCCATGATCAGGGTCAGCCGGGTCGCGACCAGCGTCCGGTACAGGACGTCGCGGCCCAGCGAGTCGGTGCCCAGCAGGTGTGCCGACGAGCCGGTCTGCCGAATGTCGGCGGTCAGCGCCTGGGCGGAGTCACCCCACACGATGGGCGCGACCACGGCGATGACGACCATCACCAGCAGCAGCACGGCACCCACCACGAGCATCGCGGGCAGCGGCCTGCGCCGCTCCCGCCTCACGCCACCCTCCTGGCCAGCACCCTCGGGTCGAGCAGACCCAGCGTGATGTCGACGGCGAGGTTGATGACCACCGCGATCACCCCGAGCACCAGGATGATCCCCTGCACCGACGGGTAGTCGCTGCGCAGGATCGCCTGCACCACCTCGGTGCCGAGACCGGGGATGTTGAACACGTTCTCGGTGATGACGGTGCCTCCGAGTAGGGCGACCAGCAGCAACCCGGACAGGGTCAGCGTGCTGGTCACGACGTTGGGCAGGACGTGCCGCAACAGCAACCTGGCCGAGGACAGCCGTTTGCTGGTCGCCGTCGTGATGTACTCCTGCGACAGCACCCCGACGGTCTCGTTGCGGACCAGCCGCGCCAGCACCGCCGCGGGCGGCAGGCCGACGGCCAGAGCCGGCATCAGCATCGCCGTGAAGCTCGGCCCGCCCTGCACAGGGAACCAGTGCAGCGTGAGCGCGAACAGGTAGACCAGCAGGGTGCCGGTGATGTACTCGGGCAGCGCGCCGACCAGGGACGTCACGGCGGTGAACGGCGCGGTGTAGTAGCGACCGCGGCCGTTGTGGTCGAGTACACCTGCCGTGACGCCGAGCAGGAAGCCGACGAGCAGCACCACGATCAGCGCGCTGACCGCGAGCTGCGCGGTCAGCGGCAGCCGCTGGGCCAACATCTCGCTGACCGGCTGCGATGTCACGAACGACGTGCCGAGGTCACCGTGGAACAGCCCGCCGACGTAGTGGCCGAACTGCTGCCAGAACGGCTGGGTCAGGCCCAGTTGCTCACGGACCTGCCGCACCTGCGCGGGGCCCGCGTCGAACCCGACGATCAGCCGGGCCGGGTCACCTGGCACCCACCGCACGATCATGAACGTCAGCAGCACGATCACGACCAGCACGGCGACCACCCCGGCGAGCCGCCGAGCCAGGTACGCCAGCCAGAGCCGGGCGATCCGGCCCCGGACCGGCTGGGCACCGGTGGGCTCCGGGGCGCCCGCACCCGGACCGGGCACGGGCGCCGCCGGACTTGTGATACTCGTCATTTCTGGGCGATCCGGATCGACGACGGCTGCACGAAGCCCTTCACCACCGCTCCGCTGGTGCCGCCGGCGAACAGCACGTGCACCGGCACCGTCGACAGTGGCAGGAAGTCGGCGTTGGTGAGCAACGACTTCTGGAACGTGCTCAGTGCTGCGCACTCCGCGCCCTGCGACGTTGCCGAGCCGGCTGCGGCCAACGCGGCGGCGGCGGTCGGGTTCTGGACGTCACCCAGGTTCTGGCCGTTGGGCGGGGCGTGCCCGGAGAAGAAGCCACCCGCGGCCAGCAGGCTGGACAGCAGGTTGCCGTAGCCGAGGATCGCCACGTCCCAGTTGTTCGTGCCACTGAACAGGGCTTGCACGTAGGCGGCGTTGTCCAGGTTCTGCAAGGTGCCCTTCACGCCCGCGGCCTCCAGCGCGGACAGCACGTAGCTGTTCGCGTCGCCACCGGCGAACACGTTGGTGCCCAACACGTTCAGCGACCTGCCCTTGAGCACCTGGCCAGCGGCGCCGGCGTCGTAGCGCGGGATGAGGTTGCCGAGCGAGTTGTCGAAGCACTGGTAGTTGGACTGGCCCAGGTTCGTGATCAGAGATCCGGCGCCGAAGCTCTGCACCTGGTTCAGGCCCTGCCGGTTGACCGCCTGCTCGACGGCCTTCCGCACCCGCTGGTCCGCCGTCGGGTGGCCGGGCGCCTCGTTGAAGATCAGGAATGTGTCGGTCTGGTTGGAGATCGCCGACTTGACTCCCTTGCTGGCCTTGAACTTCTGCCAGGCGTCCGATGTGAACGCGCCGATCTGCAGTGCGCTGGTGGCCATCAGGTTGGACCGCGTGTTGTCGTCGGTGAGCACCTGCATGACCAGCTTCGTGGGCAGCGTCCCGGTGCCCTGGTCGGCGTACTTCGGGCCCCAGTCGTAGTCGGTGCGCCGGGTGAACGTGTAGTTCGAACCGGCCACCTGGGACGCCGACACGAACGAGCCGGTACCCGCCGACCTGGTCTTCAGGCTGTTCAGGTCGCGCAGGCCGGCCGGGCAGATGATGCCGGCGAACGGCGACGCGAGACCGGGGAACAGACCCGCCCACGGCTTGGCCAACGTCACGGTCACCGTGTTGGCCCCGGTGGTCACGGTGGCCGCGTTGCCGCCGGTGACCTGCGCGAGGAAGGGCGCCGCGGTGGCCGGGTCGAGGAAGCGGCGCAGCGAAGCGGCGACCACCGTCGGGGTCACCTTGGTGCCGTCCGAGCACGTCACGCCCGACTTGAGCGTGTAGGTCGCGCTGGTCGGCGCGATCTTCCACGACGAGGCGAGGCCGGGGACGAAACTGCCGTCGCTGTCGGTCACGACCAGCGAGTCGTAGAGCGCCCAGGCCACCTCCGCGTCCTGGAAGCCGCTGCCCTTGGCCGGATCGTAGCTGGTCACGGGGCCGCTCAGGTCGATCGTGACGGTGCCGCCGGTGACCGCCTTCGGCTCGGGTGCGGCTCCGGAGCCGCTGCCGCCACTACCGCAGGCGGAGATCAGGGCGAGGGTGACGAGGCCCAGTGCCATGCCCTGTAGGGCGGCGGTTCGTGGGCGAATTCGGGTCATGCGCGCTCCTTGCGGCGTCGAACGGGCAGGCGTCATCGCGGGCGGACCCGTCATCAGGGACGGTCTCCGCCACGACGGCTGTCGGTGGGGAGTCGAACGGCGCTCAGTAGTCGGTCTGGGACGTTCATTTTGTTGAACGAGCTGGCGCCTATATTCACCACCAGCGTCTTCCGTGTCAACGAACACCTTGTAACGTCCCCATCACCCGGCGCCGGGCCAGGCGATCTGCGGGCATGGTGGCGGTGAGTGACCAATCACGTACGAAGGAGCTGGTCGGTGGACGAGTCGACCACGGGCGGCACCGCCGGACACGGGGACGCGCGTGTCCTCCTGCCGGATGCGGAGCTCACGGTGGACGCGGACGGTCCGTCGGCACCGACGATGCAGGCGGTGGGCACCCTGGTCCGCAGGCTTCGGGTCAAGGCGGAACTGAGCCTCGCCTCGCTCGCTGCCGCCGCCGACCTGAGTCCCGGCCTGCTCAGCCAGATCGAACGCGGCATCGGCAACCCGTCGTTCACCACGCTGATCAAGCTGGCCCACGCGCTCGACGTCCCGGTCGGCCGCTTCTTCGTCAGCGAGAAGAAAGCGGGCGCCCTGGTGCGCGCCGGTGAGCACCCGAGACTGCTGCTGGCCGAGAAGAACCTCGTGTACGAACTGCTCACCCCACACATCGACGGCAAGCTCGCCATGATCCGGGCCCAGATCGCCGCTGGTTGGAGCAACCGGTCCGAGCCTTATCTGCACGAGGGCGAGGAATGCGTGATGGTCACCGTGGGCGAACTGCGGATCAGCGTCGCGGGCGATCTCTACGTCCTGGGTGAGGGCGACTCGCTGACGTACGATCCCGGTCTGCCGCACTGGTATCACAACGCGACCGACCACGACGCGGTGCTGATCGGAGCGATGACACCGCCGTCATTCTGACAGTCCACTGTGGATTTTCACGCCGCGGTACGTATTCCAGGGACGCCGCGGCGTGCGGTGCGGGCAGAACGGCGCGGTGCTTCGGCGTCCGCTGCTCACCCACGGCGTGCCTGTTAGGACCGTTCCGCCTCGCCGTCGACAGGCCGCTGGAGCTGGCGATCACCCTGCCCGAGGACGGCGGCCACCTGATCCCCCCGGTCACGGCCAGCACGGCTCGGTACCGCACGCACAAGACCGAGACCGACCCCGGCCGCTCGTCGTTCCTGAGTGCCAGCACCTTTGACGAGCCTGCCGTGGCAACGGTGCCGGACTCGCCGCTGGCCCACCTGGTCGCCACCATCGAACCGGTCGCCGCCGCTAAACCCGGTGCACTCGCCACCTTCCACGTGCGCCTGGCCAACCCGACCGGCGACGCGATCTCGCTCGACCCGTGCCCCGGCTACTACCGGCAGCAGTTCTCGATCGGCAGCGCCACGGTCGCGGCCATCAACGACGGTGGCTCGTACCGGCTGAACTGCCGGGCGGTGCACAGCATCCCTGCCCACGGCTCGGCTCGAACACGGGCAGCGTCTGTCCGTCGGGCAGGTCGACGAACCGGACCGAGACCGGCATGTCGCACCTGATCGCGTCGGGTGACGGCTCGACGTCGACCAGGTAGGACATCAGGCGCGGACCCTCGGCCAGTTCGACGATCGCGGACACGAACGGCAGGTGCTCGCGGTCGGCGGCGATCCCGGTCTGGAAATGGATGCAGAAAGCGTGCAGGACACCCTGTCCACTGGCCGGCTGCCAGTCCAGGTCGCGTGATCCGCAACGCGGGCAGAACGTGCGCGGGTAGAAGAACGGTTCGGCGCACGCCAGGCAGTTCGGCAGCACGAGTTCGTGCCGTCGCGCTGCCCGCCAGAACGGCACGGCGTCCGGGCTGGGCAGGATGGTCGGCTGCGGGATCCCGGTCATCAGTTCCGTCCCAGTACGAGCGTTGCGGCGCTGGACAGGTAGCCACCCATGCCGTTGACGACGCCGACCCGCGCGTCGGCGACCTGGCGTGGGCCGCATTCACCACGCAGCTGGCGGACCGCTTCGACGAGCAGGAACATCCCGAACATGCCGGGATGCGTGTAGGACAGGCCGCCGCCGCTGGTGTTCAGCGGGAAGTCGCCGCCGGGCCCGGTGCGCAGCCCCTCGACGAACGCTCCGCCCTCGCCCTTGGCGCAGAAACCTAGGTCCTCCAACGTAACCAGGACGGTGTAGGTGAACGAGTCGTAGAGCTCGGCGACATCGACGTCCGACGGGCGGACACCCGCCTGCCCGAAGGCCGCCGCGCCCGACCGGGCAGCCGGTGTCACGGTCAGGTCGGGCATCTGGCTGATCTGGTGGTGGGACTGGGCAACGGCGGAGCCGAGCACTTCGACGACGGGGACACCGAGGTCCTTGGCCCGATCCACCGACGTCAGCACCACCGCGCCGCCAGCGTCGGTCACCAGGCAGCAGTCGAGCAGGTGGAAGGGATAGATGAAGTACGGCGATGCCATGACGTCGTCGATCGTCAGCGGGTCGCGGTGGAGCGCTCGCGGGTTGAGCGCTGCCCAGCGCCGGGTGGCGACGGCGATCGCGGCGAGCTGCTCGCCGGTCGTGCCGTACTGGTGCATGTGCCTGCTGGCCGCCAACGCATATGCGGCGGGCGGCGCGGACACACCGTAGATCCGCTCCCACTGCCAGTCCGGCAGCCACGGATCGTCGTGCGCGGGCCGGGGTGACACCCCCCGCTTGCGATTGGAGCGACGGGTTTCGCCGTGCGTCACGAGCGCTACCTCGCACCGGCCGGCCCGGATCGCCTGCACGGCCTCGTGCACGTGGGCGACGAACGACGATCCGCCGATCGAGTTGCTGCCGCTGATCTCCGGCCGGATACCGAGATATTCGGCGACGATCAGGTTCGGCATGAAGTCGACACCACAGGTCCAGTAGCCGTCCACGTCCCGGATCGACAGGTTCGCGTGCGCGAGTGCGTTCGCCGCCGCCTCGGCGTGCATCTGCAGGGCGTTCTTGTGTGGTACGACGCCGATCTCGTCGGCCTCCCCCGCCCCCACGAACGCGACACCGGTGCTCATGCGCCCGCGCCGGAGCGGTAGCGCTCGACGTAGTCCCAGTCGAGTTCGAGACCGAGACCCGGTCCGTCGGGCACCTGGTACTGCCCGTCGGTGAAGGCACGACGGTTCGCGATCAGGTTCCAGAACACCGGATCGCGGTCCGGCGCGAATGTCTCGACGTAGGTGCCGTGGGGGATCGCGGCGAGCAGGTGGGCCGACACCTGCGGTTCCTCGTGATGGCCCATCTGTACCTCGTACGCCGACGCGATGGCGGCGACCCGCCGCCACTCCGACGGCCCGCCGATCCAACTCGCGTCGGCGTTGCACACGTCGATGGCGCCGGCACTGATCAGATCGCGCAGGCCGGCACGGCCGTACTCACTCTGGCCTGCCGCGACCGGCAGGCCGGTGGTCAGCCGGACGTCACGCATGGAGAGCCGGTCGTTCTGCCAGCCGCACGGCTCCTCGAACCAGCGCAGGCCAAGATCGTCGGTGAGCTTGGCGAAGCGGATCGCCTGCGCCCGTGAGTATCCCTGGTTCGCGTCCACCATCAGCACGAAGTCATCGCCGCCCGCCGCGCGGGCCAGCCGCACCCGGTCCGCGTCCTGTTCGGGTGTTCGGCCGCCGACCTTGAACTTGCAGCCGCCGAAGCCGAGTTCCAGGTAGTGCTCGATCTGCCGGGCCGAGTCGGCTTCGTCGTCGGTGTAGTAGCCACCGATGCAGATCGCCGTCAGCCGGTCGCGATAACCGCCCCACAACTGGTAGAGCGGGAGACCGTGCAGTTTGCCGAGGGCGTCCCACAGGGCGCTGTCCACACACGCCATCGCCTGCAACGCGAGCGACCGGTCACGCAGGATGTCGAACGTCGTGGGCAGCATCGCCTCCCAGCAGCCCTCGATGTTCAGCGCGGTACGTCCGGTCAGCGCCGGGGTGATCTCGTCCACGATGATCGAGACGATGGAGTCCTGCTCGCTGTCGGTGTCACCGTTGTACGCCTCGCCGACGATTCCACCGGACAGGTGGATCCGGGTGACGATCGTGCAGCGCGAGGTCATCGAGTAGTGGCTGCCCTGGAAGCGCCGCGCGAGCGGCACCCGGATCGGGATCACCTCGATCCGTTCGATGGCCAGGCCGGCCGGATCGACCCTCGGCGCGGTGTCCGGACGGCCGGTCGTTGCGTGCATCACGGTGCCCCATTCCGGGTCGGGAGAGGTGGGTCAGATCTGGCCGAGACGCAGGTGGATGCTCTTGGTCTCGAAGTACTCGTGCAGCCCTTCCCGGCCAAGTTCCCTGCCGATGCCGCTGGTCTTGTAGCCGCCCATCGGCATGCAGAACGGCAGGCCGGCATCGTGGTAGGCGTTGATCCACACGGTGCCGGCCCGCAACGCCTTGGCGGTGCGGATGGCAACGTCCACATTGGCCGTCCACACCGCGGCTGCCAGCCCGTACGATGAGTTGTTGGCCATCGTGACGGCGTCTGCCGGTGTGTCGAACGTGGACACCGCCAGCACCGGACCGAAGATCTCCTCGCGCGCGATCCGCAGCTCGGGCCGCACGTCGTCGAAGACCGTGGGCTGCACGTAGTGGCCCGCGTCGAAGGCCCGGCCGGTCATCCGGTTCCCGCCGGCCACCAGGTTCGCGCCCTGCTCCAGCCCGGCCGCGATGTAGCCCATGACGGTGTCGAACTGCGCGCCGTCGACCAGCGGACCGATCATCGTCCCGTCCGCGAGTGGATCGCCGACCTTGCTCTTGGCCGTCAGTTCGACGAGCCTGGCGACGAACTCGTCATGCACCTCACGCTGGACCAGCAGCCGGCTGCCCGCCTGGCAGGCCTGGCCGGAGTTCAGGAAGATGCCCCAGTAGGCACCTCGGACCGCCTTGTCGAGATCGGCGTCGGCGAAGACGATGTTCGGTGACTTGCCGCCGAGTTCGAGCGTGACCTTCTTCATCGTCGCCGACGCGGCGACCATGACGCCCTGACCGACCGCGGTGGAACCGGTGAAGGCGACCTTGTCGACCAGCGGATGCGCGACCAGCGCGCCGCCCACCTCCTCGCCGCCCCCGGTGACGACGTTGTAGACACCGTCGGGCAGACCGGCGTCCTGCAACACCTTCGCCAGGTCCAGTGCGCTGCCGGGGGTCTGGCTGGCCGGCTTGCTGACCATCGTGCAGCCCGCGGCGAGCGCGGGCGCGACCTTCCAGGACAGCAACAGCAGCGGGAAGTTCCACGGCGTGATCATCGCGACCACGCCGACCGGTTCGTGCAGGATCAGGCCGAGCGCGTCGGGCACGTGCTGGGAAACCGACTCACCTCGGATGTCGAGCGTGAGTGCCGCGTAGTACTCGAAGACCTCAGCGGTCAGCACGACCTCGGTCTTGGCCAGCTGCAACGGTTTGCCCAGCTCGCGGCACAGTTGTAGGCCGATCTCGTCGGCCCGCTCGCGCAGCAGCTCCGCCGCCCGCCGCAGGATCGCGGCGCGCTTGCGTGCCGGCATCGTCGGCCACGGTGTCTCGTCGAAGGCGTGTCGGGCGGCACGAACGGCGGCGTCCACATCGTTCGCGCCACCTCGGGCGTAGCGGCCGACCGCCGAGCCGTCGGACGGGCTGGTGCGCTCGCTGGTCCGGTTGTCCTGCGCGGGCCGCCAGGTGCCGCCGACGAACAGTTCGTAGGTCGCGACCGGCGGTGCGGTGGTCATGGGGTTCCTTCCTGGGGACGGGGCGGCACGGGCGAGCGTGGCGGCGAGTAGCACTCCAGCAGGTCACAGCCATCACCGAGGGCGAGCGCCGAGTGCGGCACACCGCCGCGGATCAGGAAGCCCTGTCCCGCGTCGACGGTCCAGGTGTCGCCGTCGACGGTCAGCCGCAGCGAACCGGCCAGGACCTGCCCGAACTCCTCCGCGGCGTGGGAGTGCTCCGGCACCACCGCGTCCGCAGCGAGGGCGAACCGGGAGACCGACAGCTGCTCGCCCATCGCCGTCGCGGCCGTGATGCCGTCCAGCAGGGGCTCGTGCTGCTGCGTGTTCCAGTCCACCGGCCTGCCGTGCCACGTCATGTCAGGCGTCCGCGTCGGGCGGGAGCAGTTCGGTGATCTGGATGACGATGCCGTCCGGATCCAGTGCCAGCGCGACCTTCCAGCCGCCCTCCGGCGTCATCACGGTGGTCGGTGTGGTGAGGAACTCGACGCCGTCGGCGACGAGTTCGTCATAGGTGGCGGATGTGTCGTCGGTGAGCACGGCGAACCGGGTGATGCCGGTCTGGTGCTGTGGCAGCACACCGGGTCCCGGCGCGGTGTCCGGCTCGAACCACTGCACGACGTCGAGCAGCGTCGCCTGCTCGTCGTCGCCGATGCGCAGGTGGACGAACCGCAGGTTCGCCGACGGGACGGCGAACGCCACCTTGGCGGCGGGGTTGGTCACGGTCCGGTCCTGCAATTCGGTGAAGCCGAGCTTCTTGTAGAACGCGACGGACCGGTCGAGATCGGTCGCGTTGACCGCGATGTGGAACAGGCGTTGCAGCACGGTGTGTTCTCCTAGTCCGCGAACGGCATCAGCTGGTCGGCGAGCCTGTCCAGCTCGTCCAGCACGCCTCGCAGGTTGTCGTGCTCGAAGGACGTGTCGGCGATCAGCAGCGTCACGCCGAGGTCGGCGTAGCGCCGCACGGTGGCGGCATCCATCTCGGCCTGGGTCACCGGCCGCGCGGACAGCTCGATGTCGTCGAGTGAGCGGCCCTCGTCGGCCAGGTAGCCGGCCAGCGTCTTGAGCTTGGCCTCAAGCTCGTCCGGTGCGATGTACAGCGGATGCCAGCCGTCGGCCACGGCGGCCACCCTGCGCAGTACACCGTCGCTCTTGCCGCCGCACCACACCGGGATCGAGCGCGGCTGCGGCGGCTTCGGGTAGAACTTGAAACCGCGATACTCGAAGAACTCGCCCTTGAAGTCGATCAGGTCGACCGTCCACAAGTGCTTGAGCAGCGAGATGAACTCGGTCGTGCGGCGGCCCCTGGTCTCGAACGGGACGCCGAAGATGGCGAACTGTTCCCGCATCCACCCGGTGCCGACCGCGACCGTCGTCCGGCCCCGGTTGAGGACGTCCAGGCTGGCCAGTGCCTTCGCGGTGGTCAGCGGGTCGTGCCAGCCCGCGATGAGCACCGACGAGCCGACCCGGATGCGCTCGGTACAGGCCGACGCCCACGCCAACGTCATGATCGTGTCCAGGTAGGGCGTTTCGGGCGGCCAGAAGAACTTGCCGTCCTCCCGGTAGGGGTACTTCGATTGCACGTTGACCGGCAGCGCCACATGGTCGGTCATCCAGAGCGAGTCGAACCCCAGCGCCTCAGCCTTGGTCGAGAACGCCTCGATCGCCTCCGGCCCGGCATAGGGACCCGCACCCGGGAGTCGTAGTCCGAACTTCATCCACGCCGTCCTTCCACGTTCTTCGATCGCGACTGGAGATCCTGTTCGAACCGCTCCAGGCTCAGGTGGG
>DASUJK010000386.1:0-13003 GCA_036279295.1 Pseudonocardiaceae bacterium | reverse complement strand
CCAGGCCACGCCAGCGGCGCCCTGCCCTCCACCAATACCTGCGGCGGCACGTCCGCGCACAGGCGACGGCCCTCCGGGTGCAGAACCCATACCGCATCGGTCGGAAGTGCCCCCAACAGCGCCGCCCCGTCCTCGTCGAACACCAGCAGTGGGTCCGCCGCGTCCACCACATCCTCAGGCGCGGCGGCGCGGTCCTCGGCGGCGAGCAGCACGCCCCGTCCGTACGGGTCCAGGCGCATCGCCACTCTCGCCTCGCGCAGGTCGCCGGCCACCTGCCTCGCCGCATCGACGATCCGCGCGGGCAGGCGCAGTCCGGCCACGTCCTCGACCGGCACCTCATCACCCTGGGTACGGAACAACTCGACCAGCGTCCGGCACCGGTCGAGCAGCGACGCGGCCGCCGCACCGCCGTGCCGCAGCACGGCGGTGACTGCGGGGTCGACGGGGTCGAGCGCCGCGTTCACCGCCTGCCGCCGCAACACTTCCGCCAGGCAGATGGTGGGTACCGCCAGGTGCACCAGCACCGCCGTATCGGCGTCTGTGTCGGCGTCGCCGTGTTGCCGCGGGAGTCCCAGCACGGCCAGCGCGTCGACGAACGCGCGCCGCCAGTCCCCGGCCGCTCGCCGGTTTACGCTCAGCCCGCAGGCTCGCTGCCAGCCCGGCCAGAACGCGCCTCGCTGGTAGCATGCGGCCGCGACCTGGGCCAGCGCCACCACCACACATGCGGGCCACCGACGAGCGAGATCCACCGGCGGTTGCCTCCGGGATGCCTCACCGAGCGCCCGCGCTGCCGCTTCCCGCACCTCGGGCTCGACATCGAGCTCCCCGGCCAGCGCCCCCGCACGCAGTTGTAGCCGCCAGCCGGGTTCCAGCAGTTCCAACAGCGCGATTCCATTGGCGCCCCGGTTGAGGTCCTGACGCGTGCGGCCAACCACAGCAGATCAGGTGTCCCGGCCCAGCGCCCCGAGCGCCCTCGGGTTGGCGCCCGGCGTCCGGGCGAAATCGGAGCGGTCGTATCGGGCGCCGGTTTTGTGTACGCCCTTGCAGGGCTTGCGTTTGCGTCCCTTGCTGACCGGACTCACCCCTCAAGGATCGCACGACTCGCTGGGCCAGGGTTCCGGCGGGGAGCAAATGTGGCGCACATGTACGCACTGAACGGTCCTGAAGTGCGTTCAACGGCTCTGAACGGACCAGCGCCGAAGAGGTCGCGGGTTCGCGGCGGCGCTTCCAGCATCGGCAGTGACCACCCCGTGCGCATCGGGGCCTTGGCCCCCTACAACCGGGTGTCGCGGAACGCGGCCAGACCGGCAGGCGGATGCAGGAAAGTGACAGCGCCTGCCGGGTCGGCGTCCGGCATCCCGGCGGCCAGCACGTACAGCGCGGTCTCCCGCACCCCATCCACGCCCAGCAGCGCCTCCACCTCCTCATCGGCGAACGCCGCGGTCTGGAACGGGCCGAGGCCCAGCGCGGTGGCCGTGAGGACGAAGCTCTGGCCGAGGTGGCCGGCGTCCAGCATGAGCACCCGGTAGGCCCTCGGTCCCGGGTACTTCCAGCTCATCCGGTGCACGACCGCGGTCAGGACGACCACGAACGCGGCCTGCTCCAACGCGGTCTGGTCGTGGCACAGCACGGCCAACTGCTCGCCGGTCACCTGTTCGGTGAGCAGTTCCAGCGAATGCTCAAGAGGGTTGTAGTGGTACAGCCCGCGCTCCACGTCCGGCACCCGCAACGGCACCACATAGGCCTCCAGCGCGTGCCGTGCGCCACCGGAGGGACTGGTGCGCAGCATCAGCGCGCCGAACTCACCGGCGTGCAGGAAGTCCTTGGGCCCGAACACCGCGGCCAGCAGGGTGGACAGTGTGTGCCTGGACACCGGGTCCGGTGCGAACGTCCGGTGGGTGCGCCTACCGTAGAGCACGTCGCCGAACGGCGCGTCCAACCGGCATGGCATGCGGGGCAACAGGATGCGGGGCGCGTCCGGGTAAGCCTTGAACAGCGGTGGGCTCGGCGACTCGGCGACCATCGCCGCCCTCAGTTCGTCGGTGGCATGCTGGTAGGGCGTGTTCTTGGTGCCGAAGTGCAGTGCCGTCGCTGTGGCGCCCCAGTCCCGCCACTCGCTGTCGGCCAGCCGGTCGTCCTCGGCGGCATGCAGGTCACCTTCGGCCACCAGCAGGTGCCGCTCGGCCAGTGCGCGCACCCCGGTGTCGAAGGACCCGGCCGAGTAGCCCAGCGCCACGGCCACCTCGGCCGGGTCGGCCCAGTCGGTGAACTCGGCCAGGATGCGCACCGCGCTCACGTCGACGCGCACGATCCGCCGGGTCAGCGGGTTCTCCAGGCGGAACCCGTCCGCCGCCCAGTAGCCGACCAGGTTGCGTGCCCGCCGCCAACGCATCAACGCCTCCAGTGCTTCGGGACACGGTGGACGGCGCCGGCGGCGCCGCCCACCGGAGGACTCACGACGTGTGGATGACGATCGGTGGGATACCGATTTCCTCGATCATCATTTCCAGCTCGATCAGTTCCTGTTCCATCGCGATCACCTCTCTGTCCGGCGGGTCGATGGTCGAGCCTAGAAACTCCGATGCCCTGCCGACGGCAGTCCTGACCGGCAGCTTCGCGCCACCTCCGTTGACCTCGTTGTCGATGCCGTGAATAGTTGCCCTACATGCGACTTTTCGGTGCGGAACGCCTGTGTGTCAGCGTCGAGGACATCGACTTCGAGGACCCGAACCGCCCCGACTACGGACGTGAGCTCGGCGTTCGGATCGAGCTGCGCACGGTTGAGGAGGACACCGCGCCCAGTTCGATCTACGCGTCCCGGCCGCTGGCGGTCGCGCGCGCGGTCTGCCGGTTCGACCTGCTGGAGTCCGCGGCGAGGGCACAGGACCGGATGCACTGGCATCCCAGGATGACCGACGGTGTGCCGTGCGAGCGGGTGTTCGACACCGGCCTGCGTGATGATCCGACCGGGTTCGTGCGGGATCAGCTCAACGATGCCGTCAGTCTGCTGGAACGGTGCGGAGTCCAGGCGCCGCAACAGTTCGCCGGCGATGCGGACGCCCTGGTGGGGATCGTCGACGCGATCATCGCCGACATCGGCGGCGCGCTGGAGCGCCTTCGGCGCGAGCCATGGCCGCCGGCACCGGAACGCGACGAGCGGGGCATGCCGCTGGTGAGCCGAAACTAGCAGGACTGAACCTGGTCGAGCAGCTCGACGATCCGCTGTTCGGCCTTGGCCGCCTCGCTGCCCACTCCCCCACGGCCGGTTGACCAGCGGGTCAGGTCGGCCGGCGTCGACCCGTGGTCGTTGGCCACGCCGGGATCGGCGCCAAGGCACAGCAGGGTCGCCACCGCCGCCGAACACCGGTTCCGCACCGCTCGATGCAGGGGCGTGACCCCACCCATGGCGGTCGCGTTCGGGTCGGCACCGACGTCGATGAGGTACTCGATGACCGCCCGCTGGCGCGTCGGGTTCCAGTTCGCCGCACCGGATGCACCGATTGTCGCGGCGTGCAACGGTTCTGCGCCCCTGCGGTTGCGGGCCCGGACGGCACTGCCGCGGGCCACCAGGTCCTGGGCCGTCACCACGTCGTACGCGAACGCCGCGATCGCGACCCCGGAGTCGTGTCGCCCGGTCTATTGACAAAATTAATTTTTACGTCCAGGATCATTTTTGTGATGACCGACCTCATGTACCTGGAGCGCGTCGAGCAGGCGGAAACGCTGCTCAAGCCGCAGCGCATCGAGGTACTGCGACAGTTGGCCGAGCCGCACTCGTGTACCGAGGTCGCGACTCGGCTGGACCAGACGCAGCAGCGCGTCTACTACCACGTGAAGCGGCTCGTCGAGCACGGTCTCGTGACCCAGGTCGCCGAGCGCAGGGTGCGCGGCATCAACGAGGGCGTCTACCAGGCCACCGCACGCGCCTACTGGGTCTCCCCCCGGCTCGTCGGCCGGATCGGCCAGCCCCAACACCGCGACGAGGCCAGCCTCGGCTACCTGCTCGACCTCATGGAGGTGGTCCAGTCCGACGTCGGCGCCCTCTACGCCCGAGCGGCCGGCCGAGGGGCCAACGAGCCGGAACTGCCCTCCCTCGGCGTCGCGGGCGAGATCCGCGTGCGACCGGACCGGCGTTCCGAGTTCATGGCCGACCTGAAGACCGCCCTGCAGGACCTGTTCACCCGCTACGGCGGTGCCGAAGGTGACGCGTTCAAACTCGCCGTCGCCTGCTACCCCGAGCAGGACGACACAAGTCAAGGAGCACACTGATGGCCACGTTGAAGAAGCGCATCCGGATCGCCGCCCCGCTCAGCACGGTGCACGGTGCTCTCACCGACCCGGCCGCGTTGCGCGTCTGGCTCGCCGAACAAGCCACTGTGGAACTGCCCCACCGGTACGAGTTCTGGGGTCGCTTCACCCCGTCCGGCGACGTGCCGCGCCAGCGCCTGCTGCACGCCGACGACCACTCGCTGCGGTTCACCTGGGAGCTCGACGGCATCACCACCACCGTCGACATCGGACTGGCCGCCGAGGACGGGGACACCGGGTCGACCCTGCTGACGCTGGCCCAGGACGAGATCCTCGGCTGGCCCGAGGTCGTGCTGGACGATGCCGGCGACCGCGCTCTGATGCACACCTACTGGGCACTGGCCCTGGCCAATCTGGCCGACTACGCGGAAGGCCGCGAGCCCACCGCGCTGTGCGACTTCACCAGCCCGGTCCTACGGCACGAGATCCCGATCGACGCCGATCGGCTCGCCGTCTACGCGTCGCTGACCGAGCCGGAGCAGTTCTCCCGGTGGTTCGGCGCCAAGGTCGAAGCCGAGCTGTACCCGGGTGGCCGCTTCGCGATGGGCGGCTTCGACGCGAACCCGCAGCCCGCGCACGTCGTCGACATCCAAGAGGGCCGTTCGATGTCGATCGACTGGGGCGACATGGTGCAGACCTGGGAGCTGGCCGACTCCGACGGGCGAACCCGATTGACGTTCGTCCACAGTGGATTTGACGAGAACATGCCCCCGTACTCCGGTTGGTTGGGCACGCTCGGCGGCGTGGCGGAACTGCGCCGCTACAACGAGGTCAAGAACTGGCGCTCCATGTGGGTCGAGGTCCAGCTCGACGGCATGCCGGACGGGCTGCTGAGCAAGCACTAGACGGCGTTAGCGGTGCCGGTAGGTGGTGGGCGTGGTGATGCCCTGGCGCCAGCGTTCGCACAACACGGTGTTGGCGGCGCGTTTCTCGGTGTCGTCGGTGGGGATCGGCAGGTGCAGGGCCACGATCAGGTCGAAGCGGTGCAGGTCGAACGCGGTGTCGACGGACTCGCCGTACGCGATCGCGGCCAGCACGGCCCCTCGGTAGGCGATCCACGACGTGGTCAGCGGGATCAGCGCCAGCAGGAGCCACCAACCGGACGCGGCCAGCAGCCCGACCGCGGCGAGGCCGGTGACGAACATGGTCACCGACAGCCGGGCGGCCATGTCGAGGGTGTTCCGCCGGTCGTCCACGACAGCCCGAGTCCGCTCGCCGAGGACGGGATGGAGCCGTGGCCACGCGACGACTGCGTCGAAGCCGTACGCCTGTCCCGCACGGGTTTCCATCGCGGCGAGCACGTTGCCCAGTGCGGTCGGCCGGCACAGCTCCTCGGCCGGTAACCGGGTCCTGAGTTCGGCGCCGGCCTGGCCGGCCGACTGGATCTGTGCCTCGGTGGGCTCGGCCCCGTCCTCGATGAGCCGGTCGTGCCGTTCCAGTTCACATCGCGCCTCGACCTGCCGCTCCCGCGACCACCTGGCCAGCGCACCGAACGGCCGGGGCCAACTGCCCTCCGGCAGCCGGACCAGCGCCAACTGCAACGGATGCACCAGCACGGCCACCAAGGTCATGGCCAACGCGAGCAGCACGATCTCGGCGATCCCGAGCCCGGCTGCCGTGTGCCAGGCACGTTCCACCCGCAGCGGTCCAGGCGCTCTGTGGGGCACCGTACGTCCACGTCGGTCCGTGAGACAGGGTCGGCCGCATGCGACGACTGTTGGCGTGGTGACGCTGGGCTACCGGTAGACTACGGAGCGACCATGCTTGGCGTCAGCGAGCAAGAGGTGGACGGTTGTGTCCGGAAAAGGATCAGGTTTCTCCCTACAGCCTGAAGAGCTGCACAATTCCGGATCGACACTCGCCAATTTCGGCAACCAGGTCGCCGCTGGTGGGGACAAACTCCAGTCGCTGGGCCAGAGCCTGAGCAGCAGTGCCAAGAATGACAAGTCGGGTGTCGGCGGCGTCATCGTCAATGCCGTGAGCAAGGTGACGCAGGTCGCCGGCAAGGTGTTCAGCGAGGGTGGTCGGGTCGCGGGCGCGGCCGGTCAGCGGTTGCACACCAACGCCAGTTCGCACGAGACGAACGAAGCCGGGGTGACCTCGTCGTTCCGGGGTATTCATGATCCGGAAGGGTCCACCAAGCCGCCGGTTCCGCCCCTCAACCCGAACCGGCCGAAGCCGGGCGGCGCTGGTCAGCCCCCGCCGATTCCGCCCAAGAACCCGAACCGGCCAGGGCAGTCCGGACCGGCCGGCAAGCCGCCGGTCCCGCCTCGGAATCCGAACCGGCCGAAGCCGCAGGACACGCCGGACAGCACCACGCCGTCGTCGGCAGGCGGACCACCGCCGCCGCCACCACCGCCCCCGCCACCCGGCCGGCCCGGTGGTTCGGGTGGGCCGCCACCGCCTCCGCCCCCACCGCCGGGTGGCCCTGGTGGGTCGGGTGGACCACCGCCGCCACCGCCACCGCCCGGCGGCGGTCCTGGTGGTCCGCCCGGTGGTCGCCCGTCCGGTCGTCCTGTCGACTCGAATCCGGGCCAGGTCCCGGTGCGGCCGAACGACATGTACCGGCCGCCGAAGCCCAAGCCGGAGGGCACGCCGATCGACCAGGAGCAGGTCAACCGGTACAAGCACTCACTCGGGCTGCAGAACGACCCGAAGATCGTCCGGCTGCCCGACGACGACAAGTACAAGATGAACACGCCGTTGAGCGACGTGCCGGACACGCACAAGACGGGCTTCGGACCGGAGGACCAGAACACGCCGCTGGGCAGGCTGATGGGCGCACCGGACCACAAGATCGACGACACACCGGCGCAGCACCAGCTCATCCAGGCGGGCGGTGGCGGCTACAGCTCGGCGAGCGGCACGACGTTCCTGGACCACAGGACGAGCGACAGCACGCTGTATCACGAGCTGGGCCACCAGAAGCAGCACGAGCAGGGGCTGACCGGCCAGAACACGGCCACCATGCCCCTGGAGTACCACAACGTCCTGCACAACGAGAACACCAATCCGGACAACACGTCCGGAACGCCGCCGCGGACCGACTACACGCTGGCGAGTAAGACACCGCACCCGTATCCGGCGCCCGGACAGACGTGGGACTCGATGCGGCAGGACGTGAACAGCCCGGCGTTCCCGGAACACCTGCGTGCCGGCACGAAACAGGCACTGGAGGAGATCGAGCAGACGACGGCGGACGGTGGTGGTCTTGGCGACAAGAACCAGATGTTCAAGCAGAACCTGGTGGCCGAGTACTTCCGGAATCCACCACGGGCGTAGCCATGAGACGCGGGATGGTGTCATCGAGTCCGTGGCCACGGCGGCGCTGGCCACGCGACATACGGACGTGCTCCGGGTCGGCGTCGACGGGGTCGACGGTGCCGGCAAGATGGTGCTCCCGGACGAGCTGGCGCACGCCGTGTCGAAATCGGGCCGCCCGGTCATCAGGGCCGGCGTGGACGGCTTCACCAGCCGAGACGCCTGCGCTACCAGCGTGGCCGGGGCAGCCCTGCGGGCAATTTCCACGACTCCTACGACTACGCGGCGCTGTGCACCGCGTTGCTCGATCCACGTCACCGACCTGCCAGCCGGCCGCGGCCGCATCGATGGTCATCGACAACGACGACAACGACAACATCGACCGACCCCACATCACGCATGACAAGCGGGCCGCCGGATCGTGATCCGGCGGCCCGTCGTCAGCTGGTGGTGCGGTGTCCGGTCAGTGCCGGCCGTGGCCGCCACCGTTGCGGGTGAACGGCTGGAAGATGTGCGAGAACTGCCAGGTCGTCTGCGCGACGCCGGAGCACAGGCCCTGGCCCTGCAGACCCGGGCAGCTGCCGTTGTCGCGCTCGGTGGCCCAGAACGACAGGAAGCTGATGTTCTTGGCGACCGCCCAGTGCTGGATCGTCGTGGCGTCGGCGAGGGTGAACGTCTCGGCCGGGCCGAAGTCGTCGATGCCGACCATCTCGGTGACGCCGAGCATGGCCCACAGGCTGGAGGTGCTGCGGTGCGGGAACAGCGCCTGCAGCTGGGTGATCGTGCCGGCCGCCGCGGTCTGGGTGTCGGTGGCCATCTCGTGGGTGAGACCGTCGAAGTAGTCGAATGTCATGATGTTGACGATGTCGACGCGAGCGTGGTTGGCCACCGCGTTCCGCAGCACCGCGAGGCCGGTCGGGGCGAGCCCGTTCTCCGTGGTCGGCAGGGTGTAGGTGAACTGCACGGTGCGGTGGTGCGCCGCGGCCCAGATCTCGACCAGCCGGATCGCCTTGTTGCGCCGGTCGACGCCTGCCGGGTTGGTCAGCGACTTGTCCTCGGTGTCCAGGTCCAGTCGGGTCACGTTGTAGGTGGTGACGACGTGCTCGTAGGCGGCTGCGATCGCGGGGACACTGGTGCAGCTGTCGGCGAGTTCGGTGCCGGTGTCGTCGGCTGCGAAGCCACCGAAGGACGGGATGACGTCACCGCCGGTGCGCCGGATGGCCGCGATGTCGGCGCCGAAGGTCGAGCGGGCGACCGGCGTGGCCAGGTTGCCGTTCCACTCGGCGGTGCAGGAACCCGCGACGGCTGTTTGCAGGAATGCCATCGTCTGGAACCTGTCACCGGACTGCTGGGCGAGCGTGGCCGGATTGTCGCCGTTGAACGTTTCGAAGAACGGGGCGAAGACGTGGGTCGGCAGCGCCTTGGTGTGCTGGTCCT
The DNA here is from genome assembly GCA_036279295.1 of Pseudonocardiaceae bacterium. Lineage (GTDB taxonomy): Bacteria > Actinomycetota > Actinomycetes > Mycobacteriales > Pseudonocardiaceae > DATEPR01. The sequence continues at coordinate 3,997 of DASUJK010000386.1, read as the reverse complement.
GCTGCGCCTGGGCCGCGGACGTCGGCGTGACCATCGCGACGGTGGCCGCCGCTACCGCGAGGCCGGCGATGATCGTTCTGGATAAACGCATGTGCGCTCCTGGTTGAACGTTCGGGGACTGAGATCGCATGCGCAGGGCGACGCGCTGAGCCCTCTCGGTTCGGATATTGGTCTACACCACTATGTCACTCGCGGTTGCGTCGGTCTACGGTCACGTTCGGTGCGACAACCACCGGCACCGACAACCGTGGCGTAACAACCGGTTCGTGGTATTCGACAGCAGCAGGGAGTCGTTTCGTCACTTTTGTGATCGCGGGTGCGCTTGTCGCCGCCGCCCAACCAGGGCAGACGGTGCACGTGGCCGTCGGCGAATATGCCGGCCAGGGGTCCGACATCACCAGTTCCGGTGAGCCGGGCAGCCCCATCACGTTCGTCGGCCCGGGGCCGACCAACCCGAACGGCACGGCCGTACTCAACGCTTTCGAAGGGCCGAGCGTCACCATCTCCGGTGCCCACGATGTGGTGTTCAAGGGCTTCAGACTCTTCGGCGCCACGGGATTCGACATCAGCAACTCGTCCCGGATCTCGATCAGCGACAACATCCTCTTCGGGCCGGGACCACTGACGAACGACGGCACCGGAATCAGCCTGACCGGGCAGACCAGCGACGTCACCATCGGCCAGAACGACATCAGCGGCTATCCCGCGACCGGTGTGTCGGTGGGACCAGGCGTCACGGGGACCACCATCACCACGAACGGCATAGGTGAGGGCGGGCCCGCGGTCGCTGCCACGGACGCACCCGACACCATCGTCACCAGCAATTCGATCTTCTCGAACTGCCCGGCCGGGATCATGCTGTTGGGTAGTTCCGCCGGTGCGACCGTCGAGAACAACATCCTCCGTAGCGACGGCGGCGCGCCCACGGCAGGATGCCCGTCTCCGGTGTCCCAGTCCGGTGAGTTTGATCGTGTCGGCCGGTTCGGCCGTTGGGACGACGGCCGACTACAACATCGTCTTCACCATTGAGGCCGATCCCTTGTACGACTGGGCAGGCATCGACTCGGCGAACTCCGACGCCCCTGGCGAGCTGAGCACCGACAACGCGGGCCAGCCACGGGTGGATGATCTGGCGGTACCGAACACAGGTGTCGGCATTGCCGACCGGGGCGCCGGTGAGCTGCAGGATCCGTTCCAGCTCGGCATCGCCACCGTAACCCCGAACCGAGGGCCGTTCCCGCTGCCGGTCACAGCCTCCGTTGCGGTGACCAATCCGTGGTCCGCCCAGGTGTCCTACACGTTCAACTTCGGTGACGGCACTCCCCGGTCACCACAACGACGCCGACCGCGACCCACACCTACGCGGCAGCCGCGCCGGACGGCGCGTACGGCATCCTGATCACCGCGACCACGCCCAGCGGCAAGCGGGTCGCACAGGACACGTCGGTCCAGGTCGTCGCGCGGCCGGTCGTGTCCAACCTGAACTTCGTGGCCGGCCAGACAATTCCGAACCTGGTCACGGTGCCGGTCGGCAGTGACGGCACTGTCCAGTTCTACAACCACGTCGGCACCGTGGACGTGGTCGCCGATCTGGAGGGCTACTACCAGGACCGGCCCGCGGTGAGCAACGGCCACTTCCTGCACACCGTGCAGCCGCAGCGCCTGCTGGACACCCGCACCAGCGGCGCACAGATCGGTGCCGGCGGGGTCGTGCGGGTGCCCGTCGACCAGGTGAACCCCACCCACACCGCCGTCACCGCCGTCGTCCTGAACGTGACGGCCACCAACGCGAGCACAACGAGCTTCCTCACCCTGTACCCGGACGCCGCCGTGCGGCCGAGCACGTCCAACCTGAACTTCATCCGTGGTCAGACCACGTCCAATCTGGTCACCGTGCCCGTGATCGACGGATTCGTGGACGTCTTCAACCACGCTGGTGCGGTGGACGCCATCGTCGACGTCGAGGCCTTCTACACGCAGCCGGGCTTCCACGGTGGGATCGACCCGGGTACCGACCACGCCGACCACGCCGACCCGACTGCTGGACACCCGCGCCGGCATCGGCGCTCTCGGTCCGGACGGGGTGACCGCCCTACAGGTGGCCGGTGTGGCCGGCATACCCACCGATGCGACGTCGGTGGTGCTGAACGTACCCGGAGTCGCGCCGACCCAGTCCACGTTCATCACGGTCTACCCGGACGGGACGACACGGCCTGCGACATCCGACCTGAACGTCGGCGCGGGGCGGACGGTGCCGAATCTCGTCGTGGTGCCGATCGGCGCGAACGGCGAGGTCGACTTCTACAACCACATTGGACAGACGAACGTGGTGGCCGACGTGGCAGGCTACTTCGCCGACTGACACGTCTCCGGGACATCCGACTCCACGCACCAGAGTGCCGTAGCGTGCCGACGGTGACGTCGACTTTGTGGGCTGGCGGCATCCTGGTCGCCAACCGGGGCGAGATCGCCATCCGGATCATGCGCGCGGCCGCGGCGCTGGGCATCCGAACCGTGGCCGTGTACACCCCCGACGACGCGGACTCGCTGCACGTCCGCAGGGCTGACGATGCCCACGAACTGCCCGGCACCTACCTGGGCGGCACGCAGGTCCTGGCCGTCGCGCGGGCCACCGGCGTGGCCGCGGTCCATCCCGGCTACGGCTTCCTCAGCGAGAACGCCGCCTTCGCCCGGCAGTGCGCCGACGCCGGTATCACGTTCGTCGGGCCACCGCCTGACCTGCTGGAACTGTTCGGGCACAAGGGCCGCGCTCGCGAGCTGGCCGGGCAGTTGGCCGTGCCGGTGCTGCCCGGCACGGATGGGCCGACCTCGGTCGAGCGGGCCGTCGCGTTCGCGCGCGAGCACGGGTCGGTGCTGCTCAAGGCACTGGCCGGCGGTGGTGGTCACGGTATGCGCGTGGTCACCGACCCGGCCGGCGTGACCGAGGCCTACCAGCGGTGTCGGTCGGAGGCGCGGCGGGCGTTCGGCAACGGCGACCTCTACGTCGAGGCCCTGCTGCCGGCCGCTCGGCACATCGAGGTGCAGGTCGTCGGCGACGGCGCCACGGTCCAGCATCTGTGGGAACGGGACTGCGGGATCCAGCGCCACCAGCAGAAGCTCATCGAGGTCGCGCCGTGCCCGACGCTGGACCCGGCGCTCCGGGACCAGCTCATCGCCGCCGCACTGCGGATGGCGGCACACGTCAACTACGCCAGCCTCGGCACGTTCGAATTCCTGTTGTCCGGCAACGACTTCTGGTTCATCGAGGCCAATCCACGACTCCAGGTCGAGCACACCGTGACCGAGGAGATCACCGGGATCGACCTGGTCGGGACCCAACTGCGGCTGGCGGCCGGTGCCTCCATCGCCGACGTCGGGCTGAGCACCCCGCCCACGCCGACGCGGTTCGCCGTGCAGGCCAGGGTGAATCTGGAGACGCTGCGCGCGGACGGTTCGGTGCGACCGCAGGCCGGCACCCTGCGCTCGTTCACACCGCCGTCCGGACCCGGCGTACGGGTGGACACCTACGGCTACACCGGCTACGCGACGAGCGTCCGGTACGACTCGCTGCTGGCCAAGGTCATCACCACCGGTCCCGACTTCCCGGCCGCAGCCGCACTCGCGGCCACCGCACTCGGTGAGTTCGACGTGACCGGCGTGGCCACCAACATCCCGCAGTTGCAGCGCATCCTGCGCCATCAGGATTTCCGGCCCGGCCACTGGACCACCACGTTCGTCGCTGACCATCTCGCCGAGTTGGTCAGCGACGAAACCACTCGACCGCAGGACAGCACCGCCGTCCCGGCACCCGTGCAGGGCATCGTCATGGACGTCGCGGTGGCCCAGGGGGACCACGTGCCGGCCGGTGGTCGGCTCGTCGTGCTGGAGGCCATGAAGATGGAGCACGTCGTGCGCGCCGAGCACGGTGGCGTGGTCCTGGCGGTCGCCGTGGGCAAGGGCGACCAGGTGGCCGAGGACGATCCGCTGGTGTTCCTGG
>DASUJK010000385.1:0-2596 GCA_036279295.1 Pseudonocardiaceae bacterium | reverse complement strand
CGCATTGTCGTCGAGTTCGGCTTGATCGTTCTCGGAGAGACCGAGCGTTAGTGATGTTCGCGGTGGTGTCGCCATCCTGCTCGGCCGGCATCCCGCGCCGCGCGGGTGATCATCTCGACCGGCGCCTGTCGGTCCGCGCTGCCAGGATGGCCCGGTGACCTCATCAGCCTCCGTCGCCGCCTACTGGGACACCGCAGCCGCCACGTTCGACACCGCACCTGACCACGGCCTCGCCTCCTTCGTGGTCCGAGCCGCATGGGCGCAGCGCCTCCGGGAGTGGATCCCGGACGACTCCGCCGAGGTGCTCGACGTCGGCTGTGGCACCGGGTCGCTGGCCTACCTGCTCGCGGCGCAGGGACATCAGGTCACCGGCGTGGACATCTCGCCCAACATGGTCGAGCACGCGCGCCGCAAGCTGGCCGGCTGCTCGGCAACCGTGGTGCTCGGCGATGCCGCCGATCCGCCCGTTGCCGGCAGGAGGTTCGACGTGGTTTTGTGCCGGCACCTGATGTGGACACTGCCCGATCCCGGTGCCGCACTGCGCCGCTGGGTCGGCATGCTGCGGCCGGGCGGCCAGTTGGTGCTGGTCGAGGGCCGCTGGGGTGCCGCTGACATGTCCACCGACATGCCTTGGTGGGGCGGGGTGTCCGCCGACGTGCTGTGGGCCGCGGTGTCGCCGCTGGTGGCACGGGTGCACGTCGAACACCTGACCGACGCACTCCTGTGGGGCCGCGAGATCGCCGACGAACGCTACGCGCTGCTCGCCCACGTCTGAACCGCTACTATCCTCCGCCAGCGCGAGGGGGGCGACGGTGGGACTGGTCGGCGGTGCCGGGAACTACGCGAGTGTCCGGCTCGGGGTGGTGTGCGAGGGGTTGGCGAATCCGGGAATGCCGGCGTGGGTTCGCGAACTCGCCGAACCGGTCCTCGCGATGGTCCGCGCCGGCACCGATCCCACTGTAAGGGACTGGCAGGACCTGGTCACAGCGGTGCGGGACGCCGAATCGCGCTTCCAGAAGGACCGGATCTACCAGGGGCTGCCGACCGATGGCGGCGGCCACGCGCAGCTGGACGTGCTGGTCTGTCCTCGCGGGCGGTGTGCCCGGGTGGAGGCGCCACCGGCCTCCGGTGACGACCCGGTCTGCTCGGTGTTCGCCGAGCATCCGCACCGGCAGAGGCTGTCGTGACGGCGTTTCTCTCGACGCTGGGCGGCAAACTGGCCGAACGCTGGCTGGCGTTGGTGGTCCTGCCCGGCCTGCTCTACCTGACGGCCGTCACGGTCGCGGTGACGCTCGGCCAGCGGCACTGGTCGAACACGGCCGTGCTGCGGGACGAACTGAACACCGTGGCCGCCGAGCCTGCCCTGCGCGGCACCGGCACGGTGGTGTTGGTGCTGCTCGCCGTACTGGCGGGCTCGGCGGCGGCAGGGCTGGTCGCTCAGGCACTGGGCATTGGGCTGGAACGCTTGTGGCTGACCGATTCCAGCGTGCTGAGCGCACTGACGAACCGTCGCGTGCAACGGTGGACGACAGCCGATCAGGACTTCCGGGTCGCACTGGTGGCGGCCGGCAAGGCCGAGATCGCGAAGGCACCGGAGGCGAAGGGGCTCACCGCGTGGGCAGGCGAGCTGAACGCGGCCCGCAACCGGATCTCGCTGGCCGCGCCAACTCATCCCTTCTGGCTCGGGGACCGGGTCGGCGCCGTGGACACCAGGACGTTCGAGACGTATCAGCTGGACCTGGTGTCGGCGTGGCCCCGGCTGTGGCTGGTGGTCCCGGACGCGGCCAGGGCCGAACTCGGTACGGCCCGCACGGCGCTGTCCGCTGCGGCCCGGCTGGGTGCGTGGGGCGTCGGGTACGTGGTCGTTGGCATCTGGTGGTGGCCCGCCATCGTGGTCGGTGCGGTCGTCGCGGTGACCGCGTGGTGGCGTGGCCGGGTTGCCGGACAGGCGCTCGCCGATCTACTGGAGTCCACGGTGGACCTGTACGGCCGCCAACTGGCCGACGCGCTGGGTGTCGACTGTCCCGGCCCCTTGACGCCCGAGATCGGCGCCGAGATCACCAGGACCCTGCGCAAACGCACCTGAATGATCAGTCCAGGCCGTCCCGGTCCGCCCATTCCAGCAGGGTGTCCAGCGAGTAGTCGATGTCGTCGATGTCGGCGTGCAGGTCACCCAGTTCGGCGAACCTGGCGGGCACGGTGGCGATCGTGCAGTCCTTCGGTTCCACGTCGTCGATCTCGTCCCACCGGATCGGCGTGGACACGGTCGCTTCCGGCACCCCGCGCACCGAGTAGGCGCTGGCGATGGTGTGGTCACGCGCGTTCTGGTTGTAGTCCACGAACAGCATCGTGGGATCGCGGTCCTTGCGCCACCACGTCGTTGTCACGTCGTCAGGTGCGCGGCGCTCGACCTCCTTGGCGAACGCCAGTGCCGCGCGGCGCACATCGGTGAAGCCCCAGCGCGGTTCGATCCGCACGTAGATGTGCAGCCCGGCGCCGCCGGACGTCTTCGGCCAGCCGATGGCACCGATGTCGTCGAGCACTTCGTGCACCACGTGCGCGACCCTGCGTACCGTGTCGAATCCACACTGTGGCA
>DASUJK010000384.1:0-7194 GCA_036279295.1 Pseudonocardiaceae bacterium | reverse complement strand
GATCTCCGCGAACTGCATGCACTGCTGGCCGTCCTGGATGCGGTACTGGCCCTGCAGTTCGTCACCGGCGTAACCCAGCGACACCGCCGACTTCGGCCCCTGGGACGACGTCATCAGCTGGAAGTCGTAGATCCGGGAGATGGAAGAGTCCAGGAAGCGGAAGCGGTACTTGCGCCGTTTGACCTCCAGCACGGGGAACGCGGTGCCGTTCACCGTGAACAGATCTCCGACAAAACCGTGGTTGGGGAAGTGCCGGAAGAACATCTGACCCCACCACTCCGGGTGGTTCCTGGGGTTGCCCGCGGCGGGGTACTCCGGGTCGTGGAAGTCGTTGTGCAGCGTGACGCCGTCTTCCAGCCTGGTGTCGTAGAACGCCAGCGGGATGTCGAACTCGACGTTGAACGAACCGTCCGGTTCGTTGGTCCGGACACCGGGCAGCCGCAGGCCAGTGGTCTCGTCACCGTCGTCCCGGTTGTCCTTGGGGTCGTAGAACGGGTACATCCCGAACAGACCCTTGTAGACATTGGGCGACGTGTGGTCCATCGTGTGGTCGTGGTACCACCAGAAACTGACCTTCTCGCGGTCGTCGAAGCCGGCCGGGAAGTTCAGGTACAACTGGTCCACGTACGAACCGGGCGGGAAGCCCCGGTGCTTGGGGCCCGCGGTCATCGCGTAGTGCGGGTTGCCGTCGCTCTCCGATGCGGTGTGCCCGTTGTGCAGGTGGATCAGCACCGAGCCATCCGGAGCGCCGAAGTCCTGGTAGTCCAGGTTCTGCGGGTTCTCCTCGATGTGGTTCTCGAACCGGACCAGCACCGGCTTGCCGTACTCGACGTTGATCATCGGGCCGGGCAGCTGGCCGTTGTGGCCCCAGATCACCGCCGGTGGCAGGGTACGCACTGTGCCGGCCGGGTAGGTGTTGCCCTGGGCGTCGAACGACTGCGTCGGCTGGCCGGCCGAGTCGATCGGCAGCACCTGCGACGAGGTGAAGTTATGTGTGTTCGACTCCCATTTCAACCGGTAGAAGATCGGGTCCGGGAAACCGATGTCACTGGTCCACAACTGGTGGGTCTCGTTGCCGAACGAATTCTGCTGACCCACACCCGGACCCGGCGGTGGATCCAGATCAGTGACCGGGATCGGAGCCAATGCCTTCTGTACCAGCAGTTCGTCGGTGAACGGATGCAGCAGCAGTGGAGTCGTGGTGAACACTTCGGTGTAGACCGCGTTGGTGAGCTGGATCGAGGCAGCGTCGATCATCCCGTCGGCGTTGGCCAAGCCCTCACGACGTAGCCTCGGCATGACCATCGCGCGCCCAACCCCGACCGCGGCAGCGGCCGCGCCGGCGGCACCGAGCCGCAGCGCCACGCGGCGGGACAGGCCGCTCTTGGCATTCTGATCGTCTGGATCGGGAGGGCTCGGCTCAGTCGTGTCCGGCACTTCGGACATAGTGTTGGCTTCCTCTCGTAAGCCGCATCGTGCGGCGGATGCCTGCGAATGGCAGCGCCGAATCCGTCATTGGTCCGGCGTTGTCGACATCGACCCAGAGGCGAGGCACTGGCCAGGAGATCACCTCACCGAATCGGGGCCTAGTGATCGTTACCGAGCGACAGCTATAACATTTCCGTAGGTAATATTTGCATACTGCAACAGTGCGCCCTCGGACAGTCGGCACGCACCCCTCAATTTGAGGGGTGGCGTCTCGCGGTCGTTCGGCAACCGGGAGGGACAGTCCGTCCAACAGGCGCGTCGCGACAGGTCAGACAGTGCGCACGCTATCAACCAGTACCCCATGCAATACTTGCCACCAGCAATTAAATTCCCGGTGCGCTTAGCCCGGACGACGCAGAGTCGTGATGGTCCAGCCGTGTAGCGAAACCTCACCAAGATCTTCTTCACCGATCACACTCGGTCTACACCGAATGCGAGCATCAACCGGCCGTACCGGGCGCGGTGACGGTGACCGGCGTATCCAGATCCGAGATGGACATGTCGACCTTCACGCCCTTGCGGTCACTGGTCCGGGCCACGGTGAACTCGGCCTTGACCGGCAAGTGGCCGCCGCCGACCGTGAGCCACAGGGTCGCACCGAAACCGGAGCCTAGCCGTAATGCCGGTCGGTTAGCTCGTCCTGGCCGGTCCCTTGCTGTACGCGAGCCTGCTCGGCGGGGTGATAATGACCGCCGAGCGTGGCGGCCTGCCGACTTGGCGTCGCTGTCGATGGTGCACCCTCGTGAAGGGGACGTTACTCATTTTCCCTTGATCACACGTGGCTAGGATAATGATCGTTATCGTGGGAGAGGGGAAAGACTCCGGCCTCCACTCTCGAGACCGGATCACGCGCACCGTGTTTTTACGCGAGATTCGATCCGGGTCCCACTTCGCGTGATCGGCGGCGTCCACCTGGACGCACATCGTGGCGTAACGTACGGCCAGATGCGCCCAGCACTCCCGCCGCACACCATCGGGTGACGTCGACCGGAAAATCCTCTCGTTTGTCGGCGGGACGACCTCGGCGATGTAGAACCCGTCGGACAGCAACTCGTCCGGCCGCAGCACAAGATCAAGGGCCCCCAGGGCAGGTCAGCGCCTGTGTTCACCGCCTTGACCCATCGCTGAACCGAGTAGAGATGACGATCGACCAGCACCAGCATGCCCGACCGCAAGGAGGGGAGCAGCTCCTCGATCAGCATCGTTTCCGCAGCAGCATAGCGATCCATCCGGGCATCGAAGACCGCAGGCGTCCCCACTCGACCAAGCAGGCCGCCTGGAGCTGCGGATAGGCTGGCTTGCCCGCAGCACGACCCGACCCGGGCCGGCCGAATCCGCGATCGTTCTCGTCGGCGTCCGGCACCGTGAACGTGATGCCGTCGACCGCGGTCAACAACCAGTCGCGATACCACGCGCCCCGGGTATCCGGTCGCGCACGGGCCGCAGCGCCGCGCGTACCACGGTTTCCATCCCGGACTCGGAGATGCTGGCCGATCCGCTCGTGCGCAGCGGATATCGACATGATCACACTGCTCACCGGCCCTCCTCGGCGAGGCCCCTGTCCGACTGGCGGGCAAACGCCAGCATGTCGAACACCACCACCGCACCCATCTCATCATCGCGTCGGCTACACCGCCTGCGGCGTCCTCATCGGACTCGGTGGGTTTGTCGGCCGGGCCGCATCGGCGACTGTATGTGTTCAGCTCCACCCGAGGTGGTCGTAGACGTGATCATCGATTGCCTGCGAATGCTTGCCTGCGTCATTGAACGCAATCAACGCCTGGACAAGCTGGCCACGCTGCCATTCAGCCATGCGAGCTAGGGCCAGGGAAGGATCGATCGGTGATGGCCCAAAGAACCCGCCACGCCTGCTGGACAATGACCGAACAACCAGAAGGTGCAGGCGTGGCGGGAATCCAGGGGTTTGCGCAAGAAACCGTGGTGAGCCAACAGGACCTGATAATTGCCTAGAGATACTGTTGCCTACAGCATTCTTGCACAGGGCAATAGTGTCATGCCGGTGCGGCGCGCACACTCCCCCAAATGGAGGGCAATCGAAAAGGGAGGAGTCCATCCAGATTTGAGTCCCGCGACCGGTTGTGGCGGGGGAGCCGTGGCCGTCCGTGCGGTCGGCGGCTTCGGTGGTGCCCGACCTGACGACCGGTCGCGCGCGGTGGAGCCAGGCGGGTCGCATCCATGCACGTGGCCCACAGCTCCCACAGGACGCCGGCTGAGCAGCACCTGTAAGTAGCACCTGTAAGTAGCACAGTCACGCCGACGGACTGACCAAATGGAACCCCGACATCCGCGATCGGGTGAGAACGTCACCTGCTAGAGCGGTTCGACACTCCACGTGAGGAGAGTCACATCACCTCTGAGACCTGGCACGGAGCGGCCGAACGAACTGTGGACCGCTCGGTCCACAGTCAGATCCACTCCAGTCGATCATCGGTCACTGGCGGCTCGCCGCCAGCCTCGTTGAACGCGTCCAACGCCTCGACAAGCTGGTCACGCCGCCGTTCGGGCATTCGAGCCACGATGCGAGCGATATGGCGACGTCGCTGCTGGGTGACTTGGGCAACGGTCCTCTGACCAGCCTCGGTCAGGTCGAGCAACACTTCACGGCGGGAGGTCGGGTTGACCTGCCGATCTACCAGGCCGGCGACGACCAGACGCTCCACCATCCGCGTCGTGGGAGACGGATTGACGCCCAGTATCTCGGCCAGGACGGACAGATTCATGGTGCCCCGGGTGTGTAGTACCACAAGCAGACGGAACTGCGGGATGGTGATCGCCTCGTCCACGGACGCGATCGACGTCGCCGACACCGCGATGAGAAGCCTCGACGCGGTGAGTACCGCATCGGTCACCGCATCAGCAGCCAACTGTGCGCGCCTGTTGTTGCCTACACTTGACATACCTACGTTGTACCGTAAGTCCTCGCCATCGCATGTCACCACGTCCGGGCTCGACCTCGTCCGTTCGCCCCTGGTCCCTCGCCGGCCCTGGTGCCCGGTCCGCCAAACGGGGTAGAAATCGACCACGGGTAGCTTCTCAGTCCGACAGCCCAGCGACAGAGATGATGACAACCCACACCAGCCATGCGCCGGCCATGAGAATGATCATGCCCCACATCACACGGCGCCGAGTGGGCTGAGGCAGCGACTTGCAGAGGGCGACGATGCTGATCGCCTCAAGAACCGCCGCACTCGCATCCATGACGTCCACCGGGTAAGGACCGTTCAGCAGTGGGTACTCCGGCACGGTGGCCGTCGTCGCAACGAGCCACAGCGCGATGAACGCCAACGATGCCACCATCGCCGACACCACGACCGGCGTGGTCCTCAGCCGCTGCACGTCGATGCTCAGCAGAGCGCCGAATGCAACCTGCGCAGCCGCGACGACAACGAACAGCACCGGGAAGGCCACATCCAAGCCGACCTGTTCGATGGCCGTGGTGAACCGTAGCGCTCCAGCCAGGACGAACGCGGTTGCCGCGATGACTATGGGACGAGGCAGACTCGTCCGTACGGTCGACAGCTGCGATGGCGCGATCGCGGCCATGTTGGACGTCCCTTCGGTTGGATATCCCGTTCATCTGACTACCGGCAGCGACCCTCACGCTGCGCCGAAACGTCACGTCCCTGCCGCTATCCGCTCACCACGGGCGCCCTGATCAGGATGGCCGCCAGACCGAACGCCACGGCGAGGATGCCGATCTCCACCGTCGTCCAGGTGGCCACGGCGGTGGGGCGCCGTTCGATGATCTTCGGCAACAGGCGGAACCGGGTGTAGCCGCCGAGCAGGCCAGCGGCCACGACGCAACATGCCTTGGCGATCAGGACCCAGCCGTAGCGTGTCGTGAAAACTGCCACGTACCAGTGGATGCCGGGCGTGCTGTACAGCTCGTACCAACCGTTGAACAGGCCGGTGCACCCGGTGAGGAACACGCATACCGTGGCCAGCTTGGAAAATCGAGGCAAAGCACTGGCCAGCAGGTCACGGTCCAGGCCGAGCAGGAGCATCACGGCCAGCAGGCCGCCCGTCCACGACACGGCGGAGAGCACGTGTGCCTCGATGGAGAACAGAGCCAGTGTCCGCAAGCTCTGCACACCGACCGCGGCGTGCCCTGCCGTGGACAACGGAACAAGCGTGAACAGGGCGATGGCGATCCGCATCTCGGCGGGCACATCCTCACCCCTACGCAGGGCGAGTACCGCGATCACAACGTAGACGAGAGCACCGCAGGCGACCAGTACGTGAGCCTGTCCTGAGCCCACTCCCCGCACGTAGTGATCGACAGCCCCGATCGTGAACGGTTCACCGACGTTGATGTCGACGACCTCCAGCACCATCGACACCACTGCCGCGACGAGCCACACCACAGAGCTGACCAGGGCGATCAGCCGGGCCGAGGCGAGTGCTCCCCCTGCCCGCGCACCTTGGTCAGGGCTGAGGAACCTGGGCAGGAAGCTCATGCCGACGGTGACCACCGCCGCACCGTCCAGGACAGACCTGGACAACGCCAGACCGAGTGCTACCAGCGGGCCAGAAGTGATGGCACCAGCCGATACCGTCGCGGTGATCGCCAGGCCGATGAGCGCACCGGCGAGAACGGCACCGGCGAACACGACCAACAGCACGTACCGCGGTCGCTGGCTGGGGGCCGGGACCGCGGTCGCCGTCGAGACCGGCGCCACCATGGTTGCCAATTTCCTGTTCACGTCGGACTCCTCACGGGACTGTTCGACACGGTGCCGGCCCCATCGAGATTCTCAGGCATTCTCGCTGGTGGTGGCAGGTACCGCGGCGGACACGGTCGGAGTGTTTCGGCGGACGGGTGCGCCCAGCCGCCCGCCGAAGAAGGCGAGTACCCAGCCGATCAGGATGATGTTGATACCCAACAGAACCGGGACGGCGATCCCGACACCACGGATGTCGGTGGCCAGCGAGAACCGCTGCTCGTCGCAGATCATGCTGTTGCAGTTTCCCCGGGCCACGGTGCTGCCGGCCACAACCAGCGGATCCCCGTTCTGGTCCATGAACTGGGCATCGAAGTCGATCAGTTTGGTCTGCAGAGTGAAGTCGTAGGCCGCGCTCGCGGTAATACCAAGGGTGCCGGCGAACGTGGCTCCAATCGCGAGCACCAAGGCCGAGACCAGCACTGCCTTCCGCGACCGCAGCGCCGGTCCGGTCCGCCGCCGGATCAACCGCAGCGCGAGCAGTTCGAGCAGGATGAACAGTGGCACCAGGATGGCGGACTCCTCGACCCAGGCGCCGAAGGGATGGTTGGTGCGCTCGATGGCACCGACCGCACCGGTCAGCGCCACCAACACGTAGCCATCGGCGTAGGCCAGCACGATGCCCAGCACAATCACCGTGCGCCATCTGGCCGGGCGTGGATCGAGAAACGCGCGCACTCGGTCGGTGACAGTCCTCGTCGGCATGGTGTGTTCTCGCTTCTGTCCTGGCAGGACTCGGTAGCGGTGCCGGGTGGTGGTGGCGTGCGACCGAAACGCCGGTCGCACGCCACCATCACTGCCAAGCTACGGAACGATGCTCCACGCGAACATCATCGCGTGGTCCTCGTGCATCAGATTGTGACAGTGCACGACGTACGGTCCGGTGAAGTTCCGGAATCCGCGGTAGATCATCACCGACTCGCTCGGGTCGAGCGCGGTGAGGTCTTCCATCGAGATGTCATCC
>DASUJK010000383.1:0-18450 GCA_036279295.1 Pseudonocardiaceae bacterium | reverse complement strand
CCCGCCCCCGCGCGCCCGGCCTTGTGGGAGCGTGCAGCCATGCGTCTGGAGCTTCGGGGCATCACCAAGCGGTTCGGCGCGCTGGCCGCCAACGATTCGATCGACCTTGTCGTGCAGCCCGGCGAGATCCACGCCCTGCTCGGTGAGAACGGCGCCGGCAAGTCGACCCTGATGAACGTCCTCTACGGCCTGTACCAGCCGGACGAGGGTGAGATCGTGATCGATGACAAGCCCGTCAAGTTCGGCAATCCCGGCGACGCGATCTCCGCCGGTATCGGCATGGTGCACCAGCACTTCATGCTGGTCCCGGTGTTCACGGTCGCCGAGAACGTGATGCTGGGTCGCGAGTGGACCAACGGGCCGTTCGGCGTGCTGTCCCGAGGTACGGCGAGAACGAGGGTTCGCGAACTCTCCGAGCGATATCGTCTGGACGTGGACCCGGACGCGCTGGTCGGTGATCTGCCGGTGGGCGTACAACAGCGGGTGGAGATCCTGAAGGCGCTCGTGCACGACGTGGACGTGCTGATCCTGGACGAGCCGACCGCCGTGCTCACCCCGCAGGAGATCGACGAGCTGATCCGCGTGATGGGCGAACTGCGCACGGCCGGCAAGTCCATCGTCTTCATCACCCACAAACTTCGGGAGGTGAAAGCAGTCGCGGACCGGATCACGGTGATCCGGCGCGGCAAGGTGGTCGGCGAGGCGTCGCCGCAGGACACCGAGGAAGAACTCGCCGGCATGATGGTCGGCCGGGACGTGCAACTGGTGGTGGCGAAGGGCCCCGCCGAGCCCGGCGAGGTCAGCCTGCGTATCGCGGGTCTGACCATTCAGGACGACCGGGGCACGGTCGCGGTGAACGACCTGAGCCTGGACGTGCACGCGGGCGAGATCGTCGGGCTGGCCGGGGTGCAGGGCAACGGCCAGGAGGAACTGGTCGAGGCGCTGCTCGGGGTGCGCATCCCCGAGTCCGGTTCGATCACCCTCAACGGCACCGAACTGGTCGGCCAGTCACCGCACCATGTGCTGGCCGGCGGTCTGGGCTACGTCCCCGAGGACCGCCAGCACGACGGCCTGGTCGGCCCGTTCACGGTGGCCGAGAACCTGGTGTTGGACACCTACGACCGCGAGCCGTACGGCTCCGGCCTCGCGCTGCGGGTCCCGGAGATCCGGCGCAACGCCCAGCAGCGGGTGGACGAGTTCGACATCCGGACCCCGTCGATCGACGCGTCGGCGAGCACGCTGTCCGGCGGCAACCAGCAGAAAGTCGTGCTGGCCAGGGAGATGTCCCGGCCGCTGAAGCTGTTCGTGGCGTCCCAGCCCACGCGGGGCGTGGACGTGGGCGCCCAGGAGTTCATCCACCGCCGGATCGTCGCCGAGCGGGACAACGGCACGCCCGTCGTGATCGTGTCCACCGAACTGGACGAGGTACTGGCGCTGGCCGACCGGATCGCGGTGATGTACCGGGGTCGGATCATCGGTGTGCTGCCCGGCGGCGCGTCCAGGGACGCGGTCGGCCTGATGATGGCCGGTGTCGCACCCGAGACGGCCCACGCCGAGGCAGAGGCACACCCCAGCGCGCTGACCGTGTCGGAACACGAGGACCAGCAGGAGCAGCAGTCATGACCGTAACGCTGGACAAGCCGGTCGAGCCGCCGAAGGCCGCGCCGGAAGAACGGCCCCGCCACGGGGACGGCTGGTTGGTCACGCTGCTGGCCGTGGTGGTCGCGCTGGTGCTCGGCGGCCTGCTGATGATCTTCACCGACCATACCGTGCAGGGCGATCTCGGGTTCTTCTTCGCGGCTCCCGGGTTCTTCTTCGCCGACGCGTGGCACGTGGTGGCCTCCGCGTACGAGGCGATGTTCTCCGGTGCCGTCTTCGACATCCACAACGACGGTTCGCTCACCGGCATCCTCGGCCCGCTGTCCAACACCGCACAGGCAGCGGCACCGCTGATCTGTGCCGGTCTCGGCATCTCGCTGGCGTTCCGGTCCGGTCTGTTCAACATCGGTGCCGAGGGCCAGATCGTGCTGGGCGCGTTCTGCTCGGGCTACGTCGGCTTCGAGTGGCACCTGCCGGTGGTGGTGCACCTGATCGTGGCCATCCTGGCCGGCATCGCCGGTGGCGCGATCTGGGGTTACCTGGCTGGTTTCCTCAAGGCCAGGACCGGCGCGCACGAGGTGATCACCACGATCATGCTCAACTATGTCGCGCTGTTCGGCCTGAAGTACCTGCTCAGCCTGCACAGTATCCAGCAGCCGGGCAATCCGCAGGCCAGCAAGGTGATCGACGGCAACGCCCAACTGCCGCACCTGCTCGGCGGCAGCCTCAACTTCGACCTCGGTATCCTGCTCGCCGTCGCGGCCGCGGCCGTCGTGTGGTGGTTGATGTCGCGCAGCACCGTCGGTTTCCGGCTGCGGGCCGTCGGCGCGAACCCGGCCGCGGCGCGGACCGCCGGCATGAACGTGTCGTCGACGACGATCCAGGCGATGCTGCTGGCCGGTGCGCTGGCCGGCCTGGCCGGCACGGTCATGGCGCTGGGTGGCATCACGTCCTACCAGATCACACCCAACATCTCGTCCAACTACGGCTTCGACGCGATCACCGTGGCCCTGCTCGGCCGGACCCGGCCGTGGGGCACGGTCGGCGCTGGCCTGCTGCTCGGTGGCCTGAAGGCGGGCGGCCGGACACTGCAGGCCGCGACCGCGGGGGCTGCCGGTGGCGGCGTGCCGATCGACATCGTCACGGTCATCGAGGCGCTGATCGTCATCTTCATCGCCGCACCTCGGCTGATCAGGGCGTTCTTCCGGCTCAAGGACCGGTACGGCGCCCAGTTGACCGGTGCGGTCACGAATCTGTCGGTGGCGATCAACACGGCTCGGCGGGCGCGGATACCGAGGCACCTGTTCGCCGGTGTCCTGCAAGCGGTGCTCGGCGTGCTCGGTGTGCTGGCGTTCGGCATCGGGCAGCGCGCAGGCGGCAAGGCGCATTTCCAGCTGTCGCTGTCCGACGCCTCGATCAATCTGGGCACCCTCACGTTCACCGCGAGACCGGTGATCCTGGTGCTGTGCCTGGTGGCCGTGCTGGTCGGCGGATTGCGCGCCGCGAAACTGCTCGGGGCCCGCTGGTGCTCGACACTGGCGATCTTCTGCCTGGTCACGGCGTTCATGGTGTGGTCGGTCGCCGGCTCGCCGAGCGGCCTGAACATCGTGTCGCTGTTGCAGGGTTCACTGTTCCCGTCGGCGATCCCGCTGATCCTGGGCGCGCTGGCCGGGCTGATCGGCGAGCGCTCCGGCGTGGTGAACGTGGCGCTGGAAGGCCAGTTGCTGCTCGGTGCGTTCGCGGCCGGCATCGCCGCGACGCTGGCCGGCAGCGTGTGGATCGGAGTGCTCGGCGGTGTGGCGGCCGGTGTGCTGCTGGCCGCGGTCCTCGCCGTGCTGGCCATCCGCTACCTGGTGGACCAGGTGATCGTCGGCGTGGTGCTGAACCTGTTCGCGCTGGGCATCACGAACTTCTTCTACCAGACGCTGCTGGCCAACGACCCGCAGCGCTACAACACTCCTGGCTACTTCACGGTGATCCGGATCCCGGTGCTGGCCGATATTCCGATCATCGGCCCGGTGCTGTTCGAGGGCACGATCTTCCTCTACGCCACCTATGTTCTGGTGATCGCTGTCCACTTCGGACTGTTCCACACCAGGTGGGGCCTGCGGCTGCGGGCCGTCGGTGAACACCCGAAGGCCGCCGACACGGTGGGCATCAACGTGCAGCGGACCCGGTACCGGGCCGTGCTGCTGGGCGGTGTGATCGCGGGCCTGGCCGGAGCGTTCCTGGTGGTCGGTACCGGCTCCACCAACACCTTCGTGGAGAACATGTCCTCCGGCAAGGGATTCATCGCGCTGGCCGCGGTGATCTTCGGCCGGTGGAGCCCTGCCGGTGCGGTGGCCGCCGCCCTGTTGTTCGGCTTCGCCGGCCAGTTGGGCAGTCTGCTGTCCCAGGCCGGCACGCCGATCGACTCGAACCTGCTGCTCACAGCGCCCTACATCGCGACCATCTTCGCGGTGGCAGGCGTGGTCGGCCGGGTGCGTGCGCCTGCCGCCGACGGACAGCCCTACACCCTGGGGTGACGCATGACCACGATCGACTGGGACGCCCTGCGCTCGGCCGCCGTGATAGCGGCGCAGGCGGCCTACGCGCCCTACTCCGGCCTGCACGTCGGCGCGGCCGCGCTGTGTGACGACGGCCGGACGGTGGCCGGCTGCAACGTGGAGAACGCGTCGTACGGACTGACGTTGTGTGCCGAGTGCACGATGGCCGGCCAGTTGCGCCTGTCCGGCGGCGGCCGGTTCCTTGCGGTGGCCTGCCGCAGTGGTGACAACGAGTTGCTCATGCCGTGCGGTCGGTGTCGACAGGTGATCTACGAGCTGGGCGGCCCGGACTGCCTGCTGGACACCCCGCGCGGCATCCTGACGATGAGCGAGGTGCTGCCGGACGCGTTCGGACCGGCGCAGCTACCGTGACCGGCATGTTCTCCACAGTGGACGTGATCCACGTCAAGCGGGACGGCGGCCGGCTGACCGACGAGCAGATCGACTGGGTGGTGGACGCCTACACCCGGGACGCGGTGGCCGAGGAGCAGATGGCCGCGCTGGCCATGGCCATCTGCTGCAACGGCATGGACACCGGTGAAACCGCGCGCTGGACGGCCGCGATGATCGCCTCCGGGGACCGGCTGGACCTGTCCGGCGTGCGCAGGCCGACGGTGGACAAGCACTCCACCGGCGGTGTCGGCGACAAGATCACGCTGCCGCTGGCTCCGCTGGTGGCCGCGTGCGGTGCCGCCGTGCCGCAGCTGTCCGGTCGGGGCCTCGGCCACACCGGCGGCACGCTGGACAAGCTGGAATCCATCCCCGGCTGGCGCGCGCAGCTGTCCAACGAAGAGATCATCAGCCAGCTCAACGACGTGGGGGCCGTGGTGTGCGCGACCACGCCGACCCTGGCCCCGGCCGACCGCAAGCTGTACGCGCTGCGCGACGTGACCGGCACCGTGGAGTCGATCCCGCTGATCGCCAGCTCGATCATGAGCAAGAAGATCGCCGAAGGTGCCGGTGGCCTGGTGCTGGACGTGAAGGTCGGCTCGGGTGCGTTCATGAAGACCCACGAGCGGGCCCGCGAGTTGGCCGCGGCCCTGGTCGGTATCGGTGGCCAGCACGGCGTCCCGGTCAGCGCACTGCTGACGGACATGTCGGTGCCGCTTGGCCGGGCGGTCGGCAACGCGGTCGAGGTGGCCGAGTCGGTGGACGTGCTGCGTGGCGGTGGCCCGGACGACGTCGTGGCGCTGACGGTGGCGCTGGCCAGGGAGATGCTCGCGCTGGCCGGACTGTCCGATGTGGACCCGGCTGCTGTGCTGGCTTCCGGTGCCGCATACGAGACCTGGTGCCGGATGATCAGCGCGCAGGGCGGTGACCCGGACGCGGCGATGCCCACGGCGGACACCACGCACGTGGTCGAGGCGCCCGAGGACGGTGTGCTCGGCCTGGATGCCTATGCGGTGGGTGTGGCCGCCTGGCGGTTGGGCGCGGGCCGGGCCCGCAAGGAGGACCCGGTGGATCACGCGGCAGGCGTGCTGTGCCTGGCGCGGCCGGGCGAGCGGGTGACGAAGGGCCAGCCGGTCCTGGAGCTGCGCACGAACCGGCCGGACACGGTGCCGGCGGCGCTGGACGCGCTGGCCGGCGGCTACTCGGTGACCGAGGCGGCGCCGGAACCGACGGAGTTGGTCCTGGACGTGCTGCGCAGCCCCAGCTGAGAATGACAACCCAGAGCCCCGCAGGCCGTGGCCGTGTGCCTGCGGGGCTCTGGGTTGGAAAGCGTCAGGCGCCTTCAGCGATGTCGTCGGCGAGGTCGAGTTCCTTGCCGTTGGTCTTGCCGTTCTTCGGGCCACGGGCGCGCCGCTGCTGCCGGGGCAGTGCCATCGGCGGCGGGGGCGGGGTCGGGCCGCCGCCGCCGAGGATCAGCTCGGCGAACGTGGCCATGGCCTCGTCCAGCTGACCGGCGTTGCGCCGCTCGGAGTCCTCGTTGGCGCTGCGCACCAACGATGCCAGCGACTCGGTGTCCGGCCGTGCCGACACAGTGCCCTTGACCTGCGACAACCCCTGCTCGACGCTGGTGGCCAGCTCGCCGAGGCGGCCGCCGATGCCGCTCTCCACGGCATCGATGCGGGCGGCCATCGCGTCCAGCCTGCTGGTCACCTGCTCCAGCCGGTCGGTCAGCGCGAGCAGTCGGTCGGTCGGGTCGAGCGAGGAGCGGGCCTGCTCGACACTGTTGTCCACCCGGCCGGTCAGGTCGTCGCGGGCCGCGTCGATGTGACCGTGCAGCGCCTCGCGGGCCTCGCGCACCGAGTCGCCGGTCTCGGCCAGCTGGCCGGCCAGCGCCTCGTGGGCCTGGGTGAACTTGCCGTGCAGCGACTCGGCCGACTTGTCGACCGACGCGCCGACGGCGGCGGTGGACTCGGTAACGGACCGGTACAGGGCTTCCCTGGTTCCGTCCATGTGCTCGTGCACGCCTTCGCCGACCTCGTCGATCCGGCCGCGCAGGGCGGTTTCGAGGAGTTCGAGGCGTTCCCGCAGCGGCACGTGCACCTCGCGGGGGAGGTTGTCCAGCTTGCCGTCCTGCTTGTCCAGGTGGCCGTCGACGCCGTCGATCCGCTTGTGGATGCTGGCGAGCTTGTCCTCCAGCCCGTCCATCCGGCCCGCGACGCCCTCGAACCGGCCGGACATGCCGTCCAGACGGCCGTCGAGCTGGGCGAACGGCTTGGCCAGCTTGTCGACCATCGAGTCGACGGAACGGCCGAGCACCGAGATCGCCGAGTCCTGCGCCTCCAGCTTGGCCAGCGCCTCGTCCAGGCGTTCGGCCAGCACGCTGACCTCGGTCCGGTCGGGCAGCTCGGAGAGGCGCTTGCGCACCGCGCCGAGAGATTCCACCGGCTGGAGCCGGGCGTGGATCTCGTCCAGCGCGTCAAAGATCTGCTGTTGTTCGCTTTCGCGTACTTCCGCCGCACGGTTGAGCATGTTGCGCATGCGGTCGAAAGACATTGTGTTGTTCTCGTTCACGGCAACAAGCCTTCGTCCATGGGGAGGGGAGCCCCGAGCCTAGCCACTGTCGGGTGGCGGCACGCAGGCGCCCCGGTCGTTCGTCACGGGTTTACACCCGCCAGTGCCCCAAGTGGGGGAGAACGACCGCCGCGAATGGCCTAGTTGATCTACGCCGACTCGACCAACAGTAACCCGATCGCCGGTCGAGTGAGATCAGGACGATCTTTTGATCGCTCGTTGCCGACGATTGATCACCCGTCCTTGCCCTCGTACACCCATACGAGTGGTCTTTTAGTCACGTTGGCAACGCGCCAGCCAACAGCGTACACGGTCATGATCTTTGTTCCCGGGACATTTCGCGTCCGGAGTACCGTGTCGCCATGCCGAATCCGACCACTCCGCTGACCGCGCCCGGCCTGCGTGCTGCCCCCAAGGTGCTGCTGCACGACCATCTGGACGGCGGGCTGCGGCCGGCGACGGTGATCGAACTGGCCGACGCGGTCGGCTACCAACTGCCCAGCACCGACCCGGTCGAACTGGGCAACTGGTTCGCGTCCGCAGCCGACTCCGGCTCCTTGGTCCGCTATTTGGAGACGTTCGCGCACACGTGCGCCGTCATGCAGGACGAGGCAGCGCTGGTCCGGGTGGCCGCCGAGTGCGTACAGGACCTGGCTGAGGACGGTGTCGTCTACGCCGAGGTGCGCTACGCGCCGGAACTGCACGTCGAGCGGGGCCTGGACCTGGATGCCGTGGTCACGGCCGTGCAGACCGGCTTCCGCGAGGGCGAGCGGCTGGCCGCCGACGTCGGCAAGCGGATCCGGATCGGCACCATTCTCTGTGCGCTGCGGCAGAACGCCCGCTCGATGGAGATCGCGGACCTGGCCGTCCGGTACCGCGACATCGGCGTGGTCGGCTTCGACATCGCGGGCCCGGAGGCCGGCTACCCGCCCACCAGGAACCTGGACGCGTTCGAGTACCTGCACCAGCAGAACGCGCACTTCACGATTCACGCGGGCGAGGCGTTCGGGCTGCCGTCGATCTGGGAGGCCATCCAGCACTGCGGTGCCGAGCGGCTCGGCCACGGCGTGCGGATCGTCGACGACATCAAGGTGGCCCCGGACGGCTCCGTGCGGCTGGGCCGGCTGGCCAGCTTCGTGCGGGACCGCCGCATCCCGCTGGAGATGTGCCCGTCGTCGAACCTGCAGACCGGCGCCGCGTCGTCGATCGCCGAGCACCCGATCGGCCTGCTGGCCGGGCTGCGCTTCCGGGTCACGGTGAACACGGACAACCGGCTGATGAGCCACTGCTCGATGTCCAGCGAGTTCGGCGGGCTGGTCGACGCGTTCGGCTATGACTGGGCCGACCTCCAGTGGTTCACGCTGAACGCGATGAAGTCGGCGTTCATCGGGTTCGACGAGCGGCTGGAAATCATCAACAACGTGATCAAGCCGGCGTACGCCAAGCTGATCGGTTAGGGGCCCTGGCGCGCCGGCGGCGCGGGAGGGCCAGGAGCGAAGCGACTCGTCCAGCATGTGAACGGGCCGTTGCACAAGCGGGGTGCGATCACCTAGCGTCCATTATGCAGGACATCTGTTCCGCATAATGGGAGGCGTGGAAGTGGTCGGCACGTTACGCCCCCAGGCCAGTGGCCGGCGCTGGCTGATCCTGGCGATCGGGTTGGCCGCGCAGGCATCGGCGTCCGCGTTCATCTACGGCCTGCCGTTCCTGGTGCCGAACCTGCGAGCCGCCGAACACCTGTCCCTGGCCCAGGTCGGTGTTGTCGTGTCCGCACCGACAGTCGGCCTGCTGCTCACCCTGATCGCGTGGGGCGCAGCCGCCGACCGCTACGGCGAGCGCATCGTGATCACCATCGGCCTGGCCGGCTGCGGCGCGCTCGTCGTCCTCGCGGTGACGGTGGTGCACGGCATGATCGGCTTCGTCGTGCTGCTCGGCCTGGCCGGCGCGTTCGGCTCGTCGGTGAACGCGGCCAGCGGCCGGGTCGTGATGGGTTGGTTCGCGGTCGACGAGCGCGGTGTCGCGATGAGTGTCCGCCAGACAGCGCAACCACTCGGTGTCGCGATCGCCGCGATCTCCCTGCCGCTGCTGGCCAAGGACGGCGGCTCGTTCCGGGACGCGCTGCTGCTGCCCGCCGGGCTGTGCCTGCTCTGCGCCGTCCTGGTGCTCACCCTGGTCGTCGATCCACCCCGGCCACCGGTGAAACCAGGTGTGCGGGCCGCTTCGCCGTACCGGTCGCCGACCCTGTGGCGGGTGCACGGCGCCAGCGCGATGCTCGTCGTCCCGCAGTTCACCATCTCGGCGTTCGGCCTGGAGTACCTGGTCAGCCAACAACGTTGGGCCGCGGCGGGAGCCGGGGCGTTCATCGCCGCGATCCAACTGGCCGGCGCGTTCGGCAGGCTGGGCAGCGGCTACTGGTCGGACCGGGTGGGCAGCAGGCTGCGGCCGATGCGGCAACTGGCCGTCGCGAGCGCCGGTGTGATGCTGCTCGCCGCGCTCGGCGACCTGACGTGGTCGTGGCTGGTGGTCGCCGCGATGGCCATCGGCGCCGTGATCACGGTGGCGGACAACGGTTTGGGCTACACCGCGACCGCCGAGATCGCAGGCTCGGCCTGGGCGGGCCGGGCACTCGGCACGCAGAACACCGGACAGAACGTGATCGCGGCGCTGACGCCACCGGTACTCGGCCTGATCATCGGCGCGGGCGGTTATGCAACCGCATTCGCCTGCGCCGCGATCTGCCCGGTGCTGGCCATCGGACTGACCCCGGCTCGCGCGGAGAGCGCGATCCGGGACTGGAGCTAGTCCACGGTGGACTCACTCAGTGCTTGCGCAACCGGTCCTCGAAGGTCTCGATGAGGCCACGCCATGCGGCCTCTTCCTTGTCGTAGGGCGCACTCGGGGCCAGGCGGGTCGGGTCCGGCCGCAGCACGAACGACACCAGCCAGCCAAGGCTTTCCGACGGTGCCAGCGCGGCGGTCACGCTGTCGTCGTCCGCCCAGTCGGCGGCGTCGGTGAGCAGTTCGACGGCCAGGTCCAGCTGCGTGGGGTCGACCGTGTCCGGGCCTTCCGCGATGTCGTCGGCGATACCGGGCAGCACATAGGTGTTGCTCTCCTCGACATCGACGTGCAGCGTGCCGTCGATCGCCGCGGTGAGCACCTCCTGCCACGTGGACACCTGGGCCAGGTCGTTGCCCTCGGCGTCGGCAGTGGTGTCCGCGATGAACCGGACGAGTGCCTTCGGCGACCGGAACACGTCGATCTTGCCGTCCGAGCCGAGGAACAGCGGGTCCTCTTCGAGGTAGCAACGCAGCGTGTAGACCTCGGCGTCGGCCGTGATGACCTTGATCGGGTCGATGCCGACCTCACCCCAGAAGCCGAGCGGTTCCGCCTCTTCCTCGTCGTCATCGTCGGATTCCACTGCCTCGACGGCATCCTCGTCGTCGACGGTCTCCACGTCGTCGTCAGTGTCGTCGTCGGACTCGTTCAGGTTCGCCGCGGCCTCGGCCAACTGTGCTTCCAGTTCGGCGAGTTCGGTCTGTGCCGTGGCGAGCGTCGCCGCGTCCACGGCGGGCTCCGTGACGACCTCGTCGATGGCGTCCAGCACGTCGTCCCACCGCTCGGCGACGACCTCGGACAGCTCGGTCCACAGGATCGCGCCCTCCCGGCCGGAGAACGGCAGCGTGCCCTGTTCCAACAGCGCGAAGGCGGATGCGGAGTTCAGGATCTCCAGCACCTCGTCCAGCTCGCACACGTCGGCGAGCGACCGGACCATCGTGATGATGTCGGCCAGCTCGGACAGCACCCAGGTGTCCGGGTCCTCGGCGACCAGTTCCGGCACGCCGACCAGGTCGTACTGATGCTCCTCGTCCGGCGTCAGCTCGCCGACCGACAGTGCGGGCACGACGTGCCACGCGGGGTGGTCGGACAGGTCGTGCTCGGACGCGTTGCGCACGAACGCGGCCAGATGCGCGGTGTCGGAGAAGGCGTAGAGATCGTCCTCGTGGCCGAGGAACGCCTCCCACTCCTCGCCGTCCTCCCGCCAGCGGGGCGCCCACAGTGTGACGACGTCACCCTGCGGCAGCCCGAGCTCGATCGGGACGATGTCCTGAGCCATGCGACCTCCCCGGCCACTGAAACTCCAGCAGGCGACAACCGTGTCCGGCGGTAGGTGAAACGGTGCCGGAGAACGGAAGCCTACGGGGTCACGGTCTCGCCACGATTCCGGGTCACACGGGCCAACTAGTGGGCTCGACGCAATGACCACGACCGCAAATGATGGTATCCGCGGACGGCCGTCGCACGGCGTTGCCGCAGTTGATATGCCTCATTTGTGATCAGCGCGTCGGCCAGTTCCTTGTCCACCAGAACGGTGCCCGGCCGGGCCAGCGCGGTCAGCCGGGCGGCGAGGTTCACCACCGAGCCGTAGACGTCGCCGAACCGGCTGAGCACCTGGCCCATCGCCAGCCCGACGCGCAGTGTGGGCAGACCCTGCTCGGTGCGGCCGGGATCGGCGAGACACAGCGCGATCTCAGCCGCGTCGGCCGCCGAGTCGGCGACGAACAGCACCTCGTCGCCGACCGTCTTCACGACCCGGCCGTGGTTGGCCGCGATGGTGTCCGAGGCGTCCTTCTCGAACGCCTCCAGCAAGGCGGACAGCGTTTCGGTGTCGGAGTGCCGGGTGGTCGCGGTGTAGCCGACGATGTCGGCGAACCCGACCACCGACAGCCGGGTGGACAGCTCGTGGTTGCCTGCGGCCAGCGCGCGACCGGTGGCGGCGGCCAGATGTCGGCGCCACACATAGGACTGGAGGCCCTCGATCACCGGCAGCAGGCCCTCGGCCAGTGCCGCGAACTGGTCCGGTCCGGCATCCAGGTCGTCGGCTCTGGCCAGCACCTCCTGGGCCTGCCAGTCGGCCAACCGGGACAGCGGCAGGCTCAGCGCACGGGCCACCGACGCCTCGTCGGCGAGCACGACGATGCCGGTGGCCACCAGCGAATCCCACACCCGCAGGGCGTCCACGTCGCCGTCGGTGAACACGACGTCCTCGTCACCGACCTCGGCGAAGCCCATCGCCATCCACAGCCGACGTGCCCGGTCCAGGCTCACGCCCGCCGTTTCGGTGACCTGGATGCGGTTGTAGCGCCGCTCGCCACCCAGCAGGGTCTGCTCGACCTGCCGCTGTACCGGATCGGGCACCAGGATCTCTCAGCGAACCGTGTGCACGATCAGTACGTCACAGCGCGCGTGCCGGGACACGTCCGACGGCACCGAACCGAGCAGTCGGCCGGCCAGTGTGTTGAGGCCTCTGTTGCCGACGACGAGCAGATCCACCTTGTGGTCCTCGACGGCCTGGACGAGCGTCTTCACCGGCTCGCCGCCGATCGCGCTGGTGACCACGTCCGCGGCACCGGCTTTGGCCGCGATGTCGGCAGCGTCGCGCAGGGTGGCCTCGGCGGGCGCGGAACCGACCACCTGGTAGGCCTCCTCGCCGAGTGCGTCACCTGCCGATGCGACCTCACGCTCGCTCGCCGCGTGATACGCACAGACGACCACCAGCTTCGCCGCCGCGTTGGCGGCCAGCTCAGCGGCCTTCCGTACCGCGCGCAGCGAGGAGTCCGACCCGTCCGTGCCGACCAAGATCGTCTGATATGCGCCCATCGATGTCCCTCCGGGGCAGTCCGACGCGGGTGATGTCGGGCTACCCTACCGGAGAGTAGGAATCGGTGTGCAACCGAGCGCTCGCGTTCAGACTCCGATCGGGTGCCACACCGTCTTGGCCTCCAGAAACGCGCGCAGCCTGCTGATGTCCGGCGCCCGTGTCCAGTCCGGCTCGGCGGCCGGCACCCTCGGTACCCGCTTCACCGTGCCGGCAGCGGCCCGCTCCAGCTCGACCCGCTGGCTGGCCGGCGCACCGGCCAGGTCCAGTGCGTTCACGTCCGCGTGCGCGGCCAGCCACGGCGCGAGTTCGGCCGTCCGGCCGGTCAGCATGTTCACCACACCACCGGGTACGTCCGACGTGGCGAGCACTTCGGACAGTGTGATCGCCGGCAACGGCCGGTCCTGGCTGGCCACCACGACACACGTGTTGCCACCGGCCAGGACCGGTGCCACCACACTGACCAGGCCGAGCAGCGAGGACGCCTGGGGTGCGAACACCGCGACCACACCGGTCGGTTCCGGCGTCGTGAACGAGAAGTACGGCCCGGCCACCGGGTTCGACGAGCCGAGCACGGCGGCCAGCTTGTCCGTCCAGCCCGCGTACCAGACCCACCTGTCGATCGCGGCATCCACAAAGGACTGTGCGCGGCGGAGCTGGACACCCTCGGACGCCTGCACGTCCGCGATGAACTGTTCCCGGCGGCCCTCCATCATCTCGGCGACCCGGTACAGCACCTGGCCACGGTTGTAGGCCGTGGCGCCGGACCAGCCGCCGAACGCCTTGCGCGCGGCCACCACCGAGTCCCTGGCGTCCTTGCGGGACGCCTGCGCCGCGTTGGCCAGGAATCCGCCCCGCGAGTCGGTCACCTGGTAGGACCGGCCGGACTCGGAGCGTGGGAACGCGCCGCCGATGTAGAGCTTGTACGTCTTCGCGACGGTGACCCGCGTGTCAGACATCGAGGTAGGCCTCCAGACCCGCGCGGCCGCCCTCGCGACCGAAGCCCGATTCCTGGTATCCGCCGAACGGTGCCGCCGGATCGAACCTGTTGAACGTGTTGGCCCACACCACACCGGCCCGCAGCCGGTTGGCCATGGACAGGATCCGCGAGCCCTTCTCCGTCCACACGCCGGCGGACAGGCCGTAGGGCGTGTTGTTCGCCTTGGCGATCGCCTCGTCCGGGGTGCGGAACGTCAGCACGGACAGCACCGGGCCGAAGATCTCCTCGCGGGCGATCCGCATAGCCTGGCTGACCCCGGAGAACACCGTCGGTGCGAAGAAGAAACCCTTGTCCGGCAACGGACACGGGCTGGTCCAGCGCTCCGCGCCCTCGTCGTCGCCGATCTCGACCAGTGACTTGATCTTGGCCAGCTGCTCGGCCGAGTTGATCGCGCCGACATCCGTGTTCTTGTCCAGCGGGTCACCGACGCGCAGCGTGGTCACCCTGGCCCGCAGCTTCGCCAGCACCTCGTCGGCCACCGACTCGGCGACCAGCAGCCGCGACCCGGCACAGCACACGTGGCCCTGGTTGAAGAAGATGCCGTTCACGATGCCCTCGACCGCCTGGTCCAGCGGCGCGTCCTCGAACACGATGTTCGCCGCCTTGCCGCCCAGTTCCAGGGTCAGCTTGCGGCCGGTGCCGGCCAGCGAGGACTGGATCTGCTTGCCGACCTCGGTGGAACCGGTGAAGGCCACCTTGTCCACGTCGGGGTGGTTCACCAGCGAGGCACCGACATTGCCCGCGCCGGCCAGGATGTTCACCACACCGGGCGGCAACTCGGCCTGCTGGCAGATCTCGGCCAGCACCAGCGCGGTCAGCGGGGTGGTCTCAGCCGGTTTGAGCACCACGGTGTTGCCGCAGGCCAGTGCCGGCGCGATCTTCCACGCGGCCATCAGCAGCGGGAAGTTCCACGGGATCACCTGCCCGGCGACGCCCAGCGGCCTCGGGTCCGGGCCGTAGCCCGCGTAACCCAGCTTGTCCGCCCAGCCCGCGTGGTAGAAGAAGTGCGCCGACGCGGTCGGGACGTCCACGTCCCGCGACTCGCGGATCGGCTTGCCGTTGTCCAGGCTCTCCAGCACGGCCAGTTCCCTGGCCCGCTCCGCGATGAACCTGGCGATCCGGAACAGGTACTTGGCCCGTTCCGCGCCGGGCATCCGGCCCCACACCTTCTCGTAGGCGCGCCGGGCCGCCTTCACGGCCCGGTCCACGTCGGCGGGGCTCGCGGTGCCGACCTCGGCCAGCACCTCGCCGGTCGCCGGGTTGATCGTCTTCAGCGCGTCACCGGTGCCGTCGACGAACTGGCCGTCGACGAACATCTGGTAGCTGGGCTTGAGGTTCGCGATGTCCCGGTTCTCCGGGGCAGGCGCGTAGTCCCAGAGCCTTTCGTCCGCCATCAGTCCACCGTCACGTAGTCGGGGCCGCTGTAGTGGCCGTCCAGTTGGGTCCGTCGCTGCATCACCAGGTCGTTGAGCAGGCTGGAGGCACCGAAGCGGAACAGCTTCGGCGACAGCCAGGCCTCGCCCGCCACCTCGTGCACGGCGACGAGGTAGCGGATCGCGTCCTTGCTGGTCCGGATGCCGCCCGCCGGCTTCACACCCCGGTGGTGGCCGGTGCGCTCGTACCAGTCGCGGACCGCCTGGAGCATCACGTGCGTGACCGGCAGGGTCGCCGCCGGGGACACCTTGCCGGTGGAGGTCTTGATGAAGTCGCCGCCGGCCAGCAGCGCCAGCCAGGACGCCCGACGCACGTTGTCGTAGGTGGCCAGCTCGCCGGTCTCCAGGATCACCTTGAGATGCGCGTCGCCGCAGGCCGCCTTGACCTCGACGATCTCGTCGTAGACCAGGCCGTAGCGGCCGGACAGGAACGCGCCCCGGTCGATCACCATGTCCACCTCGCCGGCCCCGGACGCGACGGCGTCGGCCACGTCGGCCAGCTTCACCGATCTGGCCGAGCGGCCGGACGGGAACGCCGTTGCCACGCTGGCCACCTCGACCCCGCTGCCGATCAGCGCCTCGACCGCGATGCCGGCCAGGTCCGGGTACACACAGACGGCCGCGACATGCGGGGTCTCCGGGTGGTCGGGGTCGGGTCGTTTCGCCTTCGCGGCCAGCGAGCGCACCTTGCCCGGGGTGTCCGCGCCCTCCAGGGTGGTCAGGTCGACCATGCTGATCGCGGTGTCGATCGCCCAGAGCTTGGCGGACTTCTTGATGCTGCGGGTGGCCAGGGTGGCGGCCCGTTGCTCGACGCCGACCTGGTCCACACCAGGCAGGCCGTACAGGAAGCGACGGAGGGTCGACTCGTCGCGGGTCACCTCGGCCAGGTCGGCCGGGAGCGGCGGTGCGGTCGATGGAGCAGCCATAGGTGCAGTCTAGGAGGCTTGCGGCCCGACGGTTGATGTGTCGCTTCGCTCCTTGGCCTCCCGCGCCGCTGGCGCGCCAAGGTCCGAGTCAGTTCTCCAGGCGGCGCTGTTGGTCGCGCTCGATCCGCCGGAGTTCCTTGCGCTTGGGCGGCCGCACGTCGACCCCGCCCATGAACGCGAAGCCGTTGATGGTGAGCACGGGAGCGCCGGGCGGCCCGTCGTGGGCACCCTTGTGATCGAAGCCACCCATGAAGCCGAAGCCGTTCACCCGGACCGTGATGTCGTCCGGGACGATGATCTCGATCCCGCCCATGAACGCGAACACCTGGATCGTCGTCTCGCGCTCGGCGAACCGGGCCTGCGACATGTCGAGGCTGCCGCCACCCATGAACGCGAGCGCCGAGTAGTTCCTCGGCACGACCCACTCGCCTTCCCGGTTGAACCCGGACAGCACGGCGATCGACGCACTGCCGGTCGGGGTGCCGCCGATCCGGGAGCTGGGCAGCGTGTCCTGGACCGGCATCGCCGCCTCGCCCGACACCGGCAGATCGGCGGTGAACGGGACGAGGTCACCGAGCGTCTTGGCCGCGTAGACGCCCTGCAGCCGCTCGTCCAGCTCCGCGATCGTCAGCCTGCCCTCGCCAACGGCCTGGTGCAGCACATTGGCGACCCGTTCTCGATCGGCGTCCGACGCCCGCAGGTCCAGGTGCTTGGGGCGCTCCACCGGCTGCTCGCTCACCCGGGTCAGTCTAGTGGCCCGGTACGGTCTGATGGGGCACAACGGCAGGCCGAGGAGGATCGGGTGCGGGTAGCCGTGCCGCACGAGTGGCCGACCACACCGGAGCGGGCCGCCGAAATCCAGCTGGAACTGCGCCCGCTGGTCAGCACGACCACTCCGGACGGTCTTGTCGTGCGTACCGCCGCCGGGTTGGACGTGTCCTACGCGCCGGACAGTGATCGGCTGGTCGCGGCCGTCGTCGTGGTGGATGTGGCCGAACTGTGGGTGGTCGACTCGGTGGTGGTGCACGGTGAGTCCCGATTCCCCTACGTGCCCGGCCTGTTCGCGTTCCGTGAGCTGCCCGCGCTGGTCGAGGCGCTGGCCCGGCTGACCGTCACACCGGACCTGCTGGTGTGCGACGGGCAGGGCATCGCGCACCCGAGGCGGTTCGGCCTTGCCTGTCACGTCGGCGTGCTCACCGGGCTGCCGACCGTCGGCGTGGCCAAGACCCCGCTCGGCCGTTACGCCCCGCCAGGTGAGCACCGCGGTGACCGGACACCGCTGGTCCTGGACGGTGATGTGGTGGGCAGCGCCCTGCGCACCCAGAATGGCGTTCGGCCGGTTTTCGTGTCCCCGGGGCACCGGATCGACGTCGACCGCGCGTGCACCGAGGTGCTGCGGCTGGCACCGAGGTACCGGCTGCCCGAGACGACCCGGCAGGCAGACCACCTCAGCCGGCAGGCACTGGCCGGCGCTGATTAAGCTGACTAAGAGGAGCGACCCTTGACAACTCGCGCGTTGGTGCTCGGTGGTGGCGGCGTCGCCGGAATCGCCTGGGAGACAGGCATTCTGGCCGGCCTGGCCGAGTCCGGAGTGGACGTGCTGGACGCCGACCTGCTGATCGGCACGTCGGCAGGCTCGATGGTGGCCGCCCAGGTGGCCAGCGGCGGGCGGCTGGAGCAACTGCTGGCCAGGCAGATCGAACCGGCCCAGCAGACCACGGAGCTCACCCCGACGCAGGACATCCCGGCGATGATGACCCGGTTCGTCGAGGTGCTGTCCGCCGCTGGCGACCCGGCTGACCTGCGGCGCAGGATGGGCGAGCTGGCGCTGTCCACCGAGACCGTGCCCGAGGAGGCCCGCCGGGAGGTGATGCTGGCCAGGCTGCCGGTGCACGAGTGGCCGCAGCGGGCCGTGCGGATCACCGCCGTGGACACGGCCACCGGCGACCTCGTCGTCTTCGACCGGGAGTCCGGGGTGTCCCTGGTGGACGCCGTCGGCGCCAGCTGCGCGGTGCCAGGCGTGTGGCCGCCGGTGACGATCAACGGCGCGCGGTACATGGACGGCGGCATGCGGTCGACCGAGAACGCCGACCTGGCCGCCGGGTACGACAAGGTGCTCGTGCTCCAGGTGCTGCGCATGCCCGAGGGGTCGCCGTGGGCCGGCGTGCTGGCCGACCAGGTGGCCCAGTTGCGTGAGGCCGGCAGCGCCGTGCACGTGCTCACCGCGGACGACGCGTCCACCGCCGCGTTCAGCACGAACCCCCTCGACCCAGCCGTGCGCACGCCGTCCGGCCTGGCCGGGCTGGCCCAGGGCCGGACGGCGGTCGAG
>DASUJK010000382.1:0-20716 GCA_036279295.1 Pseudonocardiaceae bacterium | reverse complement strand
TTATCCGGACCTGACGGCCCTGCAGAACGTCCGCTACTACGCGACCCTGCACGGGCACGGCCGCACCGCCGCGCTCGACGCACTGGCCAGGGTGGACCTCGCCGACGAGACCGGCAGGCTGGTCCGCGCGATGTCCGGCGGCCAGGTCAACCGGGTGTCGCTGGCCTGCGCACTGGTCGGCAGGCCACGCCTGTTGCTGCTGGACGAGCCGACCGTCGGACTGGACCCGGTGCTGCGCCGCGATCTGTGGGCCCTGTTCCGCACCGAGGCCGACGAGTACGGCACGACCATCGTGGTGTCCAGCCACGTGCTGGACGAGGCCGCACACTGCGACCGCCTGCTGCTGTTGCGCTCCGGACAGCTGATCGCCGAGGACACCCCGGCCGGCCTGCTCACCGCGACCGGCGCCGGGAATCTGGACGACGCGTTCCTCGATCTGGTGAACGGGCAGGTGCCGGCATGAGCCCGAGACTCACCGGCGCGACCGCCAGCCGAGTCCTCACCCAGTTGCGCGGCGACCGCCGCACCATCGCCATGGTGCTCGTCGTGCCGTGCGTGCTGCTGTGGCTGTTCAAGGAGGTCTTCGCCGACCAGCCGGCCGTCTTCCAGCATCTCGCGCCCGCGCTGCTGGCCACGTTCCCACTGTTGATCATGTTCCTGGTGACGAGTGTGGCGATGGTCCGGGAGCGCACCGGCGGCATGCTGGAACGCCTGCTCACCACACCGCTCGGCAAGGCCGACCTCGTCCTCGGCTACGCGCTGGCGTTCGGCGTGCTCGCGCTCGTGCAGGGCCTCGCGGCCAGCGGGACCGCGCTGCTGCTCGGCCTGGACCAACTGGCGTCCGTGCCGGTGCTGCTGCTGTTCGCCGTCGGCAACGCCGTGCTCGGCGCCGCGCTCGGGCTCGGCGTCTCCGCGTTGGCGGCCACCGAGTTCCAGGCCGTCCAGTTCATGCCGGCCGTGATCCTGCCGCAGTTCCTGCTGTCCGGCCTGCTCACGCCGACCAGTTCGATGGCGGGCTGGCTGGACGGGCTGAGCAGGGTGATGCCGTTGCGCTACGGCGTGGAAGGCATGAGCAGGCTGGTGCACACCGACACGGTGTCGCCCACGGTGTGGTGGGATCTGGTGGTGATCGTTGGCTGTGCGCTGCTCGCGCTGGTGGTCGGGGCGACGACCCTGCGCCGGACCACAGCGTGACCGAGGAGCCGAAACGCCGGGGCAGGCGTTCCGGCGGCGAGGACACCCGTGCCGCGCTGCTGGACGCCGCCCGCGCCGTGTTCGCCGAGCAGGGCTACCAGGGCGCCACGGTCCGCACCATCGCGGCGCGCGCCGGAGTGGATGCCGCCATGGTGAACCACTGGTTCGGCGGCAAACAGGGCCTGTTCGCGGCCATCGTGGAACTGCCGTTCGACCCGACGGAGCTGATCGAAGCCGTCATGCACGGCGGCCCGGACACGTTGGCGGAGCGGCTGATCCGCACGTTCGTCAGCCTCTGGGACACCTATGAGGGCCAGTTCGCGACCCTGATGCTCAGCGTGGCCAGCCAGGAAACCGCGGCCCGGTCGATGGCCGAGTTCTTCAGCGGGACCGTGTTCCACGTGATCACCGAGGCTGTCGGCGCGGACCAGGCCGAGCTGCGGGCCGCCCTGTGCGGCACCCAGATGGTCGGGCTGGGTGTGATCCGCTACG
The DNA here is from genome assembly GCA_036279295.1 of Pseudonocardiaceae bacterium. Taxonomy (GTDB): domain Bacteria; phylum Actinomycetota; class Actinomycetes; order Mycobacteriales; family Pseudonocardiaceae; genus DATEPR01. The sequence goes on along the minus strand of DASUJK010000382.1, from coordinate 19,030 downwards.
TGTTGAAACTGGAGCCGCTGGCATCGGCGGACGTGGACGCGCTGATCGCCATGGTCGGGCCGAATCTGCAGCGTTACCTAACCGGGCAGCTCTAGCAGCACGTCCGCGTCGAAGCAGGTGCGGTCGCCGGTGTGGCATGCGCCGCCCTCCTGGTCGACCACCAGCAGCACGGTGTCGCCGTCGCAGTCCAGCCGGACCTCGTGCACGTACTGGGTGTGCCCGGACGTCTCGCCCTTGACCCACAACCGCTGCCGGCTACGGGAGAAGTAGGTGGCCCGCCGGGTGGTCAGCGTCAGGTCCAGCGCCTCGTCGTTCATCCAGGCGACCATCAGCACCTCGCCGGTGCCGTGCGCCTGAGCGACCGCGCACACCAGGCCGTCGGAGTTGCGCTTGAGCCGACCCGCGATATCGGCCGAGAGGGTCATCGGACCTCCACCCCGGCGCCGGCCAGCACACCTTTGACGTCCCCGATGTGCAACTGGCCGAAGTGGAAGACACTGGCCGCGAGCACTGCGTCCGCGCCGGCGTCGACGGCGGGCGGGAAGTGTTCCAGCAGGCCGGCGCCACCGCTGGCGATCAGCGGTACGTCCACCCTGGCACGCACCATCCGGATCAGATCGATGTCGAAGCCGGACCGGGTGCCGTCGGCGTCCATCGAGTTGAGCAGGATCTCGCCGACCCCGAGTTCCTGGCCGCGCGCCGCCCATTCGACGGCGTCGATGCCGGTGCCGCGCCGGCCGCCGTGTGTGGTCACCTCGAAGCCGGACGGCGTCGGCTCGCCGTCGCGCACCCGGCGGGCGTCCACGGACAGCACGATGCACTGCGAGCCGAACTGGCGGGACGCCTCGTGCAGCAGTTCCGGCCGGGCGATGGCCGCCGTGTTGATGCTGACCTTGTCCGCGCCGGCCCGCAGCAGGCGGTTGACGTCGTCCACGGCACGCACACCGCCGCCGACGGTCAACGGGATGAACACCTGCTCCGCGGTGCGCCGGACGACGTCGAACGTCGTCTCGCGATCGCCGGAGGACGCGGTGACGTCCAGGAAGGTCAACTCGTCGGCACCCTCGGCGTCATAGGCCGCGGCCAGTTCGACGGGGTCACCCGCGTCGACGAGATCAGCGAAGTTGACACCCTTCACCACTCGTCCCGCGTCCACGTCCAGACAGGGGATCACTCGCACGGCGACGGCCACCGGCGCAGCCTTTCACACGCGGGAAACGCCTGGTGAACCGGCGTCCACCGGGCTGTCGATCAACCGGCGGAGGGACTCCTCCAGGATCTTGCGCTCGTCGGCGGACAGCACGGCCAGCTGGCGGTCGGTGATGCCCTGGATCGCCTCGGCGGCCTCGGCCTGCCGGCGCCGGCCCGCCTCGGTGATCTCGGGGATGCGTACCCGGCGGTCCCTCGGGTCGGGCCTGCGTTGGATCAGGCCGCAGGACTCCAGCCGGTCCAGTTCCGTGGTCAGCGTGGTCTTGTCGACGGCGAGATCGGCGCCGAGCGCGAGTTGGGTGCGGCCGCCGCCCGAGGCCAGCGCGCTGAGGATGAGCTGGGCACGCATGCCGATCCCGTGCCGGACGGCCTCGGCCTGCACCGCGTCGGCCAGCCGCTGGGCAGCCCGGTTGAGCAGCCAAGCCATGTCCAGCTCGCCGCACAGCGAAGCCGCTGCCCGGCACTCGTCCGCCATACCTCCAGCCTAGTCGATGACTTCTCTCACACCAGATCGTCTTGAACCAGAATGTATTTCAGACGTATGTTCTGTGGCAAGATGTTCTTACACAAGATGAAGGATGTGGACCGGGATGTCACAACTGCTGCACATCGACGCGAGCATGCGCACGTCGGGTTCGGTGTCCAGGGAGCTGAGCGCCGCGTTCGCGCAGCGCTGGCGGGCGGCCCACCCGGAGGGCACCTACGTGTACCGCGACCTCGCGGCGACGCCGGTGCCACACCTGGACCACGCCACCTACACGGCCGCCGCGCTCCCGGACGAGGAGCACACCGCCGAGCAGCGGGTCGCATGGGCGATCAGCAGTGAACTGATCGACGAGCTGACCGCCGCCGACACCGTGGTGCTCGGGTTGCCGATGTACAACTTCTCCGTGCCGTCCACGGTGAAGGCCTGGCTGGACCGGATCATCACGCCGAGGACGGCGGTGGACAAGGAGACCGGCGTCGGATCGCTGGTCGGCAAGCGCTTCGTGGTGACGGCGTCCCGGGGCGGCGCCTACGGGCCGGGCATGCCGCGCGAGGACTTCGAGTTCCAGGAGCGCTACCTGCGGGCCGCGCTCAGCTCCGTCGGCCTGGACGCCGACCTGACGTTCGTCAACGCGGAACTCACGCTGGCCGGCGTGGTACCGGCGATGGCCCAGTTCAAGGACCTGGCCGCCGAATCGCTGGAGAACGCCCATCGGACGGCACGCGAACTGGCCGCCAGCAGGTAGCTGTCATCATCTGCTGATGCCATCGGACCTGGACCGACTCGCTGCCGAGAACTACGTCCTGCTCACCACGTTCCGCAAGGACGGGAGCGCCGTGCCGACCCCGGTGTGGGTGGCGCGGGACGGTGACGAACTGCTGGTGTACTCCGCGCCGGACGCCGGCAAGGTCAAGCGCATCCGCAGGGACGGCACGGTCCGGGTCGGCGCGTGTGACGTGCGGGGCAGGCCGAAGGGGGACGACGTGCCGGGGCACGCCCGCCTGCTGGACGACGCGGGTGTGCGCCGGACGTTGGACCTGATCAAGCAGAAGTACGGCCTGCTGGCCAGGATCACCATGCTGGGCAGCAAGTTGCGCCGCCGGGCACTGCCCGGTGGGATCGCGATCAAGCTGGAGTGATCGGTCGGATCGATTTCAGCGGAACGCCTCCAGCACGGCCGCGAAGTCCGGCCACCGGCCGGCCGCCAGCACAGTCGTCAACAGGTTTTCCACGGCCGGTCCGAGCTGGGCCGGGACACCGCTCTGCTCGGCCAGTGCGACGGCCAGCCGGACGTCCTTGCGGGCCAGCGCCGGGGAGAACCAGCCGGGGTGATCGGGCCGCAGCACGGCGTCCAGGCGCTGTCTGGACGCCGGGCTGAGCACCGGGCTGTCGCCGAACACGGTCCGCAGCAACTGGTCGTCGATGCCCTGCCGGCGGGCCGTGGCAACCGCTTCGGCCAGTGCGGTCACGCCGATGACCAGTTGCAGGTTGGACAACAGCTTCATGACCGCGCCGGTGCCGGACGGGCCGCAGTGCACGTAGCCGGAACCGAGATCGGCCCACAACCGGTCCAACCGGTGCACGGCCTCGGCGGGACCGCCGATCAGGAACCGGCCGGCACCGGCGGCGACCTGCGCCGGACCGCCGAGCACCGGGGCATCGAGGACGGCGTCGGCCGGACCGGCCGCGGCCAGTTCCCGCGCGGTGGCCGGCGACACCGTGCTGACGTTGGCCAGCACCGCTCCATTGGCGACCGAAGCCATCGCGCCGTCGATGCCGACACACAGGTCCAGCACGGCCTCGTCGTCCGCGACCACCACCAGGGTCGCGTCGGCGTGCGCCACCGCGTCCGGCACCGACGACATCTCGGTGGCACCCCTGGCGACCAGAGCGGCTGCCTTGCCGGCGGTCCGGTTCCACACCGTCACATGGTGGCCGCGGTCCAACGCTCGTGACGCGAACGCCCGGCCCATGCTTCCCATGCCCAGCACAGTGACTCGCATACCGTCACGGTAGTGCCAGCACGGTCGCCGCACCGGATTTCAGCGCACGGCCGCCAATGCTTGGGGCAACGTGAATGCGCCCGCATACAGGGCCTTGCCGACAATGGCGCCCTCGACACCGTCCGACGCGAGCGTGGCCAGCTGGCGCAGATCGTCCACACTGGACACTCCGCCGGACGCGATGACCGCGGCGTCGGTGCGGGCGCAGACATCGCTCAGCAGCCGCAGGTTCGGCCCGGTCAGCGTGCCGTCCTTGCTCACGTCGGTCACCACGTAACGCGGGCAGCCGTCGGCGTCCAGCCGCTCCAGCACCGACCACAGGTCGCCGCCGTCCTGGGTCCAGCCGCGCGCGGCCAACCGGTGGCCCTGGTCGGTGATCCGGACATCGAGGCCGATCGCGACCTGCTCGCCGCGCTCGGCGATCACCCGGGAGCACCAAGCCGGATTCTCCAGCGCCGCGGTGCCCAGGTTGACCCTGGCGCAGCCGGTGGCCAGCGCGGCGGCCAGCGACTCGTCGTCCCGGATGCCACCGGACAGTTCCACCTGGACGTCGAGCTTGCCGACCACCCTGGCCAGCAGCTCGCGGTTGTTGCCCCGGCCGAACGCGGCGTCGAGGTCCACCAGGTGCACCCATTCGGCACCGCCGGCCTGCCAGGCCATGGCAGCCTCCAACGGGTCGCCGTAGTCGGTCTCCGAACCGGACGCGCCCCGCACCAACCGGACGGCTTTGCCCTCTGCCACGTCGACGGCGGGCAGCAGCGTGAAAGTCACCATCACACTTTAACCGGCTGGTTGGCGACCTCTGCCGGTGACCGTGATGCCCATCGGCGCCCGGACCGAGATCGGGTGACCCGCCGCGTCCACCGCAAGGTCGACGGTTCCTGTGCCCAGCCGCAGGCCGCTCACCGACAGTGCGCCGACCGGGGCGCCTGCCGGCGGTGACACGTGCAGCGTGCGGTTGGGCACGTCCGGCGAGAGTCCGGTGAGCACCCGCAGGATGCCGATCCCGGCGGCCGCCGCCCACGCCTGCGGATGGCACGCGGCCGGATACGGCGTCGGCACCGGCAGGTCGGTGTGCGCGTCGCCGCCGAACAGTTCGGGCAGCCGGAAGCCGAACGCGGGTGCGGCCCGCAGCAGGCCACGGACCAGTTCCGCGGCCGCCTCCGGTTGGCCGGCCTCGCTCAGCGCCTGTGCCACGATCACCGTGTCGTGTGGCCAGACCGAGCCACAGTGATAGGACAGCGGCGAATAGCCATCGGCGGCGCTGGACATCGTGCGCAGCCCGAATCCGGACGACATGTCCGGTGCGACCAGCCGGGCCGCGATCGTCCCGATCTCCTCGGCGGTCAGCATGCCGCTGCCGATGAGGTGGCCGATGTTGCTGGTCAGCGCGTCGACCGGGCGCTTGTCGCCGTCCAGCGCGATGGCCGGGTACGGGCCGAACTCGTCGCTGACCCAGAACTTGGCGCGGAACCGGCGCGCGAGGTCGTCGGCGTAGGACAGCCAGCGGTCACCGCCGGACCGGCCGAACGCGGTGAGCAGCGCGGCGCCCTTGACGGCCGCCTCGTGGGCGTAGCCCTGTACCTCGCACAGCGCGATCGGCGGCGTGGCCAGCGAGCCGTCCCGGAACCGGACCGAGTCGCCGGAGTCCTTCCAGCCCTGGTTGGCCAGGCCGCGGCCGGTGTCGTCGATGTACTCCACGAAGCCGTCGCCGTCCGGGTCGGCGTCCGATGCCAGCCAGCCGAGCGCGGCTTCGGCCTGCGGCAGCAGGTCTTCCACGTCCTCGGCCGGCATGCCCCAGCGCCATGCGTCGTGCAGCAGACACACCCACAGCGGTGTCGCGTCGATCGTGCCGTAGTACACGGCGGGCAGCGAGAAGCCGGTGGACGGCTCGACGAAACCGTTGCGCCGCAACTCGTGCATGATCTTGCCCGGCGCCTCGGCGGTTTCCGCGTCGGTCGTCTTGCCCTGCCGGCCGGCCAGCGCGCGCAGCGTCGACCCGGCCAGTTCGGTGCCCAGCGGCAGCAGCAGCCGCGCGGCCCACAGGCTGTCCCGGCCGAACAGGGTGAAGAACCACGGCGCACCGGCGGCCAGGAACGGCTGGTCGGGCTGGTCGGCGGTGACCAGCCGCAGCGCGGCGAGATCGTCCAGCGACTGCTGGAGCAGTTGGGCGAGCCGGGGATCGTCGGCCGTGACATCGGGCCGGTACCACTCGATCCCGGTGCTCGGCGCGGTGACCACGGCGGCCGGGTCGGTGACCAGCAGCCGCCAGCGCAGCACGGTGCTGCCACGCGGAGGCAGTTCGATCCGCCAGTCCAGCCTGCCGCCGTCCTCGGTCGCGACCGGCTGCGCGCCATCACCGGTGGCGATGGCCGTCGTGCCGTCTCGGCCCCAGGTCAGGCCGGTGCCGTCGGCCGTCCGCGCGAACGGGACCACGGCACCACCGCCGCCCCCCTTGAACACCGTCATGTCCACCAGGTCGGCGGCCAGCATCATGCGGACGTCGGTGAGCACGGGTGTCCCCGCGGTGGACACGATGTGGATCTCCTCAACCAGACCGTCCACTGTGGTCTCCCGGTGCCGCTCGACGCGGACGGTCGGGTCAGGCCCCGGGTCACCGAGAGATCTCGCAAGGGTTACGAATCGGCTGCGGGCGGTTCCATCCCGCACTGCGCGGATCAACTCAAGCGCAGTGCCGTCCACGATCAGTTCCGCGCGCGAGAGGACGCGGACATCAGCGTGCAGCACGCCGTGACCTGCGACGCCGAGTAACTGTCCACTGTGGTCACTGACCACCGCCGTCGGCGCTCGGACACACAGGTCCAGGTCGTGCAGAGCCGGTTGAAGAAGTGCCAAGACCCCTCCTGCGGTTGACGTGTACGACCCGACGGGTTAAGACTGTACAGCAACAATTTGAACGATCAAATCATCGCGACCGCCCCTCAGCAGAGCGGAGGCCGGGAGGGATCACCCATGGGCAACGACCGGCCGACCATCACCACGGTGGCCGAACGTGCCAACGTTTCCCGGCAGACGGTGTCCAATGTGCTCAACGCACCGCACCGGGTGCAGGCGGACACCAGGGAACGGGTGCAGGCCGCGATCACCGAACTCGGCTACCGGCCCAGCCGCGCGGCACGACAGCTGCGTACCCACCGATCGAACCTGCTGGCGATGCGGATGTCGCCGTTCAGCGAGGAGCTGGCTGGCTCCGTGCTGGACCGGTTCGTGCACGCCGTCACGGAGTCCGCGCAGGGCTACGGCTTTCGGACCATCGTGTTCACGGCGAACTCCGACGACGACGAGATCGCCGCCTACTCCGACCTGCTCAACTCCTACGAGCTGGACGCGTTCGTACTCACCGGGACACACCACCGCGACCGGCGCACCACGTGGCTGCGCAAGCAGGGCGTGCCGTTCGTGACCTTCGGTCGGCCGTGGGGCGTCCGCGCCCGGCACTGGTGGGTGGACGTGGACGGCAAGGCGGGCACCACGGCCGCCACCGAACGGCTGCTGGACGCCGGTCACCGACGGATCGGCTTTGTCGGCTGGCCGATCGGTTCCGGTGTCGGCGACGACCGGCGCGCGGGCTGGGAGACCACGTTGCGTGCCGCCGGTGTCGATCCGGCAAGCCTGTTGACCAGTACCGAGAACACCGTCGACAACGGCCACGTATCGGCCGTCGAACTCGTGCGGGAACGGAAGGCCGATGCCCTGGTCTGCGCCAGCGACACGCTGGCGCTCGGCGCCCTGGCCATGGTCCGCGACCAGGTCAGCCGCGGCGGGCCCGCGGTGCCGGTGATCGGTTTCGACGACTCGCCGAGCGCCGCCGCGATGGGCCTGACCACGGTGGCACAGCCGCTGCGCGCGGCCGCTGCCACCTGCGTCGACCTGCTGACCAACTTCCTCGACAGATCCGACGACAACGACACGGCAGACCCGGCCGACACGGTCGACGCAGTTGACAACCTGGCCGAGCACCACGTGCTGCTCGCACCGCACCTGGTGGTCCGCCAGTCAGGTTGATTCCCCTCATGACTCCCCCATCTCAACATCGCCCTCCCCTCCCAGTCCCCACGACAAAGGAGTCGTCATGTCACGGATGACCCGTCCCTTGGCCGGCGCGGCCGTGCTGGCCGCCGCCGCGCTGCTCGCCGCTGGCTGCGGCAGCGGCTTCTCCAGCAGCGCCAAACAACCAGCACAGTCCAGCGGCCCGGCCAGCCTGCAGATCCTGATCGGGTCCTCAGGTGACGCGGAGACGGCGGCCGTCAAGGCAGCCGCGGCACAGTGGGCCAGCAACACCAAGAACAAGGCGACCGTGATCCCGGCGCAGAACCTCGACCAGCAGCTCGGCCAGGCGTTCGCCGGCAGCGCGCCGCCGGACGTGTTCTACATGGACGCGTCGAAGGTCGCCGACTACGCCAGTGTCGGCGCGCTCTACCCGTACGGCAACAAGGTCAACGACCCCAACGGCTTCTACCCGGCACTGCGCACCGCGTTCACCTACAAGGGCACGTTCTACTGTGCTCCCAAGGACTTCTCCACTCTCGGCCTGGTGATCAACACCGCGATGTGGGCCAAGGCGGGCCTGACCGACGCCGACATCCCGACCACGTGGGACCAGCTCACCTCGGTACTGACGAAGATCAAGGCCAAGGGCATGGTGCCGCTGGCGGTCAGCCCGACGCACGACCGGGTGGACGCCTTCATCTCGCAGGCCGGTGGTTCCATCGTGAACAAGGCCGGCAAGCCCGACGCCGACTCGCAGCAGAACGTGCAGGCACTGACGTTCGTGCAGGGCCTGCTCAAGTCCGGCCTGATGCAGTACTCGTCGCAGCTGGACACCGGCTGGGGTGGCGAGGCACTGGGCACCGGCAAGGCGGCCATGACGATCGAGGGCAACTGGATCGAAGGCGCCATGAAGTCGGACTACCCGAAGATCAAGTACGAGATCGCGCCGCTGCCCGCCGGCCCGGCCGGTGCCGCGACGCTGGAGTTCACCACCTGCTGGGGCATCAGCGCCAAGAGCAAGAACCACGCAGCCGCCATCTCGTTCGTGAACGCGATGACCGCGCCGCAGCAGCAACTGGCGTTCGCCAAGGCCTTCGGCGTGATCCCGTCCCGCCAGTCCGTGCAGGCCACCTACGAGTCCCAGTTCCCGACCGACAAGGCGTTCCTGGACGGTGCGCCCAACGGTGTCGGCCCGGTCAACGCACCGAAGGTGACCACCGTGCTCGCCGACTACGACACGCAGCTCACGCAGCTGGCCAAGGGCTCGCCGACGGCGGTCCTACAGCGGCTGCAGACGAACCTGACGCAGGCGCTCGGTAGCTGACCATGGCGTCCGTGTCATCTCCACCCGTGGCCGGCGGTGCTGTCATCGGGGGTACCGCCGCCGCGAACCGTCCCCGCCGGCAGCGCCGCCGGCGGGGGCGGTACCCAGGTGAGGCGCTGGCCGGGCTCCTGTTCACGTCGCCGGCGATACTGATGCTGGTGCTGTTCCTGCTGGTGCCGATCCTGATGGCGCTGTGGGTGAGCCTGACCAAGTGGACCGGTCAGGGCAGCCCCTTCGCGGCCGGGGTGCCGTTCGCGGGCGGCGGCAACTACGCCAACCTGCTGACGCGGCCCGGTCTGGAACGCAGCGACTTCATGACCAGCATCCGCAACGTTCTCTACTACGTGGTGCTCGTGGTGCCGCTGCAGACCGGGATCGCGCTGTTCCTGGCGATGGTGCTCAACCAGCGGCGGTTGAAGGGCAAGACGTTCTTCCGCACCGCGTTCTACTTCCCGTCGGTGACCAGTTCGGTCGCGATCAGCATCGTGTTCCTGTTCATGTTCACCGGTGGCGGCGCGGTCAACGCCGTGCTGCGGGTGTTCGGCATCCAGGGGCCGTCCTGGTTCAACGACGCCAACGGCCTGGTGCACCTGATCCTGGGCGGGCTGCACATCGTCGACCCGGACAACCCGCCCGGCGCGCTGGTCAACCACGGGCTGCTCGGCCTGTCGTGGTGGGACTGGCTGTCCGGGCCGAGCGTGGCCATGTGCGCGATCATCGCGCTGGTCGTGTGGACCACGTCCGGCACGTTCATGCTGCTGTTCCTGGCCGCGTTGCAGGACCTGCCGGCCGACGTCGAGGAGTCCAGCCTGCTGGACGGCGCGAACCGCTGGCAGCGGCTGCGCTACGTCACGCTGCCGCAGCTGCGGCCGACGATGTTCCTGGTGATCACGCTCGGCCTGATCGGCTCGTGGCAGGTGTTCGACCAGATCTTCATCCTGAGCCAGGGTGGCCCGGACAAGACCACGCTGAGCCCCGCCTACCTCTCCTACACCACCGGTTTCGGTGACCAGAACTACCCGGCCGGCGCGGCGATGTCATTCGTGCTGTTCGCGATCATCGTGCTGATGACGGCCGTCCAGCGCTGGCTGCTGCGCGATTCGGACGCCGCTCGCGAACGGAAGGCGCAGCGCGCCCTGCGGCGGGCGCAACGGAAGCAGGAGGTGTCGGCGTGATCGCGATCTCCCCCACGGCGGCGGCACCCACGCGCTACCACAACCGGCGGCGGCGCAACGGCATCGTCTGGGTCGTCGTCGGCATGGCCGTCCTGGTCGTGTTCGCGCTGGTCTACCTGTACCCGTTCGTGATCCAGATCGCGTCGTCGTTCAAGACGAACCCGGACGCGACCGCCAACCCGCTGTCCCCGGTGCCGCATCCGGTGACGGTCGTGAACAGCTTCGCGAAGCTGTTCAACGGCAGCACCGACTTTCCACTGTGGACTTTCAATTCGCTTGTCGTGACACTGTTCGTGACCGGTGGGCGGCTGTTCCTCGACTCGCTGGCCGGCTACGCGCTGGCCCGACTGCGGTTCCCCGGCCGGGGCGCCCTGTTCGGCGGGATACTCGCCGTGATGGCCATGCCCGGTGTCGTGCTGATGATCCCGAAGTTCCTCGTACTCAACCAACTCGGCATCTACGACACGTACGCGGCGATGATCCTGCCGCTGCTGGCCGACGCGGGCGGTGTGTTCATCATGAAGCAGTTCTTCGAGACGATCCCGGTCAGTGTCGAGGAAGCGGCCCGGATCGACGGCGCCAGCACGTTCCAGATCTACCGGTCGGTCGTGCTGCCGATGGCCCGGCCGGCACTGATCACGCTGACCATCCTGTCCTTCCAGGGTTCCTGGAACGAGTTCACCAACATGCTGGTCGCCGTGCAGAGCCCGAACCTCTACACGCTGCCGCGGGGCCTGGCCGACCTGGTCAGCGGTTCACTCGGGGCCGGCACGCAGTATCCGCTGAAACTGGCCGCCGCGCTGCTGGCCACCATCCCGGTGGCGATCGTGTTCATCGTGTTCCAGCGCCACTTCATCCGTGGTGCCAACGAAGGCAGCACAAAGGGCTGATGCGTGCCGCCGCGCCGGCACGCATCAGCCCTTCGGGTGTCAGCCGCCGATCTTGCCGAGCACGAAGCTCGCGGCCGCGTTCTGGTAGCGGCTCAGGTAGGTCAGGTGCACCTGAAGGCTGAAACCGCTGGCACAGAACTCGTCGTTGGCATCGCAGTACGCCTGGATCCGGGACGCCGCCCCGTTCAACGCGCTGTCCTGGGCGGCACTGCGCGGGAACAGACCGTTGGTCCGCGCGGTGCCCAGGTCGACCGCCTGGCCGGTGACGTGCCTCGGGTCACCGAACGTGGCCACCGCGGCGACGTGGTTGGTGATCGACGTGGACAGCGGCGCCGTGGTGGCACCGAGCGCGCCGCCACCGCCACCGCTGAACATGTCCTCGACGACCTGTGCGCCCTGCGAGTAGCCGAGCAGGACGACCTTGGTGCTCGGGCAGGCGTTGACCTCGCTGGTCAGCTGCGACTTCAGGGCCGACTCGCCCTGGGCCGAACTGCTGGCGTAGTTGGTCAGGGTGGCCGGGTAGTTCACCGATGCCCGGCTGACCGTCTGGGAGCTGGAGTCCACGATCTGCGTGACCAGCGACCCGGTGATGCCTTCACCGGCGGCCTCGCCGGAGGCACGCGCGGTGATGATGGCGACCGCGGCACAGCCGCTGCCGGGGGCGGCGACCGCATTGGCCTCCACGGTGGCGACCGATGTCAGTGCGAGACCGCCGATCGCGCCGACGGCGAGCACGGTGGCCAGCCGGCGGCGAAGCCGGCTACGGGTGGTGGTTGGGAAGGAGTCGTTCGTCGTTTCCACTGGACGCTCCGATGTGTCTTGGGCTGCGCGGCACTGCGCGTCTCATGCCTAGCCCGCCACCGGACCGTGACGCATCGGCCAGATCACCGGCCTGCTCGCGCTATGCGACTTCGACGTTGCTGTACGTGGTGGACATCACAGCTACCCGACGACCGATTTGAGCCAGTTCTCCAGCAGGTGGGCGCCCGCGTCACCGGACTTCTCCGGGTGGAACTGCGTGGCCCACAGCGGACCGTTCTCGACGGCGGCCACGAAATCCTCGCCGTGCGTGGCGTAGGTGACGAGCGGTTCGGGGAGCGGGGCGGTGTCCCGCAATTCCCACGTGCGCGCGGCGTACGAGTGCACGAAGTAGAAGCGGGTGTCCTCGGGCAGGCCCGCGAACAGCTGGGACCCCTCGGCCGCCCGCACGGTGTTCCAGCCCATGTGCGGCAAGATGTCGGCCCGCAGGCGCTCCACCGCGCCCGGCCACTCACCGCAACCGGCCACGTCGACGCCGTGCTCCACGCCGTGCTCGAACAGCACCTGCATGCCCACACAGATGCCGAGCACCGGGCGGCCACCGGCAAGGCGGCGCGCGATGATCCGTTCGCCGTGTACCTCGGTGATGCCGGCCATGCAGGCGGCGAACGCGCCGACGCCGGGCACCACGAGCCCGTCACAGGCCAGCGCCGCCCTGAAGTCCGAAGTGACCTCGACATCGGCACCGACCCGGCGCAGGGCACGTTCGGCCGACCGGAGATTGCCGGACCCGTAGTCCAGCACGACAACGCGAGGCACGGCATCAGGTTACCGTCGTGCCTCGCGTCGCCGTCATCGTATTACCGCGTTATCGCAGGAAGGACCGCACGGCAGCGGCGATGCCGGGTGCGTCCAGGCCGTGTGCCGTGTCGTGGTCGGCAGGCGAGCCGTACATGCGCAGCTCCAGTTCCCGGCCGACGCCGAGCGCCCGCAGCCGGTGCGGCACGTCCTCCAGTACCGCGTCCACCAGATAGGCCGACGTGCCGGTCAGATAGGGCTCCACGAGCACCACGTCGGGCCGGTCGGCGGCCAGCACGGCAGCCCGTAGCCCGGCACCGTCCAGTGGCCGTACGGTCGACGTGTAGGCGACCGTCACGTCGGCCGTCTCGGTGGCGGCCAGCACCCGATCCAGCACCGGCCCGACGGCCAGCACGACACCCCGCCTGCCGTGCCGCACGACGTGCACACCGTCGTACTGGTGCGCCTGCGCGTTGGCCTGTGCGGAAAGCCGGACGTACACCCGGTTGTCGCCGGGGATCGCGGCCCGCAGCAACCGGTCCACCTCGGCCGGGTGGCCGGGCACGTGCACCGTCCAGCCGGGCAGTGAGTCCAGCAGCGCCACGTCCGAAGGCGACTGGTGCGTCCTGCCGTTCTCCGCCATGTCGTAGGAGCCGCCGTAGCCGACCAGCACGGCACCCACATCCTGGTGGCCGAGATCCAGCTTGACCTGCTCGAACGCCCGCTCGACCAGGAACGACGGGAACGTGTGCACGACCGGGCGCAGTCCGGTCAGCGCCAGGCCGCCAGCCACGCTGATCATCAGCTGCTCACGGATGCCGACGTTGACCACCCGGTCCGGATGGCGCCGCGCCGCCGTTTCGAACAGGTCCGTCGAGATGTCCGCCAGCACGACGGCGATCCTCGGATCGGTGTCCATCAGCTCGGTGACCGTGTCCGCGAACACCTGGCGGATGTTGGTCGGGTACGTCGTCGTCATGCCGTCGCCGCCTTCCGTTGCATCGTGGCCACGACCACGGCGGGCCGGCCGGGATGTGGTGTGCGGAACGCGGCCGCGAGTTGGGCGTGGTCGCGGCCGTCCACGGTGGTCGATGCCCAGCCCTCCACCTCGAACCGCCGGGCGATGCCACCCGGCCAACCGTGGCTGGAACTGGCGTTGTCGATCGCGACGACGGTCAGCTGCGTCAGGCCGAGCCGGCCTGCGACGGCGATCGCCTCGAAGTTGCTGCCCTCGTCCAGTTCGCCGTCACCGACGAGTACGACCACCTTCGGCTTCGTCCGCCCCTCGGCCCGCAGCCCGAGCGCGACACCGATCGCGATCGGCAGCCCGTGGCCGAGTGAGCCGCTGCCGATCTCCGCGCCCGGCACCAGGGTCCGGTCCGGGTGCCGGCCCAGTGGCGACTCCTTGCTTGCCCAGTTGTTGAGCAGATCGGGCTCGATGAAGCCCTTCGCCGCCAGGACCGCGTAGAAACCGGTGGGGCCGTGACCCTTGGAGAGCAGGAATCGATCCCGGTCCGGATCGTTGAGCCGATCCGGGGTAACGTCGAGAATCTGGTCGTACAGCACCCACAGCACGTCCACCGTGGAAGAGGCGGCCATCGAGTGCTTCTCGTCGCCGGTCATCCTGGCCATGAGTGCGGGCAGTGCCGCGTAGCCGGTCCGGACGCCTGGCTTCTCCGTGCTTGTCGTGGTCATGGCAGCCAGCGTGCAACCTCAAGCTAACTCGAAGTCAAGGCGTAATATGACCAGGTGCCATCACTGCCCGAACAACTGACCATCGGTCAGGTCGCCGAACGCAGCGGCGTGCCGCACACCGCGCTGCGGTTCTATGAGGAATCCGGCCTGATCACGGCGGAACGCACAGCGGGCAACCAGCGTCGCTACCCGAGGGCCGTGCTGCGCAGGCTGGCGTTCATCCGTACCGCGCAACGGGTCGGGCTCAGTCTGGAACAGATCCGGGACGCACTGGCCGGGCTGCCCAACGGCCGCCCACCGAACAAGACGGACTGGGCGCGGCTGTCCCGGTCATGGCGAGCCGAGCTGGACACCAGGATCGACGCGCTGCAACGGCTCCGCGACCGGCTCACGTCGTGCATCGGCTGCGGATGCCTGTCACTGCGCAGCTGCGCGCTGCACAACCATCAGGACGAGATGGCCAGTCTCGGCCCTGGCGCGCTGAAACTGAAGGCGGCCAGCGAAGGCGGCATCGACTAGCTCTCGGTGTCCGGAGGCGCGCCGGTGTCGTGCCGGGTGCCGGCGTGCATCGGTGCACCGAGTTGGTGTTGCAGCCCGATGCCGGGCCACCGATCAGCTTCCACGACCGGCCGACCCCGACCGGTGGATCTGCGTCTCACCCGTCTCGGCCGGCCGGTTCTGGGACACGGAGATCGCGACGAACAGCAATCCGATCAGCGCGCCAGCCACCCCGCGGCGGCGAAGAAGTCATGAAGGCTTTCCGGCGTCATGACGGACATCCTGCTTCCAGGTGGGTGCATCGCAAGGCGGCGGAGGTCCTGGTCCCCCGGTTGGACCTGGGCCGACGACAACGCCGCGAGGTGCCTGCCTGGGGCCGAAATTACCCGGTGAGGGTTACCGGACACCACTAGCCTCGGTGGTATGGAGAAGATCGACTACGACACACGGCAGCACACCAACTACGTCGCCGGCCGGCAGATGCCACCCGAGGCGATCCACGCGTGGACGGAGGCGTTCGCCCGGCACCTGCCGCCGACCAGGCCGCTGGTCTGGCTCGACCTCGGCTCGGGCACCGGCCGCATGACGCCCGCGCTGGCGGATGCCTTCGGTGGCCCGGCCCATGGCATCGAGCCGTCGGACAAGATGCGGGCACACGCCGCACCCCATCCCGATGTGACCTACGCCGCCGGGTCGGCCGAGCGGATCCCGTTGCCGGAAGCCTCGTGTGACGCGGCCCTGCTGTTCTTCGTGTGGCACCACGTGGCCGATCACCCGGCCGCCGCCCGGGAGCTACTCCGGGTCGTCAAGCCGGGCGGCAAAGTCTTCGTACATGCCAATTTCGGCGACCGGATGCCCGATGTCTGGTGGTTCCGCGTCGTGCCCGAATGGCAGCGGATCGACACGGGGCAGTTCCGGCCCGAGGGCGAGGTGCGGAGTGACTTCACCGACGCGGGCTGGACGTTCGACGCGCACGACGAGGTCACGTGGCCCCGCTCGGTCAGCCTCGCCGAGGACTACGCGAAACTGAAGCTACGGGCCGTGTCGATGTTCGAGCACATGAGCGACGAGGCGGCCGACGCCGGCTTCGCCAGGATCGAGGCGGCGCTGCCGTCCTTGGACCAGGGGCCGCAGTACGAAACCAGCCACCTGCTCGTCTTCCGGCGATAGGTCTCGGGTCAGGCGAATTCTGTTGCGGACCAGTGGCCGGCCTGCTGTCCTGTGGGACCTCGCGGTGTTGCCGTGGATCTCGGACTGCCGACCGCCACCTGAGCGGGCCGGACCAGGGTCAGGAGACGTACCAGGCGACCGCGCCGCCGACCGCGAGTGCCGCTGCCACGCCGAGTACGGTCGCCGTCACCTTGGCCGTCTTCCAGGTGGTGTACACACCGCCGATCAGGAACCCGGCCACCGCGATCAGGATGATCAGTACGATTTCCTTGGACATGTCACAACACACCCTTCGTGGACGGCACGCCGCTCATTCTCGGGTCGGCCTCCACCGCGGCTCGCAGCGCCCTGGCCACGGCCTTGTACTCGGCTTCCGTGACGTGGTGCGGGTCCCGCCCGTCGCACACCCGCACGTGCAGCGCCAACTGGGCGTGGAACGCGATCGACTCGAACACGTGCCGGTTGAGCACTGTCGCGTAATGGCCGCCGACCACGAAGCCGGTCATCATGTCCGGTTCCCCGGTGTGCACGCAGTACGGCCGGCCGCACACGTCGACAACTGCCTGCGCCAACGCCTCGTCCATCGGGATCCACGCGTCGCCGAACCGCCGGATGCCGGTGCGCTCACCGAGTGCCTGGCGGATCGCCTGACCGAGCACGATCGCCACGTCCTCCACGGTGTGGTGTGCGTCGATGTGGGTGTCACCGGTGGCGCTGATCGCCAGGTCGAACGCGCCGTGCATGCCGAACGCGGTGAGCATGTGGTCGAAGAACGGCACACCCGTGTTGACGTCCACCTTGCCGGCGCCGTCCAGGTCGATCTCCACCACGACGGTGGACTCCTTGGTGGCCCGCTCGACGCGGCCGATCCGATTCACCTGGCGATCTCCTTGCTGGCCAACAGGAATGCGTCGTTCTCGGCGGGCAGGCCGATCGTCACTCGAAGGTGCCGGGGGATGCCGACGTCCCGGATCAGCACACCCTTGTCCAAATAGGACTTCCAGGATGCCTTGGGATCGGGGAAATCGCCGAACAGGATGAAGTTCGCGTCGCTGGGCACCACTGAGTAACCGAGCCCGGCCAACGCGGCGGCGACCCGTTCCCGCTCGGCGATCAGCCTGGCCACCAGGCCCAGCGTCGCGTCGGCGTGCTGGACGGCGGCCAGCGCGGCGGCCTGGGTGAGCCCGGACAGGTGGTAGGGCAGCCGGACCAGCAGCAGCGCGGCGACCACTGCGGGCGCCGCGGCCAGGTAGCCCAGCCTGCCACCGGCGAACGCGAACGCCTTGCTCATCGTCCTGCTGACGATCAGCTTGTCCGGGAACGCGGCCAGCAGCAGCATCGCGCTCGGCTGCGCGGAGAACTCGACGTAGGCCTCGTCCACCACGATCAGGCCGGGTGCGGCGGCCACCACCGCGCGCAGGTCAGGCAGCGGCACGGACTGGCCGGTCGGGTTGTTCGGGCTGGTCACGAACACGACATCGGGCCGCCGGTCGGTGACGATCCGGACCGCCTCGTCGACATCCAGGCTGAAGTCGGGTCGCCGGGGCGCCGGCAGCCACTCGGTGCGGGTACCGGCCGCGATGATCGGGTGCATCGAGTACGACGGTTCGAAGCCGAGCGCCGTCCGGCCGACACCGCCGAACGCCTGGAGCACCTGCTGCAGGATCTCGTTGGATCCGTTGGCAGCCCACAGATTCTCCATCGCCAGTGGCACACCCGTCGAGTCGGCGAGGTAGCCGGCCAGCGCGGTGCGCAGCGCGACGGCGTCCCGGTCCGGGTAGCGGTGCAGACGAGCGGCGGCCGCTGCGGCGCCACGCACGATGTCCTCGACCAGCTCGGGCGGCGGCGGGTACGGGTTCTCGTTGGTGTTCAGCCGGTACGGCACGTCCAGTTGCGGGGCACCATAAGGACTGCGGCCGATCAGGTCGGCACGCAGCGGCAGGTCACCCAGTTGGATGTCGGCACCGATCGGCTCAGGCATCGTCCGCTCCCCCGAACCGGGCGGTCACGGCCTGGCCGTGCGCCGGCAGGTCCTCGGCGTCGGCCAGCGCGACGACATGGTCGGCCACCGAGCGCAGCGCGTCCTCGCTGTAGTCGATCACGTGAATGCCCCGCAGGAACGTCTGCACGGACAGGCCGGACGAGTGCCGGGCACAGCCACCGGTGGGCAGCACGTGGTTCGAACCCGCGCAGTAGTCGCCGAGCGACACCGGGGCGTACGGGCCGACGAACACCGCGCCCGCGTTGCGCACCCGAGCGGCGACCTCCCGCGCGTTCTCGGTCTGGATCTCCAGGTGCTCGGCAGCGTAGGCGTCCACCACGACCAGGCCGGCATCCACATCGGACACCAGGACGCAACCGGACTGGTTGCCCCGCAAGGCTTCGGTGATCCGCTCGGTGTGCTTGGTCGCGGCGACCTGGCGGCCGAGTTCGACGTCGACCGTGTCGGCCAGCTCGACCGACGACGTGACCAGCACACTGGCCGCGAGCGTGTCGTGCTCGGCCTGGCTGACCAGGTCGGCGGCCACGTGCGCCGGGTCGGCAGTGTGGTCGGCGAGGATCGCGATCTCGGTCGGACCGGCTTCCGAGTCGATGCCGATCAGTCCGCGCAGCAGCCGTTTCGCCGCCGTCTGGTAGATGTTGCCCGGCCCGGTGACCACGTCCACGGGGGCCAGCGCCGAGCCGTCGGTGTCGGTGCCGCCGTAGGCCAGCAGCGCGATCGCCTGCGCGCCGCCCACCGCCCACACCTCGGTCACGCCCAGCATGGCGGCCGCGGCCAGCACGGTCGGGTGCGGCAGACCGCCGAACTCGGCCTGCGGCGGCGAGGCCAGCACCAGCGAGCCGACGCCCGCGATCTGCGCAGGCACCACGTTCATCACGACTGTGGACGGGTACACGGCCAGCCCACCTGGCGCGTACAGGCCGACCCGGCCGACCGGCACCCACCGCTCGGTGACGGTGCCGCCCGGCACGACCTCGGTCACCACGTCGGCGCGGCGCTGCGCGCGGTG